>CAZHYF010000400.1:0-1505 GCA_964536635.1 uncultured Rhodospirillaceae bacterium | reverse complement strand
CTGCGCTTGGCCATCACCGGGCAGGCCAAGGGCCCCGAAATGGCGACCCTGCTGCCCTTGATCGACCGAGCGCGGGTCCTGACGCGCCTCGCTGGCTAGGACTGGCTTTTTTGGCTGGCGGTTGCCGTCACCCCCCACACCGGACCCCTCAAGAGGAACCTTGGCATGAGCCTGACATTTCAAAACACCTTGACCGGCAAGCTGGAGGCCTTTGCGCCTTTGGATCCAAACAAGGTGCGCCTCTATGCCTGTGGTCCGACAGTTTATGACTACGCCCACGTTGGCAATGCGCGACCGATTGTGGTGTTCGACACACTCTATCGTGTTCTGCGTCAGGTCTATGGCGCGGGGGCTGTGCACTATACGCGCAACATCACAGACGTGGATGACAAGATTATTGATCGCGCGCAGGAAAATGGCGAGAGCATCGATGCGCTGACCCAGCGCACCACCGACAACTTTCACGCCGACATCGCTGCGCTGAACGCGCTGGCGCCCGACGACGAGCCGCGTTGCACCGCTTACATCCCGCAGATGGTGGCCATGATCGAAGAGCTGATCGCCAAGGGCCACGCCTACGAGGCTGAAGGGCATGCCCTGTTCGCGATCGAGAGCTACGCCGACTACGGCCGCCTGTCGAAGCGCGACATGGAGGACATGATCGCGGGCGCGCGCATCGAAGTGGCGCCCTATAAGCGCCATCCGGGCGACTTTGTGCTCTGGAAGCCATCGCGCGAGGACCAACCGGGCTGGCCCAGCCCTTGGGGACGCGGGCGTCCGGGCTGGCATATCGAGTGCTCGGCCATGGCGCGCGAGACCTTGGGCGCCAGCTTTGACATTCACGCCGGCGGGCTGGATTTGATCTTTCCGCACCATGAGAACGAGATTGCCCAGTCCTGCTGCGCCAATGGGCAGGAAATGGCCCACACTTGGCTGCACAACGGCTTCTTGACCGTTAATGGAGAGAAGATGTCCAAGTCGTTGGGCAACTTTTTCACCGTGCACGAACTGCTGGAAGAAGGAACGCCGGGTGAAGCCATTCGCTTGGTTTTGCTGTCGGCACATTACCGCGCGCCCATGGACTTCAACAAGGACAAGATTGCAGACGCCAAGACCCAGCTCAATCGCATGTACCGTGCGCTTGAGGGCTTTGAGGGCCAGGCGAGCAGCGCGCCTAAGGTCCTGGCGGCGCTGGGCGATGACTTGAATTCACCGCTGGCCCTGGCCGAAATGCACGTCCTGGTGACTGAGATCAACAAGGCTGAGTCCGAAGAGAAGCAAGCCTTGCAAGCGCAGCTCAAGGGCGGCGGCGATCTGCTGGGCCTGTTGCAGAACGATCCCAAGGCCTGGTTCCAGGGCGCGAGCGCAGGTGGTTTTAGCGCCGAAGAGATCGAAGCCATGATCCAGGCGCGGATTGATGCGCGCGCAGCCAAGGACTTTGCCAAAGCGGATGCCTTGCGTGATGCGCTGGTCGCCGATGGTATCGAGCTGCTGGATCGTCCGGG
>CAZHYF010000399.1:0-1507 GCA_964536635.1 uncultured Rhodospirillaceae bacterium | reverse complement strand
CTAGGTCACAGACTCATAAATCTTAGCCAGATGGCAAGTGACGCCAGCTTGAACATTGCCAGGTAGTTGGCGGCGTGTTTCTCATATCGCGTAGCCACATGGCGAAAGTGTTTGATCTTGTTGAAGAAACGCTCGATGCGGTTGCGCTGTTTGTAGAGCACTTTCGAGAAGCATGGTTTCCAATTCCGGTTTGACCTAGCGGGAATGTTCGGAGCGCCTCCGCCCTGCTCAATAGCCTGGCGGAGCCAATCCCCATCATAGGCTTTGTCGGCCAGAAAGATCGTGCCGTCCCGAGCCGACCGAGCAGCTTACTGGCCGCATGCTGATTGACCCGCACCGTCGTGCTGTCGATCATCTGAACATTGCCTTCGTAAGCCTCTGTTATCGCGCTCATAATTCGATCAAATACGCCTGCCTTGCGCCAACGCACGAAGCGATTGTAGCAAGTCGTATAGGGGTCAAAGTCCGATGGTAAGGCTGGCCGCGGGGTGCCGGTGCGCAGGACCCAGAAGATGCCGTTGAGCACCCGCCTGTCATCGACTCTGGGAACACCGTGCGGTTTGTTCGGCAGCAAGGGTTGGATTACAGACCACTCAAAGTCTGTCAGTGCATAGCTGGTCATTGGCTCCTCCTTCATACAAGGTGGGAATCACAATCCATGGCATTTGAAATCTATGTTATGAGTTCATGACCTAGACACGCCAGCAAACCGGCCGGAATTGTATAGACGAGTCCTGCTGCGAGCATGAGCGATACCATGGCCTACCCCCGTTATTGGCAAGAATTGGGGTAGACTGTAGGGTGGGTTTGCAGGCGCTATGGCGGGCAGGTTGAAGATTTGCGCCGAGCTGTGCCAATGCTGCACACATAGCGCGGCCGTCACGGGTCTTCTGGCCAATAGTCGGCCAGGACAGCGCGGGCCTCCTCTAGCGCGCCTTGCAGCAACAGCCGCACGCCCGCCGCGTCATAGGCGCGGTCCAGCACCGCCAGACCCGCGCTAGCCACCAGCCGCTCAAGCTCCGACTGGCGGTCAAAGCCTGCCGACAGCCAGACCTGCTCAATCTTGCGCCAGGGCTCCAGAACGCCCGCAGCCTCGGCCTCTTGGATCGCCACATTGGCCGCACCCGAATAGGCCCGCGCCAGACCGCCAGTGCCCAGCTTGGTGCCCCCGAAATAGCGCACGGTGACCAAGCCGACATCGACCAAGTTGGCGCCCATCAGCGTGCGCAAGCTGGGCATGCCGCTGGTGCCACCGGGCTCGCCGTCGTCCTTGGCGCCCTCCTCGATGCGCCCTTCGGGCAGCATGCGGCGAAAGGCGGTGACGTGGTGGGCAGCCTTGGGGTGGAGCGCGCGCAGCTCTGCCAGGCGCGCCTCAAAGGCCTCGAACGGCACCAGATGGGCCAAGAAGATCGACTTCTTTTCCTCCAGCTCGCCCACCACCTCGCGGCTGGGAAAGCGCAGGTCTTTGCGGTCTGCCATGTCGCTTGCGCCAGGGCCTTTCGGTTAG
>CAZHYF010000398.1:0-1519 GCA_964536635.1 uncultured Rhodospirillaceae bacterium | reverse complement strand
TTTAGGAGGCCAGCATGGCTAAGGCACCCACCCACTACCAGGTGAGCATCAAGCGACCGCTGATGTTCGCCAACGCGCGCTTTAAACCCGGCGCGCGCTATACCCTCAAGGCGGCGACCTTCGATGCGCTGAAGGCTGAACACCCGGATGCGATCGGCGAGTCTGTGCCGATGAAGGTAGGCTAAGATGGCGCTTCGCTTTGAGGATCTTCGGGTCCGCGACGGGCAGCTGTTGGACCGGGACTTCTTCAACCGGCGCTACCGCCTGATCGTCGAGGCCCTCTCGGGTCTTGGGGCGGAGGTGGGGCGCCTTGACGCCACCACGGACAACCTTATGAGCCTGGGACTAGAGCGGGTCGATGAAGCTCTGGCACCTGCCTTGGCGGCAGCGCAAGCAGCCGCTGAGAACGGCTTTCTGGTGGCAACATCTGCTACGGAGCTGACGCTGAGCCTGGGCCTGGAGACCACCATCCAGGTGGACGACACGCCCGCACGGGCGCTGTTTACGCCAACCCCGCAGGTTATCCTGACCCGCCAGGGCGGCGCGCTTGCCGATTGGGCCATCTTTGAGGTGTCCGACTACGATCGCAGCAACGGCGGCCTAGCTGGTCAGGTGGTGGCGATCAACGGCGCAATCGGCGATGCGGCTCATAGCGATTGGGTGATCGCGGCCTCTGCGGGGCTGGCCGCCACCATCATCGCGGCGGCAGCCGATCTGGCCAACACGCTCGCCTTGGCACAGCAAGCAGCAGCCCAGGCCGACGATGCGGCCCAGACCGCGCAAACGGTGCTGGCCAATGGTCCGGTGTCATCGGTCAACGGCCTGACCGGCACGGTCACCTTTGGCATGTCCGACATTCCAGGTCTGGTCGATGCCCTCGGCGGCAAGGCGGCGGCTTCGCACGGGCATACCATTTCTGATGTGTCTGATCTTCAAGCTAGCCTGAATGCCAAGGTCGACGTTAGCGACTTGACCGTGATTGATGGGGGGACTTTTTAGGCTCGAGGTCTTAAAGCCGATATCTGTAATGCGCTACCCCAAGGCTTGCAGGGCACTCCAAATGAAAAAGAAGACGCAGCAAGACCAAACGAATGTGCTTAAAAAAGCGACTTTGAAAACGCCGGGCGTTCGCGCTTCAGATAGACAAGCAACAATAGCAGCGACGATGATCGCGAACTCAAGCATCATGAGGGCATAGCCGACAGCGCGCTTGATGCTCCACTCGGTTATCAGCCCCTCATCTTGAATTGCTAGGCTGCTGAGCGCGATGAGACTGATGAGCGCAAAGGCCCATCCCATCGCTGTTGAGAATTTACGAACAGCGATTGTCAGAAACGAAACCTCTATCAAGTAGAGCACAGCTGGTTTTCTCGCGCCTGGATGGAATAATTGACTGTTGATAAAATTTTGAGGAGACTTTCTGTCGAAGCCAGCAACCGTAAATTGCAAAAAGTAAGGTTACTCACAGATTCGGGCCTGAATACCCGTTTTATTCACACGCTTTTGCTATGCACTTTGC
>CAZHYF010000397.1:0-1557 GCA_964536635.1 uncultured Rhodospirillaceae bacterium | reverse complement strand
GCTTGGCTCCTCGCCCGCCCCGGATCGCTTCACCCCTTCCGGGATCCGCTGCACGTTGAGCGAATAGCCGATGGCGGCTAACATGGATTCCACATCAAGCATGTGGTTGTGGCGAGCCCGCTTGATCCATTGAGGCTTGCCTTCCACCACCACGCGGGCCTCGGATGTGACCTGCTTGCAGTAGTCCTCGGAGACCTCTTCGTGGACATAAAAGGCCCCCGGCTCACCCATGGGCGTTCTAATCCGCGAGACCACCAGCGACTTAAAGAAATCGGTCGATAGCGTGACCAGGTTGATCGAATAGAGCGCCTTCTTGCCGTCGGGCTTGACCTCGATCTTCGAGACCCGATAGGGCTGAGCCTGTGTCGCCCGACCTTTGGTCGGCGAGCACAGCCAGGCATAGCGCCGGCAGAACTCATAGACCTTGTGCTCGTTGCCCTGCTCGGGCTTATCGGGCCTAAAGCCTGAGTCGATAAAGACCTTCTCGATCTGCATGCCAGCGATGGGCTGGAGCATGAGATCAGCCAGAGCGTTCCAGACGTCGTTGTCTTCGGTCGGCCCGTAGAGCTGGCCGTCGCCGATCAGCCAGGAGGTGCCCCGCTCGCCAAAGGCGCGGATGCCATAGATCAGGCTGAACTTCTGCACGTCCACCGCCATGACCAGGCGCAGGCCGCCCGCCGGGATCTCGCCCGGCTTATAGGGCAAGCGGCGCTCCATGATCTCCTGCCATTCGGGCACGTCGCCCGAGGCGGTCATGGAGTAGCATTCGCCAAAGGCCGCGTTCATCGCCGTTTGGATGCGGTCGTGATCGCCAGAGCCGAGCGCGGTCAGGTAGGTCTCGGCGCGTTGCCCCCAGGTCACAAAGGGCGAGCAGAGGCCCGAGGTCCACATCGACAGGGTCGAGCTTTCTTCGGGCGCCCCTGTCACCTGGGGCCTATCGTCAGCTAAGACGATGCTTTGACCGGGGGCCACCATGGCCCCGCGTTCGTTCATCCAGGCCTTGTCGTCGTTTTCATGCACACCGCCGCAGCGCGGGCAGATCAGCGTTGCTGTCCGCTTGGCCTGGGCCGGTGTCGCGTGCTCGGGCCAAGAAAGCTGCTTAAAGCGTGGGATGAAGTAGTCATGGCAGTGCTTACACGGCCAGGCCCAGTGATGGCGGGTGCCCTGCTGCCAGAGCTTCCAGATCGGGCTCTCCAGATCGTCCGGGGCCGACTTGCTCCAGAACTCCAGGCCGGTGCCGTCATCGAGCTCAATCTCCACAAGGCCCCTCGCCGGTGTTGAGGTGATGGCGGTCACAAAGTCAGCGTAGGTCTCACCGCGCGCTTCAACCAGGCCCAGCACATCGCCCTGGCCTTTGACGTTGGCCATCATCTCGTCGAACTCATCGACCAGCGCCAAGGCGGCCGGGTCGGATTTGAGCGCCGATGACGAGCCCGCATGCGCCAGGCGCACCCGCACGCCTGCAACGTGCTTGAGCGTCTTCTTCATGCGCCGCCCGCGCACCACCTTGTTCTTCAAGGTCTCGGCCTCATCGAGCAGGCCCATGAGGCGCGGCTC
>CAZHYF010000396.1:0-1560 GCA_964536635.1 uncultured Rhodospirillaceae bacterium | reverse complement strand
AGTGAATCAGATCATAGCTTCAATGGGAATCCCTTAATTGAGTACGGACCCTAGAGCGTCGGGCGTTGGTCTTGCAATAGCCCTTCCGCTCTAGCTGACTGATTTCTAACGCAAGTCCATGCTCTCTCGTGTTGCCACTCATGCGCGGCTTGCTCTAGCACACGCGTTGTCCTGTCACATAGACCGCGCGCACCAAGGGCGTCGCAGCGTGTTCGGTGACACGGATGACATCGGCCCGCAGGCCCGGCGCTAGCCAGCCGCGATCCGTCAGCCCCAGCATGCTTGCGGTGTTGCGGGTCACCTTGGGCAGGTGGCGCGCGATCGAGCAGCCCTCGCGGCGCGCCAAATGCCAGACCGCTTGCAACAGGGCTGAGGGCACATAGTCCGAGCTGATGGCATCCAGCGCCCCTTCGTCGGACAGCTCCAGCATGGAGACATTGCCCGAATGCGAACCACCACGCACGATATTGGGCGCGCCACCCACCGTTGCCAATCCGGCCTGCTTGGCCAGCCGCGCTGCCTCCAGCGAACAGGGAAACTCGGAAATTGTCAGGCCATCGGTAACCGCTTGCTCGATGTGCTCAGCGGTGGTGTCGTCGTGGCTGGCCCAAATCAGATCTCGGCCTGCGAACAGCGCCAACACTGGCCCACGATTGGCCTCGACCTGGGCGGTACCACGCGCGATGCGGCGTTCGATCTCCGCTTGGGTCTCGATACGGGTTTTGCCGCTGCGCTCGGCGAAGTCTTTTAATTTTTCAAGATCGCGCCATTGGCGCTGACCCGGCGTGTGGTCCATGATCGACACCAAGCCCAGCCCTGGGCTGTGCTGGTACGCCTCCAGAGTTTCCAGCAGCCCCACTGCCGACAGCTCGCAACGAAAATGCAAGCGGTGGTCAATGCGCAGCGCGCCGGATGCCTGCGCCGCCTCGATGGACTCCAGCATGGCGCCGAGAATCAGGCGACGCGGGATCTTCTCGCCATCATACGAGCCCATGGTCAGCGCGTCATAGACCGTAGTCACTCCTGCTGCTGCCATTTGGGCATCGTGAGCCATGACCGCCGCCAAACCATTGGGCCAGATCACCTTGGGGCGGGGCACGAAGTGGTGCTCCAGGTTGTCAGTATGCAGCTCGATCAGGCCGGGCAAACAGTAGTCACCCTGCCAATCCAGGGCTTGCGGCAAGCGGCTCGGCCCGGGATCAAGAGCGGCGATCCGCCCGTCTTCGATGACCAAGCTGCCGAGGCGCATCTCATGGTCAAAGGGCAAGCGGGCGTTGGTAATGATCATGCGGTCAAGACGGTTCAAAAGCTGGCAGCTGGACCATCAAGCCAGGCTATCGAACCAGTAGGGATTGGACCAAGCCCGCGTACCGCCATTGCCGATCACGGTCACACGGAAATAGCCCTTGCGCGCGCGGATGCGGCCAATGTTGATCTCGGCGTAGGTCAGATTGGGCCCCATGGCCACCGCAGACACCTCACCCGGACCGGCCACCGCCACCGAAACCGCAGGCGAACAGCGGACAGTTAAGATGTCACCATCCAAGGCCAAATCGTGAA
>CAZHYF010000395.1:0-1581 GCA_964536635.1 uncultured Rhodospirillaceae bacterium | reverse complement strand
GTTTGCCAAGCAAATTCTACTTTTGCACCCCCTCATTTGCAGGGAGGATTACCCAACCGATTGTTCTGTCGCACTGCAATTACTATCTATATTAGAGTTATTAACTTTTTTTACGTATCATAGTTTTGAATTTTCATCAATCGTCACTCTGCGCGAGATCCTTCTGCCGTTCCGCTTGTCAGAAAACGCCGTAGTTTTCCGGATGCCAGGGTAGTTTCCCGAGCTAGACCAATCATTCAGATCAAATTAGTTAATATATTAAGTATTTTGACGAAGAGCCGCTGTCGCTCGAAGCGCTAGCGGCCTCAAGGAAGGAAACACCACCATGTCCTCAGCCCTCGCCAGCTCAGCCCTCGCCTCTATGCCGGCTGCCAACGATTTCCATGCCGATCTGACCGATCCCATGCGCCTGGCGCGCAAGCCTGCCAACCCCATGCTGGACAAACTCAACACGGTCCTGCCCCAAATCGCGGCCAACGCCAGCCTGGCCGAGGAGCTGCGCCAGGTGCCCGACGAAAACATTGCCTTGCTGAAGTCCATCGGTCTGCACAAAGCCTTCCTGCCCAAGGCCTATGGCGGACTGGAGATGCAATTGCCCGAGTTCGCCGACTGCATCGTGGCGCTGGCGGGCGCCTGCTGCAGCACTGCCTGGGCCTTTAGCCTGCTCTGCACCCACAATCATCAACTGGCCATGTTCTCAAAGCAGCTGCAAGAGGATGTCTGGGGCACAGACCGTGACGCCACCGCAGCCAGCTCGATCGCACCCTTCGGCCGCTATGAGGAGGCCGATGGCGGGGTCTACTTTACCGGCGACATGCGCTGGTCCAGCGGCTGCGACCACGCCGAGTGGGCCATTTGCGGCTTCCTGCGCGACAACGATCAAGGCGCCAAGGACTACTGCTTTGCCGTCATTCCGGCCAGCGACTACACGATCATCGACGACTGGCACGCCATGTCGATGAAGGGCTCTGGCACCAAAACCCTGTCGATCAAGCGCGCCTTCGTGCCCGAGCATCGCATCGAAAAGGCCAAAGCCATGATGACAGGCCAGTCGGCAGGCTTTGGCCTTTACCCGGACAGCACGATCTTTTCGACGCCCTATCGCCCCTATTTCGCCAGCGGCTTCGCGGCTATGGGCCTCGGCGTGGCCGAGCGCATGTTGGAGGTGTTCCGCCAGGTCACCAAAGGTCGCGTGCGCGCCTATACCGGCGCCAATGTCAGCGGCGCGACACCAGCCTTGATGCGGCTGGCCGAGTCCACCCAGCAGGTCGCCGCAGCCCGCGCCTTCCTGGAGCAGACCTGGGAGCAGCACCGCGAATACGGCGCCCGCAAAGAATACCCGGATGTCCGCACCTTGACCTATTGGCGCACCAACCAGGCCTATGCGGTCAAGATGTGCATCCAAGCAGTGGATCGTCTGTTCGACGCTATTGGTGCCAATAACTGGTATCTGGACAAAGAAGCCCAGCGCCTGTTCCGCGATTCCCACATGACCGGCGCACATGCCTATACGGACTATGATGTTTGCGCTCAGATCCTCGGCCGCGAGCTGATGGGCCTGGAGCCCGATCCCAGCCTGCT
>CAZHYF010000394.1:0-1594 GCA_964536635.1 uncultured Rhodospirillaceae bacterium | reverse complement strand
AACCGATCGGGCCATGGCAACCCGTGTTGCTGGATCCAGCTTCTTGTCGATCAACTTTTGCCACTCGGCTTGCAGCGCGGGGCCGCCCGCTTCGGGCGCTATGGCCTCAAACCCCCGGCGGGCGTAAAAGGGTGCGTTCCAAGGCAGATCGCGAAAGGTCGTCAGGGTCAGGCGGACAAGGCCCAAGCCGCGTGCATGTTCGGCCAGGGCCGCCATGAGCGCGCTGGCCAGCCCGCCGCCCTGCCACTTGGGCAGGACGTTCAGCTCGTCGATGTGTAGGGCATCGCCATCGCGGCTGAACAGCAAGAAGCCGACGGGCCCGGCTTTGGGCTGGCTGGGGTCAAGGCCCAGCAAGACGCGCCCGGCGCGCAAGGCCTGGCGATAGAGCGGCGGTCCAGGGATGGGTCTGCGCGCCACATAGGCGTGGGCGCTGGTCAAATACTGCTGCGAGCAAGCAAACTCGATGGCCTGCAAGCGTTGCTCTAGGCGCTGTTCGGGGGCCGCTGCTTGCACCAGCCAGCGGCCTTTGGCGGTGCTGGTGGTCTCTGCCATGCGGCGAGCCTAGCCTTCGCTCGGGCTGCGCAAGCGCATCCGCAGCGCATGAACGGGTCCAGCCAACTCGTCCTTCAAAATCTCGTTGACCATTTGGTGGCGCTGAACGCGGCTCTTGCCTTCGAAGGCGGCCGAGACCAGCAGCAGGGCGAAGTGGGTCTCGCCGGTCAGCTCGCCCTTGAAGTGGTGGGCGTGCTGGTGCGATTCATTGCCCAGCTCCAAGATCGAAGGCGCAAGCGCTGCCTCCAGCTTGTCTTTGATGGTCTGGGTAACGGATGGAGCTTCAGACATGGGCAGGCCTCGGGTGCGCGACGGGAAGGGCGCACGATCCGTCAGCAGCCGCGCCAAGTCAAGCCTGGCGCACTGGAGCAATCGTGAACCTAAGGTCGTTCGGCCCGGGCCTGGATTCGCGGCGATGCTTGCGCTATCTTCAAGGTTCGCGTGTCCACTCCTGGCCCGCGCCGCTCTTTTGTCTTACCCCAGGTTCCATGCGCAAAGCCTCCGCCGCCGCCATTAACGCGCCTTTCGAGCGCGAAACGCAGCGCAAGCAGCCCGCCTCGCAGCGCTGCGAGCATCCGGGCTGCCTGGATGCCGGCGAGTTCAAGGCGCCCAAGCGTGGTGCGGCAGGGCGGGGCGCTGATCCCGGCAAGTACTGGCGCTTTTGTCTGGAGCACGTCAAAGCCTACAACGCCAACTGGAACTATTTTGAGGGCATGAACCCGGCCCAGATGGAAGAGCAGCGCCGCGCCGATATCTTGTGGGGCCGTGAGACCTACCGCTTTGGCAGCGCAGAGAACAAGCGCAAGAACCCCTATGCCTCGGGGGAGCCGCGCTTTAACGACGATTTTGGGTTTTGGAATCAACGCTTTGGCCACCAACAGGACGAGGAGCGCGGCCCCTTCAGCTCTGGGGTCAGCCTCAGCTTGACCCGCGAGCAACGCGAGGCGCTGGCCGTGCTGGGTCTAGATGCGCCGGTCAGCGCTGAAGAGGTCAAAAAGCGCTATCGCTTCTTGGCCAAGAAGCTGCACCCGGATTTGAACCC
>CAZHYF010000393.1:0-1626 GCA_964536635.1 uncultured Rhodospirillaceae bacterium | reverse complement strand
CGCTGTGATGATGAGACGCGCGAGCGCATCTGGGCCGCCATTGAGAAGCGCCGCAGCCGTCGACAGGCAATCGCGGCATGATCACCATCCACACGCCCAAGGACAAGGCCGCCTGGTTTGCTCTGCGCAGCCAGGACGTGACCGCCTCGGTGGTCGGCGCCCTGTTTGACGCCAGTCCCTTCATCACCCGCCGGGCGCTGTGGGAGGCCAAGGCCAACCACCGCGAGCGCCTGCTCCAAGAGACCCCTGCCATGCAGCGCGGCCGCCTGCTCGAGCCCGTGGCCGTCCAGCTCATAGCCGAGCAGCGCCCGGATTGGCTGCTGCACCACAACGCCGCCGACGATACATACTCCCGCGATACCGAAGCCCGGCTGGGCGGCACGCCCGACCTGCTGGTTGACGCGCCCGGCTTGGGCCGGGGCGTCGTCCAGATCAAGAGCGTCGAGCCCTTCATCTTTAAGCAGAAGTGGCAGGATGATGACGGCCAGATCGAGGTGCCGCTCTGGATTGCCCTGCAGGCCAGCGTCGAAGCCTACCTGACCGGGGCCTCCTGGGCTGCCGTAGCGGCTATGACGGTCAGCCACGGCATCGACCTGCACCTGATCGATATCCCGCTGCAGGACGGCCTGATCGCCGCCATCAAGGCCCGCGTGGCAGAGTTTTGGGACAGCGTGGCACGCAACGAACCGCCCGAGTGGGACTACGCCAACGACGGGCCGCTGATCGACAGCCTGTATGGCCGTGCGGATCCAGAGAACGAGCTGGACCTGACCCAGGACAACCGCATGCCGGTGCTGGTGGCCGAGCGCGCCGAATTGAAAGCCGAGGCCAAAGCCATCGCCGAGCGTGTTGAGGAGATCGACGCCGAGGTCAAGGCCCGCCTGGGCACCGCCAGCATCGCCCATCTGGCCGAAGGCAAGAAGATCACCTGGAAGGAAAGCCACCGCAAATCCTACCAGGTCGCCGCCAAGACATACCGCAGCCTGCGCTATCCGCGCAGCTGAGCGCCCCTTTCCCTAAAAACAAACGGAGACCAACCCATGCGCAACCCCATCGTCGAACAGATCTTTGGAGCCAACAAGGCCCCCTTGGCCATCGTCCTTGAGACCGACTTTGCCGACCTGGCCGCAGAGGTCGAGGCCGCCGAAGAGCGCGCCTCCAAGCTGCCCCGCCTCATCAAGACCGATGCCGACCAGGAGGCGATCGCGGTCTGCATGGCCGATCTGCGCGATCTGTCCAAGCGGATCGACCGCATTCGCCTGGACGAGGGCGAACCTCTGCGCAGCGCCCAGAAGGGCATCAACGATCACTTCAAGGGCCTGGACGCCCGCCTGGCAACCGCAACAGGCCCGCTGCAACGAGCAGCAGACGACCACGCCCGCCGCAAGGTGGCCGAGGAGCGCGCTCGCCGTGAGCGCAAGGCGCAAGAGGCCCGCGCCAAGGCCGAGGCAGAACGCGCTAAGGCAGAAGCCGCCCGCAGCGCCAACGCCGCCGCCAAAGCCGAGGGGCGCGCGGAAGCCGCCGCCGCCCAGGCCGAAGCAGCCGAGAAGGCCGCAACCGCCAAGGCAGCCGATATGGCCCGCACACGGGCGGGCGGCGTCACCTCCAGCGCCAAGACCGTCTGGC
>CAZHYF010000392.1:0-1642 GCA_964536635.1 uncultured Rhodospirillaceae bacterium | reverse complement strand
AGGCGGCGGGTCTTCAAGATCCCCTGACCGCCCAGGGCCTCAAGCGCCTGCGCCAAATCCTCAGCGCTATCGATCTGGCGATAGGGCGCTGGCCGCAGCCCGGCTCGCTCGATGGCTTGTTTTTCGCTCAAGCGATCCTGGGTCAGCGACACGAGCGCCGCGCTGGGCTTGAGCTTGCCGCTGCGCTGCAGATAGGCCAGCGCATCCGCCGGGATATTCTCGAATTCGAGCGTTATTGCATCGCAGCGCTGCACCAACTGGTCCAGGGCGGCAAAATCCATGTAGTCGGCTTGGATGACCGACGGGCAGACCTGTGCCAAAGGAGCGTCGTCCTCAGGAAACAGCCCCACCACTTCCAGGCCCAAGCGGTAGGCAGCCAGCGCTGACATCCGGCCCAATTGGCCGCCGCCCAACATGCCCAGCACGCGGCGCGGCATGGTTGTGCCCGATGATCCATTCCCGCTCATGAGGCCGCCCCATCTTGCGGCAAGTCACAGGGCTCTAGCCCCACGGCCTCGCTTTGCGCCTGGCGCCAGTCCTGCAGGGCTCGGCTGATGGCGGGGTTTTGCAAAGCCAAGATACTGGCCGCAAACAGGCCCGCGTTCTTAGCTCCGGCCTCGCCGATGGCCAAGGTGCCCACGGGCACGCCGCCCGGCATCTGAACGATCGACAGCAAGGAATCCATGCCCTTGAGCGCGCGCGATTGAATGGGAACGCCCAACACGGGCAGATGCGTATGGGCCGCCACCATGCCGGGAAGATGCGCCGCGCCGCCAGCGCCGGCAATGATCACCTGCAAGCCCCGCTCTGCGGCCGACTTGGCGTAGTCGCTCAAGCGATCCGGGGTGCGGTGCGCCGACACGATGCGAGCTTCAAAGGGCACGCCCAAAGTAGTCAAGACCTCTGCGGCCAACTTCATAGTCGGCCAGTCGGATTGACTGCCCATGATAAGGCCAACAGCAGGCGTTGCTGGGCGGGTATCGCTCATGTTTGATCTCGCGGAGTTGGATTGCCGCATCAGCAGCCCGCGCAAAGGCGCAGCACGGCAAAGCGTAGAGCCCTTAGGCTATGATATCGGGAACCAGCCAGCGCTGAAGCTCGCTGATGCGATCCTTGAGCTGCAACTTGCGCTTCTTAAGACGCTGCAAAGCCAGGCGGTCTATGCCAGTGCCCTGCTCTTCCAAAGCGGCAATATCGCGGTTGAGGCGTTCGTGCTCGTCGCGCAAAGCATTGTAGTTCAAGCGCAAACGGTTTTGGTCATTTGCCGGGGTTGGCATGTTATCCAAGGCAGACACCTTTGGCCTTCCTCTCTATCAACGGGCGGGCAATCTATCACCCTTGCGGCAGGCATTGCAAATAAAAGCAGGCCCTGGACGCCGACCGACGCAACAAAAGACTTGTCACACGCGCATTTCCGTCACAGCCTGAAGGGGTCAAATCCAAGTTGAGAGGAGCTTTTGCAATGACAGCAGCACCAGCAGGCGCGCCAGCAAGCCATAACCCCCAACACTTGGCCGCGCTGCGAAGTAAGCACGAGACCTTGGATCAGGCTCTGACAGAGGAAATGCAACGCCCCAAACCCGACGAATTGCGTATTCAGGAGCTCAAGAAACAGAAGCTCAAGATCAAGCAGCAGATGGAG
>CAZHYF010000391.1:0-1701 GCA_964536635.1 uncultured Rhodospirillaceae bacterium | reverse complement strand
TCGAGCGCAGAGGCTAGGGTCTTGCCCTTTTGGCCTAAATGCTTATTTTGTGGCTTCCTTTTCCTCTTGACGAGAAAAACCGTAGGAAAGACTCAGCCCGCATGGCAAAAGAAGATCTGATTGAATTTCAGGGGCAAGTGACCGAATTGCTGCCCAACGCGACCTTTCGCGTAAAACTCGATAATGACCACGAAATCCTGGCGCACACCTCAGGCAAGATGCGCAAGAACCGCATCCGCGTGCTGGTTGGTGACCGCGTGACTGTGGAGATGTCCACATACGACCTGTCCAAGGGTCGCATTACTTTCCGCTTCAAGTAAGCCGCCGCGCTCGACCTGCGTGGGCTGTCGCGGCCCGCTTGAGCCTCGTTTGTGCACAGATATGGGGGGCTCAGTGAGCGCATTTCCTCTCATCTTGGCATCCGCTTCGCCGCGCCGTTTGGATCTGTTGCAGCAGATCGGCGTGAGGCCCGCGGCTGTCTTGCCGGCGGATATCGACGAGACGCCCGCCAAGGGCGAGCTGCCCAAGGACTATGCCCTGCGCATGGCCTGCCAGAAGGCTGCCTCTGCCTCTACCTCTGCGCGGCGCGAACCGGGCGCGGGTGAGGCGTGGGTCTTGGCCGCCGATACCGTGGTGGCCGTGGGGCGTCGCATCCTGCCCAAAGCGGAAACGCTTGAAGAAGCCGAGGCTTGCTTGGCGCTCTTGTCTGGTCGCGCACACCGTATCTATGGCGGCATCGCTTTGCAGAACGGCGCGCGCTGCCTGTCCCGCGTCGTTGAGACCCGCGTGCAGTTCAAGCGCTTGGACCAGGCCGAGCACCGCGCCTATCTGGCCTCTGGCGAGTGGCAGGGCAAGGCGGGTGGTTATGCCATCCAAGGCCGGGCTGCGGTCTTCGTGCGCGCCATCCAGGGCTCCTATAGCAACGTGGTGGGCCTCAGCCTGCCCGAGACCTACGCCATGCTGACCGGCGTCGGGCTGCGGGTCGCAGACACCTGGGCAGAGCCCGCATGAGCCAAGCGCAACCCGCGCTGCGGCTGGAGGTGTTGCGCCAGCCTGGGCGTCGCTGGTTTGGCCTGTTCCATGAGCAGGCCCTGTTGGCGCTACGCCTGCAAGTCGATGGTCAAAACAACTGGACCGATTGCCAGTTCTGGGGCCGCGTCGAGGCGCTGGAACCAGCGCTGAAATCAGCCTTCATCCGTTTGGAGGCTCCGGGCGAGCTGGTCGGCCTGATGAAGCTGCCCAAGAAGCAAAAGCTGCTGATCGGCCAGCGGCTCATGCTGCGCTGCCTGACCGAGCCGCGCGATGGCAAGGGCCCGAAACTGACCCAGGCTGCAGATGAGAGCCTGCGCGATTTCTCCGATTTGGGGGATTGGCTGATCCACCGCTATCAGCCTCGGGTCTTGGCGGCAAGCCACCTGGCAGACCAGCACCGCTATGCCAAGCGCTGGCCGCAGCTTGCCAGTCAGGCCTTGGAAGACGCCAGCACCCTGGACGAAGCGATCGAGCGCGCGCGCCAGGATCGCGTCGAGCTGGGGCAGGGGGCATGGCTGCTGTTCGAGCCTGGCGAGACCTTGACCGCCGTAGATCTTAACACCGGTACGCTGGGTTTTGAGGTCGCCAACGCGGCTCTAATTCCTGTGCTGGCCGAGCACCTGCGGACCCGCAATCTGGGCGGCCTGATCGTCGTCGATGCTATGGAGC
>CAZHYF010000390.1:0-1716 GCA_964536635.1 uncultured Rhodospirillaceae bacterium | reverse complement strand
GCCCTTCCGCTCTAGCTGACTGATTTCTAACGCAAGTCCATGCTCTCTCGTGTTGTCACTCATTCGCGGCTTGCTCTAGAACAAAACCCGAGCTCTTGGGCTCATGAGCGGCATGAGTCTCTGGAGTAAATTTGCAGTCAAAACAATACCGTAGAGCGCGTTCAGTGAAGGTAAGACAGTGCAACGCGCTCTAGAGGCGGCCTGCACCGGCTGAGGCGCGACCTCGCCCCTTAGCCCACAACAACAAACCTTTGCGCAGGCCCTTTGTGCAAGCCCTTTGTGGCGCCCTTTGTGCCGCCCCAGCAGCGCCGCCCTTTGCCGGTGTCCGGGGTGGTGCCCGCTACCTGCCCCAGGCTCCTTACGAGCCGCAACGAAAGTCTTGGCTCCATGGCCCTAACGTCCTTCATCTCCACGCGCGTCTCGCAGCTTCGCGCCTCCGCCAAGTCGCTTGCGCCGGGCTTCTTGCTATCCGCCTTGGTCGCGCTCGCCGGGCAATTCATCGCCGAGCACTACGGCGCGCCCGCCATGCTGATGGCGCTCTTGTTCGGGATCGCGCTGAACTTCCTGTCGTTGGAGGGGCGCTGCGTGCCAGGTATTAGCTTTACCGCGCGCCAGGTCCTGCGCTTTGGCATCGCGCTGTTGGGCATGCGTATCAGCTTTGATTTGGCGGCCAGCTTGGGGTTGCCTGCCGTGCTGCTGATCGTGACCTCGACGGCCGCAACCATCGCCTTTGGCCTGATCGCCGCGCCCTTCTTTGGCCACCGCTATCGCTTTGCCTTCTTGTCCTCAGGCTCGGTTGCCATCTGCGGCGCTTCGGCGGCCATGGCCATATCGGCCATCCTGCCGCAAGACGAACGCTCAGAGGAACGATTGGTCTTCACCGTGGTGGGCGTGACCTTGCTTTCGACGGTGGCCATGATCGTCTACCCGATCCTCATGGCCATGATGGGCCTGGAAGACCGCGAGGCGGGCATCTTCATCGGTGCCACCATCCACGATGTGGCGCAGGTTGTGGGCGCGGGCTTTTCGATCTCCGATCAAGCGGGCGAGATGGCGACGGTCACCAAGCTGCTGCGGGTGGCCATGCTGGCGCCTGTGGTCCTGATTGGCTCACTGATTTTGCGGCGCACCCAGCGTCTCAGCGAGGGTGAGAGCCAGCAGCAAAAGCGCCCGCCGCTGTTGCCGACCTTTGTGGTAGCCTTCGTGGTCTTGGCGGTGATCAATTCCTTTCACCTGATCCCCGCGGCGGTCAGTGAGGCCTCAAGCTCAGTCTCGCGCTGGGCGCTGCTGACGGCCATTGCTGCGGTGGGCATGAAGACCTCATTGCGGGACATTGCAAAGGTCGGCGCGCCCGCAATCGCCTTGCTGGTGCTGGAGACGCTGTTCATCGCGGGCTTTATCGCGCTGGGCCTGTGGGTGCTGGGCTTGCTGGGCGCATGATTGCGGTCGGCTTGTAGCCCGTCGCTTGGAGGACAGGCCCTGAGCAAAATCTTGGACCTGTCCCCAACCAAGGCCTGCGCACCTTGCGGCGGTGCAACGGGTGGGGCGCTTGCGTCTGTTTCGGGCGATTGCCCCATTCAACAGACGCCAATTCACGGGTCATAGTACGAAGCCACCTGCGTTTTTGCAGCCGAGGGCTTGGGCTTTGCGGGACGCGCTGAGCCTTCATACCAGCCAAGCCATCGCGGGCGTTCGGGCAATCTGCGGTCCTGGGAG
>CAZHYF010000389.1:0-1722 GCA_964536635.1 uncultured Rhodospirillaceae bacterium | reverse complement strand
TTTGAGGCGCTCGCGGACAGCGGTCTGCCGCTCGGCCTCCATAACGAGGATCAGGAGATCGTGCTGGCCCGCATGGCGGCCTTTCGCGCCGCTGGCAAGGACGGGATCCAAGCCCATGCCTTGGCACGCCCTCTGGCGGCGGAACTGGCGGCGACGGGCCAGTTTCTGGCGTTGGCTCAGGCTACAGGAGCCCACGCGCACCCGGTTCATCTGTCGGATGCTGTCGGCTTTCACCAGGTGGCAGCCTTTGCTGGGCTCGGGGTCAAAGCGACGGGCGAGACCTGCGTTCACTATCTGTGGTTCGACGCTGGCCGCGACGGTCAGCGCTTGGGCGCGCGCATGAAGGTCAATCCACCGATCCGCGCGGGTGCGGTCGATGGCCTGTGGGACGCGATTGTCGGCGGGCAAGTGGCTTTTACCTCATCGGACCACTCCAGTTGGCCCATCGACAACAAGCTGACCCCCTCCATTTTCGACGCTGGGGCAGGGGTGCCGGGGTTGGAGACGCTCTTGCCCGCTTTCTTCACCGCCGCCGAGGCGCGTGGTTTGGATGCGCCACGCCTGACAGCCGACCAGCTCAGCCAGCGACCGGCGCGCTTCTTCGGGCTGGATGATCGCAAGGGTAGCCTCAGAGTTGGCGGCGATGCAGACCTGGCAGTGCTGGAGCGCGGCCAGTTTGTCTGGGACGAGAGCCAGGCGCATGACGGCCTGGCTTGGTCGCCCTTCCATGGCGCTACTTTTAGCGTGCGGGTTGCTGCTAGCTATTTGCGCGGCCGCCTGGGCTGGGACGGCAAGGCCCTCTTAACGAAACCTGGAAGCGGGCGCTATCAGCGTCGGGCGACTAAGGGTTGGTATCAAAACTAGGAAGACCAAATGGCACTCTTAACCTCTGACGCTAAAGGCGTCTTTGTGATCTCGGTGACCCCCTTCGATGAGTCCGGGGCGATCGATATGGACAGCTTGGACCGGGTGACCGACTTCTATTTTGAGAAGGGTGCCGATGGCCTGACCATTCTGGGCATGATGGGCGAAGCGCCTAAGCTGACCCAGGCCGAAAGCCGGGCGGTCGCAGAGCGGGTGATCAAGCGCGCTGGCGACAAACCGGTCGTGGTCGGTGTCTCGGCGCCCGGCTTGGCCGCCATCGGCGAGCTGAGCGCGGCGGTAATGGACCTGGGCGCTGCGGGCGTCATGGTGGCGCCGCCCTCTAGCCTCAAGACCGACGGGCAGATCGTGGCTTATTACCAGCAGGTGGCACAAACGCTCGGCGACGGCGTGCCGATGGTGCTGCAGGATTTTCCCTTGGTAACCAACGTCCATATCGCGCCCAGCATCATCGGGCAGATCGTGCGGTATGTCGAGCAGGTGGTCATGCTGAAGCACGAAGACTGGCCGGGCTTGGAGAAGATCAGCGCTCTACGGCGCGCTGAGGCTGCCGGGCAGCGTCGGCTGTCGATCTTGTGCGGTAACGGCGCTCTGTTCTTGCCTGAAGAAGTGGCGCGCGGCGCGGACGGGGCCATGACCGGCTTTGGTTACCCCGAGATGCTGGCCCAGGTCGTCGCCTTGGTCAAAGACGGTGACATGGAGCAGGCGCAAGATATCTTCGACATCTATCTGCCCTTGGTGCGATACGAGCAGCAGCCAGGCGCGGGTTTGGCGGTACGCAAGCATGTGCTGGCGCGGCGTGGAGCCATTGCGTCGGCGGCGATCCGGGCTCCTGGTGGC
>CAZHYF010000388.1:0-1737 GCA_964536635.1 uncultured Rhodospirillaceae bacterium | reverse complement strand
TAGTAAGGGCGTCTGTCGCGTACAGGCTGCTGTAGGCGTCGCGCTAGGGGCGTAGCTCAGTTGGTAGAGCATCGGTCTCCAAAACCGAGTGTCGGGAGTTCGAGTCTCTCCGCCCCTGCCATCGCGACGATCTGCCCTCAGGTCTTGCTACGCCTTGCGGGCCCTCCCATATTCGGCCCATCAAGTCGCAAGATGAGCGCGGTCTTTTCCGACATAAAGAAGAATTTTTTGGGTGGCTGGGACGCCGGTCGCCTCGACAACAAGGATGGTTCGTTCCATGAAAGCAGTGCGTTTCCTGCGCGAAGTTCGCCAAGAAGTCAGCAAAGTCACCTGGCCCAAGCGTGGCGAAGTCCTGGCGACAACCGCCATGGTCTTCATCATGGGCACCTTCTTCGCGCTGTTGTTCTTCCTGGCCGATCAGCTCTTCTTTACCCTGATCAACCTGCTGCTGGGACGCTAAACCATGGCCATTCCCTTCCGTTGGTACGTCGTCCACGTCTTCTCTGGCTTTGAGAAAAAGGTCTGCGAAAGCATCGCTGAGCAGGCCGAGAAAAAAGGCATCTCCGATCACTTTGATCAGTTGCTGGTGCCCTCAGAGACCGTCAAAGAGGTGCGCCGCGGCAAGACCTATGACTCCGAGCGCAAATTCTTCCCCGGCTATATCATCGTGCGCATGAAGCTGAGCGATGAGGCCTGGAACCTGGTCAAGAACACCGCGCGCGTGACCGACTTCCTGGGCATGAAGGGCAAGCCTATTCCCATCTCTGAGCGCGAGGCTCAGACCATGCTGCAGCAGATGCAAGAAGGCACCGCCTCGCTGCCGAGCGACATCGTCTTCGAGGTCGGCGAGAACGTGGAAGTCAAGGACGGTCCATTTGCGACCTTCCAGGGCATCGTCGAAGCCGTGGACCCCGACAAGCAGGTGGTCACCGTGTCTGTGTCGATCTTCGGCCGCGCCACCCCGGTTGAGCTGACCTATAACCAGGTTGAAAAGCGTAGCTAGACCTGAAGCAGATTGGCACAGCACAAGGCGTCCTTCGGGGCGCCTTTTTTGCATCTTGCTGCCGCACTGCTAGGTTCAACAAGGTCAAGCCCTGGGAAGTCAGGACGCCCCCCCGGCGCGCGCCAAGAGCCAAGTGGTGGCCACGCCGCCGATCCACATGCAAAACAGCGCCAACCAAGCCGTCGCAACAAAGATCGAGCCGCCAGTGACCCCCGCTCCGATCGCGCAACCGCCCGCCAGCATGCCCCCCATGCCCATCAGCGCCGCGCCAACCAGCGAGCGCCGCATGGTCCGCGCGCCCTCAAAGCCCTGCCACTTGAGCTCCCGCCCGATGGCCGCTGAAGCAAAGGCACCGATAAAGACCCCCGGCACCAGGCCGACATCGAACTCTAGCTGGGGATTGGCGGTCAAAAAGAACATCAGCATGTTGGCCGACGGCCCGGTAAAGGTCGCACTTTCGATCTGCACCGGCTCAAAGGCGGCTTGGCTGAGCGCGTAGGTCAAGACCCAGCCGACCGCCACGGCAAAACCTACGCCCGAAGCGGTGAACAAGATGCGCTTGCTGACCCGGTTCTTACGAGCCAACCATAGCGCAGCCAGGGCGAAGAGCAGCCCCACCACCACCCCCGCCTCTTGCGGCAGGTGCAGCGCCGTCAGCAGGTTGACGTTGCGGCCGCCCGGCGTGATCCACAGCCCCGCCAGCGCAGTGCGCAGCGGTGCCAGCCAGCCCTTGA
>CAZHYF010000387.1:0-1745 GCA_964536635.1 uncultured Rhodospirillaceae bacterium | reverse complement strand
GAAAACGCCAAGTACGCGCCCTCGCTGGAGCTGGCCTTTCTGATCGCCCGCGTGTTTGACAAGCCGCTGGAGGAGGTGTTCTGGTACCAGGAGACCGACGCTTCCGCTGACTAAAGGACCGCCCGCATGCCCCAACAGCAAACCCCTAGTCAACTTCGCACCCTTGGCCTGATCGGTGGCATGAGTTGGGAGTCGAGCTTGGTCTATTACCAAAAGCTGAATTGGGGCGTGCGTCAGAGGCTGGGCGGGCTGGCCTCGGCGCCGCTGATCCTGCACTCGCTGGAGTTCGGACGGGTCGCGCAGCTCCAGCACGACGGCAATTGGGCTGCATTGGAGGCGCTGCTGGTCTCCTCTGCCCAAGGCTTGCAGGCTGCTGGGGCCGAGGCCCTGATGATCGCCACCAACACCATGCACAAGCTCTACGCGCCCGTGGCGGCGGCGGTCGATCTACCCTTGCTCCACATCGCTGAGGCCACCGGCCGTGCATTGGTGGCGGCGGGCTGCAAGCGCCCCTTGCTGCTGGCCACGGCCTTCACCATGGAGCAGGACTTCTATAAGGGCTACCTGGAGCGCAATTTCGATCTGGAGGTGCGAGTGCCAGGCCAGGATGATCGCGCCGAAGTTCATCGCGTCATTTATGAGGAGCTTTGCCAAGGCCGAGCGCTTGCGGGCTCCAAGGCCCGCTATCAGGACATTGTCGCCAAGGACAAGGAAGCCGACGCCATCATCTTTGGCTGTACTGAAATTGACTTGCTGGTTGCCCAGCAGGATTTTGACCGGCCTTGTTTCGATACCACGCAACTGCACGTCGAAGCGGGCTTAGAAGCCATCATGGGGGGCAGCCCGCTCGCCGCTTGAGCCACCCCGCGCATGAGGCCAGTGCGTCTGGCTGAGAGCCGCGCTGCTTACTTGATCAGGTGATCCGAGGTGAAGACCAGATCGCCTTCCGCGCCTTGGTGGCAGGCGATACAGCCCTGATCCGAGCCCTTGGCGACTTGGCCGGCCAGCGACATGCCCTTGGGGTTCTTCGCAACCGAACCGTCGGGGTTATAGCGCGCCCAGAACCAGTCCAGGTTTTCCGGGTCATAGCCCGCTTCACGGCGGAACATGATGGTGTAAGCGCCCAAGTGGCCGTCTGGATCTCGCAACACCGTATCGGCCTCAACGCCTTCGGGTCCGAAGTTGCGCTTGACCACCAGGTCGCCGGTGTGTCCGTCGATGGTGGCGGTGGTGTAGAAGGTTTCCAGCATCATGCCGTGCGGCTCACTGCCTTCGTAGGGAAGTGCGCGGATCATACCGGGTCCGGCCAAGCGCGCCTCTACCATCAGATCCCACAGGGCTTGGGCATAGGCGATGTCGTCGGGGGTGCCGAAGGGCGGCTTTGCGTCCTCTGCTAGGGCGGTGGTGGCCAACAGGCCGAGCGCTGCGCAAGTCGCAACTAGGGTCTTTTTCACGAGGTGTCCTCCCAGTTTGTGATGGGGGTTAGACGCGCGAGCGGGCGCTTTGTTTCAGCGCGCATCTTCACAACGCCGTGACTGGCTCGCGGTCTGTCACCTCTGCGCGAGGCAAGGTCTTAGGGCTGGGCCTTGACGGATAAACTGGCTAGGGCTTGAGCAGGACAGCTTAGCTCAGCTTGTCTTAATATACTGAATTAACTATACAATTTTCAAGGAGCGCGCCATGCCTCACGCACGCATGTCGATCTTGATCGCCGCCAGTTCGGCGACGGGGCTGGTGATCTCGGC
>CAZHYF010000386.1:0-1766 GCA_964536635.1 uncultured Rhodospirillaceae bacterium | reverse complement strand
GTCAGCCGTTGGGGCATCAACTGCCCGCTGATCTACACCAAGGCCTACGCTTGCTATGCCATTAAGTGCGTGGTGGCCCCAGATATTCCCAACAACTCGGCCTCGTTGGCGGCGATCGACATCGCTTCGCCGGTCAATATCGTCAACGCTCAGCGGCCGTCGCCGGTCTCGCTGCGCCATGTTATTGGCCACATGGTGCCCGACGTGGTGCTGGGGGCGCTGGCCCAAGCGCTGCCGGGCCAGATCCAAGCCGAGGGTGCGGGCGCGCTTTGGAACATTCATATCTCGGCGCGGCCTGCGGCGGGCCAAGAGGGGCGGCGCGCGGAGGTTCTGATGTTCAACTCGGGCGGCGGCGGCGCGCGGCCTGCGGTGGACGGTCTGTCGGCCACGGCCTTTCCTTCGGGCGTGCATACCATGCCCATCGAAGCGACCGAGCACACCGGACCCATCGTGATCTGGCGCAAGGAGCTGCGGCCAGGCTCGGGCGGGGCAGGCCAGTATCGCGGCGGGCTGGGGCAGATTATCGAGATTGCTCCCGTTGAAGGCCACGAGTTTGAATTCTCGGCCATGTTCGACCGGGTCCACACCCCACCGCGCGGCCGCGATGGCGGTCAGGATGGCGCTGCGGGCAGCGTGGCTCTGGACGATGGCACGGTCTTGCGGCCCAAGGGCTGGCAGTTCGTCCCCGCCGGGCGGCGCTTGATCCTGAAGGCTCCCGGCGGTGGCGGTTTTGGTGATCCCGCAAAGCGTGCAGCGGACGCCCAGGCTGCCGACCAACGCGGCGGCTACCTGGACGACGAGCAGTAAGCGCGCCGCGCCCATGTCCGAGGCTGGTCGCCCCTTTCGATTGCCGCCGCTCAACGCTCTGCGGGTCTTTTGGGCGGTGATGCGCATGGGCAGCTTTCGCGCGGCGGCCGAGGAACTGTTGGTCACCCCGCAGGCTGTCAGCCAACAGATCAAGCAGCTTGAGGACATCTTGGGCCTGCCCTTGTTCTTGCGCAAAGGCCGGGTGGTCGAGCCGACTGAGCCCGCGATTGTCCTGTCGCATTTCGTCGAAGCGGGCTTTGCCGAGCTGAGCGAAGGCGTGCGGCGGGTGACCCTGGCCGGGCATCGCAACCGCATCAACATTAACGTTTCGCCCTATTTCGCCACGCGCTACCTCATGGAGCGGCTGGAGAGCTTCCGCCGCCGCCTGCCCGACGTCGATCTGCGGCTGACAACGCGGGTGGAAACGCCGGATTTTGCAGCGGACGAGGTGGATGCTTCGATCCAGTGGGGCTTCGGCGCTTGGGGCGAGCTGGATGCGCGGCTTTTGATCCACGATCACAAGATCCTGTGCTGCACGGCAGAAATCGCCAAAACGATCCGAAGCCCGCAGGATTTGACCGCCTACAGCCTGCTGCACCCGGTCTTATCGCGCCAGCTCTGGGCGCAGGTTCTGGCCCATTTGGACGTTGCGAGCCCAGAACAAGCCAGCGTGTTGGAGGTCCACGACGCGGCCACCATGCGCCGGGCCACCATCTCGGGGCTGGGAGTCGGCCTGATTTCGCGGATTGACGCCTTGCAAGATATAGAAGCGGGCAGGTTGGTGGCCCCTCTGGGGCTGGATGCCTTGGCGGATATGCCAGAGGGGCAAGTACCCGGCTTCTATCTGGTGCTGCCGCGCGCCTACAAACGGGTCAAGACCGTTGCTGCCTTTTGTGACTGGATCACCAGCGAAGATTGGGCGAGCCTGGAACCGCAATACGAAGGGGACTAGGGTCCGT
>CAZHYF010000385.1:0-1771 GCA_964536635.1 uncultured Rhodospirillaceae bacterium | reverse complement strand
GAGGTGCGCGGCTACATCCTGAGCGACCGGGCAACCTGGCTCGCCTTCGCCAAGAAGCGTGACCACAAAATCCTGTTCCAAGGCGACCCGCAGCTTTTCAACCAGTACGGGGTCATCCCGGTTTCGCCGCAGCACTGCCCCAGGGTCAAGGCCGCGCGTGCGCGTGCTTTGATGGATTGGCTGCTCAGCGCCGAGGGTCAGGCCGCCATTGCCAGCTATCGCCGCTCCGGCGAGCAGCTCTTCTTCCCCAACGCCCGCTGACAGATCGCCAAATCGGGCCTCAACAGCGCTGAGCTCTGCGGCCCATGCAAGGCAGCACAGCGCAGCCAAGCCTTGGCCTGAAGCCCGCGCTCTGCTATGAGGGGCGGGCATTCCTCATCGTGATGATTGATAAGCCCTTTAAAGAGAGAGAGCCTATGAGCCCGCAAGACGACGCGTCCAACGAACGCGAAGATCGCCCCGCCACTTCCGACACTGGTGTCAGAACCGCAGC
Organism: uncultured Rhodospirillaceae bacterium; assembly: GCA_964536635.1. Lineage (GTDB taxonomy): Bacteria > Pseudomonadota > Alphaproteobacteria > UBA7985 > JAUIBT01 > JAUIBT01. Next base: position 1,278 of record CAZHYF010000385.1, on the reverse strand, counting down.
GCGCTTGTCCAAATGGATGGCCCAAGCCGGACTGTGTTCACGCCGCGAGGCCGAGGACTGGATCGCTGAAGGTCGCGTGACCCTCGACGGTTCGGTGGTGACCCACCCCGCCGTTGTGGTCGATGACCCCACCCGTATTTCTGTCGATGGCAAGCCGCTGAAAGCGCCCGAGGCCCCGCGCCTGTGGAAGATGCACAAGCCCACCGGTGTGCTGGTCACCGAGCACGACCCCGAGGGCCGCCCGACCATCTATGACTTGCTGCCCAAGGACCTGCCGCGCCTGTTGTACGTTGGCCGTCTGGACATCAACTCCGAAGGCCTGCTGCTGCTGACCAACAACGGCGAGCTGAAGCGCAAGCTGGAGCTGCCCGCAACCGGCTTGGCGCGCTCCTACCGCGTGCGCCTGCGGGGCAAACCCAAGCAAGACGATATCGACAAGCTGGCGCAAGGCCTGGAGATCGACGGCATCGCCTACGGCGCGATCCAAGCCGAGATCGAACGCAGCCTGGGCGCCAACACCTGGCTGACCGTCACCTTGCACGAAGGCAAGAACCGCGAAATTCGCCGCGTCTTTGAACACCTGGGCTATGATGTGAACCGCTTGATCCGCGTCTCCTATGGCCCGATCACGCTGGGCACCCTGCCTGCCCGCGGCCTGCGCGAGATCAACCGCCAACTGCTGTCGCGCTACTTCGGTTTTGGCCCCAAACGCCGCTCGACCTGGGCGCGAGCCAAGACACCTGAGGGCAAGCGCCTGGCACGGCCGACGCGTTCTGAGGTCACCGGTCTTCGCGAATTGCGCGACGATGTGAAGGAGGCCTTGCAGGCCGTTGAGGAGCGCGACGCCGCGCGCGAAGAGGGCCGCCGGCGCAAGGCTGAGGGCCTGCCCTCCTTGCGCGAAGAGCGCAGCCGCGCCTTCCGTGAGCGCCACATCCGTCCCGACGGTGAGCGCCGCGAAGGTGGCCGAGACGGCGGTCGTGATGGTGGTTTCCGGGGCGAGCGCCGCGAAGGTGGCCGCGACGGCGGTTTCCAAGTTGAACGCCGCGAAGGCGGTTTCCGGGGCGAACGCCGCGAAGGTGGCCGCGACGGTGGTCGTGATGGCGGTCGTGATGGCGGTTTCCGGGGCGAGCGCCGCGAGGGTGGCCGAGACGGCGGTCGCGAGGGCGGTTTCCGAGGCGAGCGCCGCGAGGGTGGCCGCGACGGCGGTCGCGGTGGCGGTGTCCGAGGGGAGCGCCGCGAAGGTGGCCGTGACGGCGGTCGCGATGGGGGTGTCCGGGG
>CAZHYF010000384.1:0-1797 GCA_964536635.1 uncultured Rhodospirillaceae bacterium | reverse complement strand
TTCGCTGAAGCGGACCGGCTGGAAGCCGGTGGCTTCGATCCATTAGATGGAAAGTTAAATTCGAGGGTGCTTTGAGACGTTCGACCTCGTCACATCTAAGTCGTTCAACCCTACGGGTTTTCAGTAATGGAACCGCAGTTGCGCAATCTCTAGGCTTTGGCCATCGCCAGCTCCACTGACCCGGTAGACCATTCGATCTTCTTGAGAAATTCGCCGGGACCACCAGCCAGTCAAATCTCCCTTCAAAGGTTCCGGCTTGCCGGTTCCCTTGAAAGGGGTCCGCTTGCACTGCTTGATCAGCTCGTTGATCCGGTCGCGTACCTTGTCGTTGGTGTTGACCCAGTATTGATAGTCTTCCCAGGCCTGATCGGAAAAAACCAGCTTCACTCGGTCAGCTCACGCTCTTCGCCAGTTCCAGCATCGAGTTGCGCGATCGACGCGCGCAAGCGGGATGCGTTTTTCGGTGTGGACAAGAGGTGCAACGTCTCGTTGACGGCGTTCCAAGTGTCCAAGGACACGACCACAACGGACTCGCCCTTCTTGCGCGTCACGACAACTTCCTGCTTGTCGTGGATCGCTCGATCCATGACGCCCTTCAGTTGAGCTCGTGCGTCTGAGTAGGTCATAACATCCATGTCGACTCTCCTTTGCCTCCCTCTATATGTACAACATTAAGTACAAGTAAAGGGGTCAAGTGCAGAAGGGCCGCAAAACTCACAAGAACGGAAGGATTCCCGGCGACCACATCGTCAGGGGATTCACTACGGTACTCTCCACGATCATCCACGCGCATGTTCAAAGCGCATTCTGGTCGAGCATGGCATCCAGCTCAGCTCTGTTCTTTGGCCCAGCGACAAGAAGTTGCCGTGCTTTCTCATAGGCAAGCATCGACGCCTCAGAAGCGCCTTCTTCTGGATGGCATCCGCAACGCTCGACGACATTGCAGTAGTATCGGTATCCACCCCAACCTTCTTCACCGCTAATCCTCTCAAGAGCAACGCGGACCAAAGATACGGTCGGCACTGGACCCAAAATTCGGGAGAATTCAGCGGCGTCGATCGGTCGGTCCACGCCGCTGAAGTTCCGCGATAATTTCCTGCACACTTTCCATTCAGTTTTCCTCTCTGTGCTTAACGTTCTCTGTCGCGATCGCGGCCCTGCCCGCGCTCGGACGTAGTATCACGCCCGCGCCCAAGAATGTCATCCCGCCGACCTTTGTCACGGCCCTCACCGTCACGGGCGGCAATGTCCCGCTCTATCGGAGCTGCATCCCGCGCCTGCCCGGCGTCACGCTGACGCCCAAGGATAGCGTCCCGACGATCCCGTTCAGGATCGTCAGGCGCCACCCTCTCCCGCCCAACATCCGGCGCTTGCACCTCGGGCCAATCAACATCGCGCCCCAACACCGCCGCCCGGCGCGCGTCCATGTCGTCCCGCCCGGCACCAGCCTGCGGCCTCTCGACCTCGCCCAGAACCCTCTCCTTGATCCGTGACATCGCTGCCTCGGCCCGGCGCCAAAGCTGGTCCAGCCGTTCGCGCGCGGTGGCAATGAAGGCGCGCCCTCGCTCCATCAGCTCAAGCCGCAATTCCAACTGCCGCCAGCCCAGCTCTTGGCGCTGCGCATTGCGCGCCTGCGACGCGCGCCAAGCATCTCCGCGCTCGGTCTGGATGCCCCGCTTTTCCTGAGCATGGGCCGATGGCCCGATTTTCGGCTCGGGCTCGCGGCTGAGCTCGATCACGGCCTTCTCGCGCTCAAGCGCCAGCTCTTCCTGCCCGCCCCCGCGCGCCCGCTCGACC
>CAZHYF010000383.1:0-1856 GCA_964536635.1 uncultured Rhodospirillaceae bacterium | reverse complement strand
TGGGTGACCAGGCGGGCCGGGCGGCGCTCGCCCAGGATTTCGATTTCGACAGCCAGGCCCTCTTGCGCCTGATCGCTCGGCACAAAGCCCAGAGCGATGCTCTTGCCCGCATAGTGCGAATAGCCGCCCGAGGTGCAAAAGCCCACCACTGCGTCGCCGATAAAGATCGGTTCGTAGGCCACGACATCGGCGTCCAGAGCATCGACCTCAAAAGCGCAGAGCTTGCGCTTGGGCGCCGCTGCCTTTTCCTGCAAGGCCGCCGCCTTACCGATGAAATTCGAGGCCTTGTTGTAGGAGACAAAGCGGTCCATGCCGGTCTCGGCCGGGGTGTAGTCCGGGCCGAATTCGCGCAGCCAGGAGCCGAAGAACTTGTCGAGGCGCAGGCTCATCATGGCGCGCATGCCAAAGGGCTTCAGCCCCAGGTCGCGCCCAGCTTCGGCCAGCGTGCGATAAAGCTGGCGCTGATCGTCGGCGCCGACATAGATCTCATACCCCAGATCACCGGTGTAGGAGACCCGCTGCACCAGGGCATCGTTCATCCCCACCGCCATGACCTTGGCATCCATGAAGCGGAAAGCCTCGGCCGAGACATCGGCGCGGGTTGTGCGGGCCAGCAGGTCACGGGCGCGCGGCCCTGCGATCTGAAAGCCAATGCGGCGGGTGGAGATGTTTTCGATCGCTACGCCGGTTGCGGGCAAGTGCTGCTCGAACCAGCGCATGTGGTAGGCCTGCGCGCCATAAGAGGCGGTGAGTTGAAAGCGGTGCTCATCCAGGCAGGTCACGGTGAAATCACCGATCAAGCGGCCCTTGGTCGACAGCATGGGGGTCAGGCTCAGGCGGCCCGAATGGGGAATGCGGCCAGCCATGATGGTGTCCAGCCAGGCCCGCGCGTCGGGGCCGCTCACCAGGTACTTGCCGAAATTGTGGATCTCGTTGATGCCCACGGCCTCGCGCACGGCCCGCACCTCAGCGCCGGTGGCTTCGAAGGCGTTGGAGCGGCGGAAGCTGGGCGTCTCATAGCGCGGCTCGCCTTCTGGCGCGAAGTAGTTGACCGCCTCCATGCCGTAGGCCGCACCGAACACCGCGCCCTGCTGGTCCCAGATGTCGTAGGCGGGCGTGGTCTGGAAGGGGCGCGCGACCGGCAGCTCCTCGTTGGGGAAGCCGATGGAAAAGCGGCGCTGGTAGTTCTCTTTGACCTTGGCTCTGGTGTAGCCGGTGGTGATCCAGCGGCCTGCGTCGCGGTCGGTGCGCAGCTCGCCGAAGCGGGCCACATCCATGGCGAAGACATCGCGCTCGGGCTCGCCTTCGATCATCCATTGCGCCAGCGACAGGCCGACGCCGCCGCCCTGGCTAAAGCCCGCCATCACCGCGCAAGCGCTCCAGTAGTTGCGCAGACCCGGCACCGGGCCGACCAGCGGGTTGCCGTCGGGGGCGAAGGTGAAGGGGCCGTTGATGATGGATTTGATGCCCGCGCGCTCCAGGACGGGGAAGCGGCGGTAGGCGAACTCGACTGAGTCTGAAATCCGGTCGAGCTGGTTCTCCAACAGCTCGTGGCCGAAGTCCTGCGGCGTGCCATCGACCGCCCAAGGATCGCAGCGCTGCTCGTAAAAGCCGATGCAGAGCCCGCGGCCCTCTTGGCGCAGATAGGACTCGCCCGCAGGGTCCATGACATGCGGCAGCTCCTGGTCGCGTTCATAGACTTCGGGGGTCTCTTCGGTGACCAGATACTGGTGCTCCATGGGGTGCAGCGGCAGCATGAGCCCGGCCATGGCGCCGACCTCGCGCGCCCACAGCCCGCCTGCGTTGACCAGGTGTTCGGCGATGATGGTGCCTTGCGTGGTCTCGACCTCCCAGCC
>CAZHYF010000382.1:0-1877 GCA_964536635.1 uncultured Rhodospirillaceae bacterium | reverse complement strand
TCCATCAGCTCACCGACCGAGCGCACACGACGGTTGCCCAGGTTGTCGATGTCGTCGGGGCCAGCGCTGGCGTCCTTCATCGTGTGCAGGGTGCGCACGATGGCGATCAGGTCTTCGCGGCGCAGCACACGCAAGCTGTCTTCGCCTTGCAGGCCCAAGCGCGCGTTCATCTTCACGCGACCAACGGCGGACAAGTCATAGCGCTCTTGGTTGAAGAACAGCGACTGGAACAGGTCCTCAGCGGTCTCCAAGGTGGGCGGCTCGCCCGGGCGCATGATGCGGTAGATGTCCAGCAGGGCGTCTTCGCGGGTGGCGTTCTTGTCCACCGCCAGGGTGTTACGCAGGTGTGCGCCCACCTGGTTGTGGTCGATCGACAGGATTTCCAGCTCTTCTTGGCCCATGTCGGACAGGTAGTCGAGCAGGTCTTGGGTGATCTCGTCACCGGCTTCGGCCACAACCGCGCCGCTCTCTTCGATGTAGTCGGTCGCCAGGTAGCGGCCAATCAAATCATCCTCAGGCACCAGGTAGGCCTTCATGCCGCCATCCAGCAGCTTGCGCGCCTTGCGCGGAGACAGCTTGGTGCCCGCTTCGGCCACGACCTCGCCGGTGTCGGCGTCCTGCAGATCGCGCTCCAGCTTGACGCCCTTCAGCGCTTCGGGGCTGAAGTCCAGCGTCCAGCCGCGACCCTGCGCGTCCTTCTTATAGCTGACCGAGCCATAGACGATGCCCAGGATTTCTTCGCGGGTCATGCCCTGCACGTCGCGGCGGTCGATCGCACGACCTTCGGCGGCAGCCTCGGCGCGCTTGGCGGCGGTATAGTCGCTATCCAGCGCCATCAGCAAGGTGGTTGCGGGCAGCTTACGACGGCGGTCGATGCGCACGTTCATAATGTCTTTGGCGTCGAACTCGAAGTCCAGCCACGAGCCACGGTAGGGAATGACGCGCGAGGAATAGAGGAACTTGCCCGATGAGTGGGTCTTGCCGCGGTCATGGTCGAAGATCACGCCCGGCGAACGGTGCATCTGCGAGACGATCACGCGCTCGGTGCCGTTGACGACGAAGGTGCCGTGCTTGGTCATCAGCGGCATGTCGCCCATGTAGACGTCTTGCTCTTTGATATCACGGATCGAGCGGGCTTCGGTGTCTTCGTCGATCTCCCAGACCACCAGACGCAGCGTGACTTTCAGCGGCGCAGCAAAGGTGATGCCGCGCGACATGCACTCTTCCACGTCGTACTTGGGCTCTTCCAGCTCATAGGAAACGAACTGCAACTCGGCGCGGTTCGAGAAATCCTTGATCGGGAAAACAGAGTGGAAGACCTCCAGTAGGCCGGCCATTTCGCGCTCGCTGTGGCGCAAATTGGCTTGCAAGAAACGCTCGTAGGAGCGGCGCTGAACCTCGATGAGGTTCGGCATCTCGATGACTTCGGGGATGCGGCCAAACGAGCGACGGATGCGCTTGCGTTCAGTAAAGGACTTGCCCATGGACCTACCATCTTGTTTGGAGTCTCACGGTAAAGCGGGCGTGCCATCGGCGGCGCGGACTGCAACATGCCGCACAAATGCCAATAGCGCAGACAGCCTGTCACCAGAACTGGGGGCCGCTGCGCACTCCGACAAGCTAGACGCTTACCAAGAAACTCGAGTTGTCAATGAAATCACCGTCAAATGACTCAGGGTGATTGGCAGCACAAAAAAAGTGCTACACGAAATAGAGAGGGGGAGTTGCGGCGGCACCATCCATTCGTGCCGGTCGGGTTGTATAGGCCCAAAACTGTGGCTTGACAAGGGCAAATCCAGGCAATCGCGGATAGTCAGCGCGCTTTTCTGCTCACGGGGCGCCGAGCCGAACCGTCATGCAAGCGTATTCATACACCT
>CAZHYF010000381.1:0-1903 GCA_964536635.1 uncultured Rhodospirillaceae bacterium | reverse complement strand
CAGGCCAAGGGCGGCAATGGCCGGGTCTTCACCAACAACCTGAGCCAGTTCCAAGCTGAGGGGCTGGACCAGGAGCGCGCGCCCTTTGAGGCGGTGGCCCTGACCAGCGGCCAGAGCGGCACTTCTGCGGCGGATACGCCCGAAGAGGCGCTGTTGCAGATCGGCCAGCGCTTGGGCTTTGTCGATGCTGAAGGCTGGGTGTCGATCTCCAGCGATGACCTGCTGCTGGCTGCCACCGAGCTCAGCCGCTTCCAGTCGGCCGCCCAGGTGGCCCAGCTCGACCCTGGTATGGCAGCGGCGCTTGGCAGCGGCGCTTGGCAGCGGTATGGCCGCAGCATCGCCCTTCGACGGCTTGCTGCCGGGCGATGGCCTGGATCTCTATGCCTCTTATTCTGGGGGCCATGTCTTCAAGACGGGCAGCGAGGCCTACGACGGCTCGATCTATGATTGGACCCTGGGTGTCGATGGCTTTGTCACCTCGGATCTGTTCTTGGGCCTGGCCGTGGGCCACGAGACCGCCCAGCTTGACTTCAGTGGCACGCTGAGCGGCAGCCTGGCCAAGCAGGGCTGGCGCGCCGATGCCTATGCGGCTTGGCAGGCCTTCGAGGCCTTCAACCTGGAGGGCCTGGTCTCCTATGCGGGCTTTGGCAACCGGGTCACGGCTTATGGCGAGACGGGCTCGCCCGATAGCCAGCGCTGGATCGCCTCGGGCAAGGCCAGCCTGGACTGGGATTGGGACCGCTATACCGTCAGCCCCTATGGCAGCATCAACTACAGCCACGAGGTGTTCGACGCCTATGCCACGACGGCGGGCACGGCCATCGGCCAGGTGGGCGTCGAGCAGGGCCAGTGGGGCGCGGGCCTGCGCATCCAGGGCCACGCGCCCATCGTCTATGGCCTGACCGGCTATGCCTCGGCGGCGGCCAACGGCACCTGGCTGAACCGGGATACGGTGGCGGGGGCTCTGCCGTTCGACGTGCTGGACGAGGACCAGCTGACGGGCTCATGGGAGATGGGCGTGAACGGCAGCCTGGCGGGCTTTGCTTCGGGCTCCTGGCTGGGCGCGGTGCTGGAGAGCGCCGATGCCCATGCCTCTTATGCCCAGTCTGGCCTCTTCGGCGCCAACCGCACCAACACCTGGCGCCTCGGTCTGGCTTGGCAGTACTAAACTGACCGTTGTCCACACCCCGTGATCGCCACAATGCGCGCGGGGCCTATCCTGTCAGGAGGCGCAGGTGCAGATTGCTGCTGGTGCTTTGCGAAACCCTAGTCCGGCTCCGGCGGGCACTGGCCCTCGGCGACAGTGCCAAGAGCGAGCTGCGCGTCTTCACTGCCCAGCAGGACCACTTCAATGGTGCCACCGGCCTCCACAATCGCAAGAAAGTCTTTGTCGGCGCAAAACGTGCCTGTAATGCCGGCCACCACCTCTTCGGCAGCCTCCGTGTCCGCTTCCGTAAGGGCCTCAATCGCGTAGACATAGGACAGGGTTTTCCCATCCAAGTTGGCCCCTCGGAAATCGAAACCGGGCTCGATCGTTGAGGGCCTCTCGGCTGCCACGATGGACTGAAGAAGACTTTCAAGGCCGCCGAGCCTGATCATCAAGGCATAGTCCGGCTGAAATGCGGGGTTGTCTTCCAGGTTTTCGACGTCGATTGTGTTTACAAATTCGCGAACCTCGCGGGTTGCTTCCCGGTCCACCGATTTGACGACCGCAAGCGCAAGCATGAAGGCCAGGCCCAGCACGATTGCAGAGCCGCCTTGCAAGACAAATGGCTGCTCCGTCCTGACCGCAGGGGGCTGGCTGTCCGCTCGCATAGACTCCGGTCGTCCGTGGCGGTCATAGGCGGGCGCAAAGATGAACCACAGATAGCCCAGCAAGGGGACAAAGGCGATATAGGCGAAC
>CAZHYF010000380.1:0-1927 GCA_964536635.1 uncultured Rhodospirillaceae bacterium | reverse complement strand
GGTGAAGTGGACTACATCGACGTATCGCCCAAGCAGATCGTTTCGGTTGCAGCCTCGCTCATTCCTTTCTTGGAAAACGACGATGCGAACCGCGCGCTCATGGGCTCGAACATGATGCGTCAGGCGGTGCCGCTGGTGGTGTCAGAAGCCCCCTTCGTTGGCACTGGCATGGAGCGCACGGTCGCGCGCGATTCAGGCGCAGCGGTTGTTGCCAAGCGCTCGGGCGCCGTTGACCAGGTGGATGCCCGCCGTATCGTGATCCGCGTCATCAACGATGAGAACGGCCGCGAAGAGGGCGTGGACATCTATAAGCTGTCCAAGTTCCAGCGCTCGAACCAATCGACCTGTATCATCCAAAAGCCTCTGGTGAAGACCGGCGACCGCATTTCAGCGGGCGATATCATTGCCGACGGCCCCTCGACCAACTTGGGCGAGCTGGCTTTGGGTAAGAACGTGCTGGTGGCCTTCATGCCCTGGCAGGGCTACAACTATGAGGACTCGATCCTGATTTCAGAGCGCATCGTGCGCGACGACGTCTACACCTCGATCCACATTGACGACTACGAAGTCATGGCCCGCGATACCAAGCTGGGCCCTGAAGAAATCACACGCGATATTCCCAACGTGGGCGAAGACGCACTGCGTAACTTGGACGAGGCGGGCATTGTCTATGTCGGCGCCGAGGTCAAGGCCGGCGATATTCTGGTTGGCAAGGTGACGCCCAAGGGCGAAAGCCCCATGACGCCGGAAGAAAAGCTGTTGCGGGCGATCTTCGGTGAGAAAGCGTCTGACGTGCGCGATTCTTCGCTGCGTCTGCCTCCGGGTTCATCGGGCTGCGTGGTTGACGTGCGCGTCTTCTCTCGCCGCGGTATCGACAAGGACGAACGTGCCTTGGCGATCGAGCGCGCTGAAATCGAAAGCTTGGCGAAAGACCGCGACGACGAACGAGCGATCATCGAGAGCTCTTTCTATTTCCGACTGCGCGAACTGCTGTTGGGTCAGAAAATCGTGGATGGCCCGGCGCGCTCTTCCAGCGCTGAGATCATCGACGAAGCCATGTTGGAAGAAATTCCGCAAGGCAACTGGCGCCTGTTCTCTGTCGAGGATGACGAGACCATGGCGGCGATCGAGAAAGCCAAGCAGGAAGTTGACTTTGAGATCGACGAGATCAACAAGCGCTTCGAAGACAAGGCTGACAAGATCCAGCGTGGCGACGAGTTGCCCCCTGGCGTCATGAAGATGGTCAAGGTCTACATCGCCATTAAGCGTAAGCTGCAGCCGGGCGACAAGATGGCCGGCCGCCACGGGAACAAGGGTGTTGTGTCACGGATCAACCCGATCGAGGACATGCCTTTCCTGGAAGATGGTACCGCTGTTGATATCGTTCTGAACCCCTTGGGCGTGCCATCGCGCATGAACGTGGGTCAGATCTTGGAGACCCACTTGGGCTGGGCCGCGCGCGGTCTGGGCGTTTCGATCCGTAAAGCGATCGAAGCCTATCAGCACAAGCAGACCAGCGATCTGGTTGAGGTCAAAGAGCGCTTGAAGGAAGCCTACGGCGACGAAATCTTCGCTGAGAACATCGCTGACATGAGCGATGCGGAAGTGCTGGAGCTGTCGGGCAACCTGGTCAACGGTGTGCCTATGGCCTCGCCGGTATTCGACGGTGCGCGCGAGTCTGAAATCGAAGGCATGCTGGAAAAAGCCGGTCTGCGTGGCTCTGGTCAGGTGGACCTGTTCGACGGACGTACCGGCGAGCAGTTCGACCGTCCGGTGACTGTGGGCTACAAGTACCTGCTCAAGCTGCACCACTTGGTGGACGACAAGTTGCACGCACGTTCGATCGGTCCTTACTCGCTGGTCACTCAGCAGCCCTTGGGCGGTAAGGCACAGTTCGGCGGTCAGCGCTTCGGTGAGATGGAGGTCT
>CAZHYF010000379.1:0-1932 GCA_964536635.1 uncultured Rhodospirillaceae bacterium | reverse complement strand
AAGTGACCCTGGCCGTAGCCCACCGCGTAGTGCGAGGCCACCTTCATGTCCTCATCGAACATGGGGTTGGGGCGCTCGTCGCGGCCGAAGGCGTGGCGCAGTCCCAGCTTTATGCGATGATCGCGCAGCCGCAGCGCATCGCTGGTGAGCTGACCGCTGGTGTCTTTTTCAGTGCCCGCATCATCCCAAGACCCGGCGAAGTTTTGGCTCAAATCCAGGCTGCCGCGGTCGCTGTAGCCATAACCCAACTCAAGCACGGTCTTGGCGGTCACCGGAAAGGCGACCCCAGCCTCCAGTCCCCAAGCCAGAGCGCCGTTGCCCTCAAGGCGCGCGATCTGCCGGTCCTGGCCCGTTTGACCCAAGAGGTTGGCCGCGTTCAGTCCAGCGCCGTCGTTCCAGGCATAGCCGAGCTGGGCACCCAGGTAGGGCAGCAGCCCTGGGCCGAGCGGAAGCTCTGCCTTGAGGCCTGCTAAGGCGGCCGTAGATTGGTACTGACCGAAATAGGAGGCCCCGCTGCTGTCGTTGGCGTCCAGGTCGAAATCAGCTTGGTGGTCAAAGCCGAGCTCAAGCCGCAGCGGCAGGCCGTCGAACTTGTAGCCGAACGCCGCGCCAAAGGACTTGACCGCATCGCCTGCAACTTGCGCCTGGCGGCTGGCCAGCGCGCCCAGACCTTGGCCGATTTCGGTGCCGGCGAAGGCCAGGCTCTGTTCGGGGCTGTAGCCATAACCCAGGTAGGCGTCGAAATAGGCACCGTCTTGGGCCAAGGCAGAGCCCGCGCCAAGCGCAAGGCAAACCAGGCCGACAGAAACAACAAGGTGGGGGCGCTGCGGGGCAGCAGTCGGGCGCGAAGCCCGCAAATCGGAAATAAATGTGACCAACATGACCATGGCCGAGGCTCGAAATAAGCAAAAGAATAGGCCCTTATACCACTGCAACCCTTGGTTATATAGCCGCTTCGCGAGATGACCTCAGATAAGGCAAGGCGCGGGCGGCCATGCCCGGCTTTGGCCATAGTTGCAGCGCGCTGATGGCAGGTCATGCAGGCTTTGCATGCAAGCGGCCCAAGTCAGCCACAAAGCAAGGCGTCGACCATGGCTTTCGCACATGCAGGGCTGGGCACGGCGCCGCAGTCCAAGAAAGGTGTTGCCTTGCCACACGAGCGGGCTAGAGCCTATCATGACTTGCTGTTGATTGACCGGTTTTGGGCCGCGCTCATCAAAGCTGCCGGGCCTCTTCCCGCTGGCCCTTGGTCGGCACGGCACGGCAGATCGCCGGCCCGCCCTGTCCATTCAGATAGGCTTTTTATGCGCATATCTTCCTTTTGTTTTTCTTTGGCCGGTGTGTTTAGCTCGCGCGTTGCGGGGCAGGCTGGACGCCGCTTTGCATGGCTGCTGATCATCGCGCTGCTGCTCGCGGGTGCCAGTTTGGTCAGCTTGCCCAGCCATGCCCAGGACGCCAGCGCCCCGGCAGTGAGCGAAGCGCCTGCTGCAGGACAGGACTCCCCAGGCCAAGCCACGGCAGAGACCAGCGCACCCGTTCCTAGCCAGCCCGCCGAGCTGGCCCAGCCTTCTGCCCCGGCGGTCAAACAGACCACTGTCAGCCTGACGCCTGAGCAGCTCAAGCGCATTGCTGACGGCGAGGCGCTGGCGCAGGAGCTCGGCACCCGCCTGGATGAAATCGATCGCGAGCTGCTGCCGGAACAAGAGCTGGCCGAAGAGCGCCTGGCGCAACTGCGCAACCTTCTGCGCGGTGAACGTGCGGACCTGCTGCAATGGCAGAGCGATCTTCTGGCCAATTCCGAGCCTTTGCGCCTCAAGCTGGCCGACCTGGGCCCGGCGCCGCAGGCTGAAGCCCCGGCAGAGGAGGCCAGCTTGGCCGCCTTGCGGGCCGACCTGGAAGCGCTCTTGGCGCCCTTCGATAGCCTGGCCACCC
>CAZHYF010000378.1:0-1944 GCA_964536635.1 uncultured Rhodospirillaceae bacterium | reverse complement strand
TCGACATAGGTGAAGTCGCGGTAGAGATCGCCGTGATTGTAAACGTCGATCGCCCGCCCCTCTAGGATGGCCTTGGAGAACTTGATCGGCGCCATATCCGGCCGCCCCCAGGGGCCATAGACCGTAAAGAAGCGGAACATGGTCACGGGGATATCGAAGATATGCGCCTGGCTGTGGCCCAGCGCCTCGGTCGCCTTTTTGGTGGCGGCATAGAGACTCATGGGCGTGTCGCACTTTTGGCGCTCGTGGTAGGGCATGTCGCGCCCTGCGCCATAGACCGAGGAGGTCGAGGCCATGAGGCAGTGCTGCACTTGGTGTTGGCGCGCCACCTCAAGGATATTGAAGCTGCCAATGATGTTGGCATTGATGTAGGTGCGCGGATGGTCAATCGAATAGCGCACGCCGGGCTGGCCCGCTAGGTGCACGATCACATCGGGCTTGAAGGCCTGGCAGGCGGCCTGCAAAGCCGCCTCGTCTTCCAGCAAGGCTTCGATCGGCTGAAAGTTGTTGTGCTGGGCAAGCCGTGCCAGCCGGGCCCGCTTGAGCGCCACGTCGTAGTAGTCGGTGACCGCATCATAGCCCAGCACGGCATCGCCCTGGCGCAGCAGGGCTTCGCACAAATAATAGCCGATGAAGCCCGCCGAACCGGTGACCAGAACCCGCCGCATACCCCGCGCCTAGAGCTGCATCTCGCGCCGCACTTGCTCGCGCAGCACGTCGATCGGCTCAAGGGCACCGCCGACATCCAGGTGCCAGAAGGTCCAGCCATTGCAAGAGGGCGCGCCTTGCAGCTTGGCCCCCACCTGGTGGATCGAGCCCGAGGCGTCGGGCGCCAGCAAGGTGCCATCGGCGCGGACCGTCGCTTGATACTTGCGGCCTGGACCGACCAGCTTGGTGCCGGGCTCCAGCAAGCCGCGCTCGATCAGAGTGCCGAAGGGGATGCGCGGTGCGGTGCGCTTGGCCGGGGCCTGCAAGATGTCGGTGCTCTGCGGACCGGGCGCGGCATCGATGCGGGCTTGCGCAGCGGCCAAATAGGTCTCGTCGCGCTCGATGCCGATGCAGGTGCGGCCCAGGCGCTTGGCCACCACGCCAGTCGTGCCGGTGCCAAAGAAGGGGTCCAGCACGGTGTCGCCCGGCTTGGTCGAGGACAAGAGCACCCGATAGAGCAGGCTCTCGGGCTTTTGGGTCGGATGCACCTTCTCGCCCTCCTCATCGCGCAGCCGCTCGCCGCCCTGGCAGATGGGCAGGCGCCAGTCAGAGCGCATTTGCAGCCCTTCGTTCAGCGCCTTCATGGCCTCATAGTTGAAGGTCGGGCGCGATTTTTCGGACTTCGAGGCCCAGATCAGCGTCTCGTGCGCATTGGTAAAGCGCTTGCCCTTGAAGTTGGGCATGGGGTTGGTCTTGACCCAGATGACATCGTTCAAGATCCAAAAGCCCAGATCTTGCAAGATGGCGCCCACGCGGAAAATGTTGTGGTAGGAGCCGATGACCCACAGGCCTCCGTCGTCGGTCAACAGGCGCTTGGCCTCGCTCAACCAGGCTCTGGTGAACTGGTCGTAGGCGGCAAAGGTCTCGAACTTGTCCCAGTCTTGGGTGACGCCATCGACGCGCGAATTGTCGGGCCGGTTCAGCTCGCCGCTGAGCTGGAGGTTATAGGGCGGGTCGGCGAAAATCAGATCAACCGAAGCCTCTGGCAGGCTGGACATGGCTTGGATGCAGTCGCCTTGAATGAGGCGCGGGGGCTTGTAAGCGGACATGAAATGAGGCCCTTAAAATGAGGTCGTTTGAAATGAATCGGCTGAAATACGCGATTGAAACGCCCTCACCTTAGCGCAGAGCACAACCTTAACAAGAATTATCCTGCAACCTGGGCGAACAAATCTTAAGTGTGGCAACCCTGGGGCCGCGCAGCAGGGAGCACGCCACGATTGCGGCTTGTCCTAG
>CAZHYF010000377.1:0-1946 GCA_964536635.1 uncultured Rhodospirillaceae bacterium | reverse complement strand
CAGCTCGCTGCCCGAATATCCCTTCCATTCATCTCTACTTTTTCGAATATCACGCACCACCGTGGCTGGTGCCGCCCGCTTCGTGTTCGCCGTTGGCGTGTCCGTCGCTCGGGAGGCCAGTAACTACGCCGGTGCCCTGGGCATTGCAAGCAAAAAATTTCAACCTTGCGCAATTTTTTTAGAGCAGCCCCAGATCGACCAATTCACGCCGCATATCCTCCGGCATTTCAGCGCTGTCATCCCCGCCATTCAGCTTATCAACCAGGTCCGGAGGCGCGTCCTCGGCCTTCAGATAGCGCCATCCTTGAAAGGGGCGATGCGGCCAGGGGCTGGTTTCGACGATCTCATCGTCCAACAAGATGCGGCAGGCGGTGTGATCCTCGCGCTGCACCGCCTCAAGGCCCAGGATGGCCTGGCGGCAGACCAGCTTGCCCGCGACCACCCAATAGAGCGAGCCGCCCGCCAACAGCTCGTCGGCGCGTTTGGGCCACATGCGCGTCGTGTGGCTCATGACGCTGAGGCCGGTTTGCGCTCGATGGCGGTGACGCCAGTCGATCAGCTCCTGCAAGCTGGCAACGCCAACGCAGAGCTTCTTAAGGTGCAGCGCCCCTTGCGCGGGTGCCTGCGGTGCCGTCGCCACGCTCACAGGCCCTCAAGCGCTTGGTTCAGGTCCGCCAGCAGATCGTCGGCATGCTCCAGGCCGACCGAGAACCGCAGCAGGTCGTCGGGCACCGGCGAGCTGGGGCCTTCAATGGCGCTGCGGTATTCGACCAGGCTCTCGGTGCCGCCCAAAGAGGTGGCGCGCAAGAAGAGCTTCAAGCGACCAATTGCGCTCAGGGCCGCTGAGGCGCCGCCCGCCAACCGCAGCGACATCAGCATGCCATGGCCATTGCGCATGTCGCGCCCAGCAATCTGGTCTTTATGGGGATAGAGGACCGCCTTGATGGCGGGGTGGCGCTCCATGGCTTCGGCCAGCGCCAAGGCGGAGGCCGAGGCCGTGCGCACCCGCAGCGCTGCCGTCCTGAGGCCACGCGCCAACAGCCAGGCATCGAAGGCCGAGGGCACGGCTCCCAGGCCCGCACGCAAGCTGCTCAGCCGCTCGGTATAGTCCGAGCCGTCCGCACGGCCCAGCAGGACGCCGCCCAGAAGGTCAGCATGGCCATTCAACGCCTTGGTGGTAGAGTGGAACACCAGGTCGGCGCCAAGCGTCAGGGGCCGCAACAAGATGGGCGTCGCCGCGGTCGCATCGACGGCCATGCGTGCGCCCACAGTGCGACAGAGCCGCGCCAGCGCGGGGATGTCCGCCATATAGAGCATGGGGTTGGTCGGCACCTCGCAGAGCAACAGCCGCTCGCAGCCAGCAGCGCCCGCCTGCAAGGCCTGCTCGACCGCGAGCAGATCGCGCATATCAACCAACTGGAGCCCCAGGCCCCAAGTCTGACAAAAGCGCTCGATCTGACCGCGTAGAGCCCAGTACATATGCAGGCCAGCGATCACCTGATCGCCCGGTCGCAGAGCCTGAACCAGCAGCATGCCCGCAGCTTGGCCAGAAGACAGGAGCTGCGCCCAGACTTGATCGGGCGGCAGATCCTCGCCAACGCCCGGCGCGATGGCTTGGGCCTCAAGCTGGCTTAGGACGCGCTCAACCACCCTATAGCCAGGGTTTTGGTCCCGTCCATAGCAGAGGTCGGGATAGAGCAAGGCATTATCCGGCCCGCGCACATAAGTGGTGGAGGGCTGGATGGTCGGCACCACGCCCGCAGTTTGCGGGTCGGTGAAATGGTCAAGCTGGGCGAGCAGAGTTTCAGTTTTCATGCCGCCAGATCAGCGCGTACAGGCGGCGCCTGTCAAGCCCCGCCCCTCAGCTTTACACAGGCTGGGATGCGCCCACCTAGGCCGCCGAGCCAGGCTAGGCCGCCTCCAGGCTGGCCACCACGCCCATGCCG
>CAZHYF010000376.1:0-1951 GCA_964536635.1 uncultured Rhodospirillaceae bacterium | reverse complement strand
CACTGGAACTTCTGCTTCAAGCTCCCTGAGGAAAGCGATCGCCTCGCGGTTGACCCGCTCAAGCGCGTCTGCGTCATAACCCAGAGCTGCAGCGCGGTCGGCATTGGCCATCCAGGTCACACTTTCCAGACAGGCCCCGCATCCGGTCTCTTCCGCAACCGCGATCTGGTCGGTGTAAAGCTGTCTCAGGACAGCGCGCCCTGCGTCGGTCTCCAACAGCGGGAACGATGCAAAACCCGGCAGATCCAGTCCAAGCGAAAAGATCATATGGGTTTCCATCCCTGTCCAGCTCAGCCATCGACTGTCATTTCCAAGACTGTTCACCACATTGCCCTTTCCAAGACCACGAGAGTGACCAAGCATACCATACCCAGCCGCTGAATCAGTCAAAAAGCACGGTCGCCCGATGCCGTTGATCATCACCAACCCCTCGCCCATGTGTGACGCGACGAATACAGTTGACCTGCGCAGCCACGCGCTGTCCGATGGATCAACCATAGCGACGCAGGCGCAAGATGCACGTTCCACCAGACCTGTCCGACTTTGTCCGTGACGCGCTGAACGCCGGGCACAATGCCGACGATATCCGCAGAAGCCTGACCTCGGCCAACTGGACCGACACCGAAATCAATGCGGCGCTCGCAGGTTGGCAGTATCAGGACGGAGCCGGGGCCGTCCCGCGCCCGATCAGGTCCACCGCCGCACGCGATGCGTTGTTCTACTGCCTGCTCTTCGTGGTCTTCGGCATGGTTGTGGGAAGCACACTCACGCTGCTCTTCGCGCAGATCAACATCTGGCTCCCTGAACCGGGCGCGGCTGAGGCCTATGGACGTCTGTCCGGATTGCGCTGGTCTATGGCCGCGCTGCTCGTCTTTGTTCCGGTGTTCTGGGTGCTCGACCGCAAAGACAGGCGGGCCACGGCTGCTGATCCCGCACGCTGGCACGGCACGGTCCGTCGCTGGCTGTCAGCGCTGGCGATGCTCGTTGCGACGATCACGCTGCTGGGTGACGCGCTTTTCCTGATCTACAGCTGGCTCGACGGCCAGATCACGCTGCGCTTTCTGGTCAAATCCGCGACAGTCGCTGTGATCGCCGGGGTGGTTTTGGCCTATTTCGGCGAAACCCGCACCTTGCCGAAAGCCCCGATTCCGCTGCCGGCAGGCTGGGTTCTGATCGGGCTGGCGGCACTTTCGCTTGGCCTCGCCTTTTGGCGGGTTGGCGGCCCAGCGCAGGGTCAGATGGAACAGCGCGACCAGTGGCGGATCTCCGATTTGCGCACGCTGGCCAACGACGTGGTCCAATGCCCGGAGATTGACCGTTCAAACCTGCCTGTAGAGCTTGATCCCATGACCTGCGCGCGCGCCCCAGCCCGGCTCACCGGGTTTGCCAGTGACATCACGTATGCGCGGACATCATCAACGGCGTTTTCGCTCTGCGTGGAGGTCGAATATCCTGACGCCATACCGGGCTACGATCTCAGGCTAAACGACAACACAGCCTGCATCGACCGGCGCACCGACTGACGCTCACCCCCAGAGCGCCGCCTCCGACGGGTGAACCCCTGCCGCATCGAACACCAATGGCGCGTCACGGTCTTCGGCCAGCAGAAGCGGTCCGTCCAGATCGGTGATCGCCGCCCCCTGCGCCACCAACACCGCAGGGGCCATCGCCAGAGACGAGCCGACCATGCAGCCCACCATGACCTCATAGCCTTCAGCCCGCGCCGCATCGCGCAGCGCCAGCGCCTCGGTCAACCCGCCAGTCTTGTCGAGCTTGATATTCACCATGTCATACTTGCCCTTGAGCTGGGACAAGGACTCCCGGTCGTGGCAGCTCTCATCGGCACAGAGCGGCACCGGGCGGTCCACACCAAGAAGCGCCTCATCCTCGCCCGCTGGCAAAGGCTGCTCAACCAGCGCCACGCCAAGCCGCAGCAGATGGGGGTAGTGCT
>CAZHYF010000375.1:0-1953 GCA_964536635.1 uncultured Rhodospirillaceae bacterium | reverse complement strand
GAGCGCTTGCCGGGCTTCGCGGACTTGGGTATTCAAGCTCAAGCGATTGAACCGACCGTGACCAAGATTTTGGCCGCCTATCGCCGCCCCAGCCAGCCCCCACGACCAACCGCGAGGCCGCATGCTTGAACTGATGATTTTCGACATGGACGGCGTCCTGCACGACTCCGAGAGCCTCAGCGCCATCGCCGTCAGTGCCTGCTTGGCCGATCGCGGGATCGACATGAGCCCCAAAGACATCGAGCTGCGCTATGGCGGCAAGACCTTCAAGGGCATCGCCGACGGGCTGGAACAGGACCTGGGCTGCTCACTGGGCGCAGCGGCTGCGCAGGAGTTTGGCGACCGCTGGGTTTCTTTGTTCGAAGACGGCCTCAAGCCCACCCCCCTCATTGCAGACTTCTTGGCCGACTTGCAGAGCGCCCAATTGCGCCTCTGCTTGGCCTCCAATTCGGCGCGCAGCGAGATCGACGCCGCGCTCGCCATCTCGGGGCTAGAGCGTTTCTTTGCCCCCCACCATCGCTTTTCTGGCATGGAGGTGGCCCAGCCCAAGCCTGCGCCCGACCTGCACCAAGCCTGCCTGAAGCACTTTGGCCTGGCGCCGCAACAAGCGCTGGTGTTCGAGGATTCCTTGACCGGCGCGGGCGGGGGCCTGGCTGCGGGCGTTGCCGTCGTAGGCTATGTTGGCGTTCACCCGCAGCCCCAAAGCCAAGCTGATGCGCTGTTGGCCAGCGGGGTCGCAGCCTGCTTTGATGATTGGGCCCGCGTGCCGCGCGATGCAGCGGGCCTGGGACGTCTGCTCGGAGCCTCTACACATGCCCGCTGAGCTCGTTATCTTCGATATGGACGGCGTTCTGACCGATTCGGAGCGCCTGGCTAGCAGGGTCGTTGCCGAGGCCCTGAACGCCCTCGACTACGCCATCAGCGTTGAAGAGACCGAGCGGCGTTTCATGGGCGTTGCCACCCCGATCATGCTGGACATCCTACGCCAAGAGCGCTCGCAGGCTTTTGTTGACGCCTACCTTGAGCTGGCCGGACCGCGCTGGCAGCAGGTCATGGAGGCCGAGCTCAAGCCCGCTCCCGGCATTGCGCAAGCATTGGCGGGCCTGGAGCAACGTGGGCGCAAACGCTGTGTGGCCTCCAACGGCAGCCTGCGTCACGTCCACGACTCGCTGGCCCTGGTGGGCTTGGAGGCGCAATTCGCACTCGAGCATCGCTTTTCTGGCCGGGAGGTGGCGCGGCCCAAGCCAGCGCCCGATCTGCATCTGCACTGCCTTCAGGTCTTCGGTCTGCAACCAAGCCAAGCGGTGGTGCTGGAAGACAGCGTGACGGGTCTGTCAGGTGCGGTAGCCGCCGGTATTGAGGCCTGGGGCTTTGTCGGGCTGCATCCGCGCCCCGACGAGCAGGCCGCAGCGCTGCGCGCCGCCGGTGCTGCGCGCGTTCTTTGGTCTTGGGACGAACTGGGGGCCTGATCAGGCTTGGGCCCAAAGCAACAGCAGCACAAAGTGGGCGCGGCCTGGCAGACGCCCGCCGCGCTGACCTTGCGGTCGCTTGAAGCAGATTGCACCGGATACGTTTGCCGAGCGCGCGCGGATGGACGCTCGCCCTCCGGCGCTGGAAGCGGCCGAGAGCCAGGATCGAGCTCTTGGCCCCAAGCGCTCGGGTGTTTGCTTTAGCGCGAGGCCCAAGCTTTAGGGGCAAGGAGCAGCCAGGCTTCTTGGCGTGACTTTGCTGCAAAATCAAAGAAATACAGCATGAAACATGAGCGCAAGTCGCTGAAGCCTGCTCTAGAAAGAGACCTTCACCGCCGCGCGGGCGATCCAGGCGCGGTCGCGCTCGTAGTAGAGCGGCTCTGCCGAAGCATCGCCGATCGCCAAGCTGTAGGCCGAGCGATTGGCGCGCGAGTCGGCATCGACATTGGCCAAACCAACCGCAAAGTTCAGGCCGTCAGCAATG
>CAZHYF010000374.1:0-1956 GCA_964536635.1 uncultured Rhodospirillaceae bacterium | reverse complement strand
ATAAAGGCGACGGGCTTGCGGTCTGCATCCAAGGCTTGGCCGAGCCAGGTTGCAAAGCGCGGGCTGTCCCAATCTTGACCGCGCTCGTCCAGACAGACCCACAGGGGGCTCGTTGCACAGGCTTTCTCAAGCGCCTTGGCCTCTTGCGCCTTGTCGCCCTTTTCCGGCAGTTCGACCAGGCGCGCCTTCCAGCGCAGTCGCTGCCAATAGCGCTGAAACAGCGCTGCCTCTTCCGCTTTCAAGCGGCCAACCGCGGCAAGGATGATATCCATCTCAGCGCGCGGGCTCCAGCGGTGTGGCGAAGACCTCGGCAAAGGCGTCGATCAAGGCCTGGTCCACGCGCGCCATGGCGCTGTCTTTGCCCAGCGCGGCCAGGGAGGTCACGCCGTGGGCCTGGATGCCACACGGCACGATGCCGCTGAAATGCTCCAGGTCGGGCGCCACATTGAGCGCGATGCCGTGGCTGGTGACCCAACGGCGGATCCGCACGCCAATGGCAGCGATCTTGTCCTCGCCGCCGCCGGGCTGTTGGACCCACAGGCCGACGCGATCCTCGCGCACATCGGCGCTGACCTGAAGGCGCGCCAGGGCGGCAATCAGCCAGCGTTCCAGGTTGGCGACGTAGGCGCGCACATCCTTGCCGCGCTGGTTCAAGTCCAGCATGAGGTAGACCACCCGCTGGCCCGGGCCATGGTAGGTGTATTGGCCGCCGCGTCCGGTCTGGTAGACGGGAAAGCGCTGGGGCGTCAGCAGGTCCGGGGCCTTGGCCGAAGTGCCGGCCGTATAGAGCGGCGGGTGCTCCAAGAACCAGACCAGCTCGCGCGCATGTCCGGCGGCGATATCGGCCTGGCGCTGCTCCATGTCCGCCAGAGCCACCGTGTAATCGGTCAAGCCAGGGGTGATGCGCAGCTCAGGCGCTGGGCCGCCAAGTTCCGGCGCGCGCGCGGCCGCAAAGGCAGCAAGATCGGCGCGGGAGGGCTGGGCGGCTTGGGTCATGGCGCTAGCCTGCTTGCGCGAGGCGATGCCCGGACTTGAGCGCGGGCGTGCCGTAAAGCTCGACGCTGGACAAGGAGCCCAAGCGGTCCAAAGGCGTCAGGTCGGCCACCTTGGTCGAGGCCAAATCCAGCTCGCGCAGCTCGCGGCAGCTCGCGAGTGCTGAGATGTCTGTAACTGGAGCGTCACACAACAGCAGGGTCTTGAGGCTCGTCATGCCCTTCAACGGCGACAGGTCGCCGACCTGGGTCAAGGACAGATCCAGGTATTCCAGTTGGGTCAGGCTGCGGATGGCCTGCAGGCTGGTGATCGGCGCTTCATAGAGGTGCAAGCTGCGCAGGGACGTCAGCTTTTCCAGCCCGCTCAAGTCTTCGATGGGGCAAAAGCTCAGGTCCAGATGGCGCAGGCTGGTCAGCTCGGCCAGCGCCGACAGGTCGCTGACATCGCTGCCGGACAGCGACAGGCTCTCCAGCGCGGTCAGACCCGCCAGATAGCGGATGTCGTCCAGCGGATTGTCCTCAAGCGTCAGCATGGTCAGCGACTTGAGATTGGCGATGTCGCGCGGCAGAGCCTCCATCTCCAAGCCGGCCAAGTCCAGCTCCTCTCCGGTCTTCCAGAGGGCGATGCGGCGGTCGGCGGTGGCGGTCTCTACCATGAGGGCTCCTAGCGGTTTGAGCAGTGGGATTGCACGACGGCGCAGGCCCTGGTGGCTTGCGGTCCGGCAAATCGATCAATGGGCCATGTATCTAGCCAAAGCGGGCGCGCCTGTCACGGTCATGTGGTCAAATTTATTTGTAGCGCAAGGGCAAAAGGCCGGTTTTGAGCGCTTGCAATTGGCTGACAAATGGTGGTAAGTCAGCCTCCGGTTTGCGATCGTGGCGGAATTGGTAGACGCGCAGCGTTGAGGTCGCTGTGGGATAATATCCCGTGGAAGTTCGAGTCTTCTCGGTCGCACCAAACCGG
>CAZHYF010000373.1:0-1998 GCA_964536635.1 uncultured Rhodospirillaceae bacterium | reverse complement strand
AAGATATGTCCAAGCGATTATCGCAGTTACGATAAAGAGCTCAGACCGAAACGTGAGCCCGCCACTATTGAAAGTTTGAACGGCCGCTATCATGGCTTCGCGGGCCTTGATCAGCAACTCATCACCAAGAACGCTCAAACCAGTTTCGTGGTCAATGTCTGGGTATGTTGCAAGAAAAGCATCAAGGTCCTCACTTGAGGCTGCCTTGACAGCCCTATGCTTTGCTTCAGTCCGAATTTCTCCGATTAACCGGTGATTCACTGATCGCGTTGGTCGAGTGAAATACGCCAGTATATCTTGATCATTGTATTCGTTTTTGGCAAGCATCGCTTTGACCAAAGCAACTTCCCATTTCTCTAAAGTGTTGCCCCTACGCCGTTTGATTTTCTTCTTAGGTTTATCGGCCTCTATCATACAGCCCCTTCATCGTAGCCACACCAGATTGAGCGCTTTTGCACGCCACTCTGCGCTCTAATCTGCATATCTCAAACAGCAATAAATTTAATTAATTACAAATTACATACAACATTCTGATGCGCAAATCAATTAATTAAATGAATAAATTTTCAAATACTTTCAAAATATTTTGTCACGACGATAGCAGCTAAATTTCTCTATTTGTGTAATAGTAAGTTAAATATACCTCGTTGTCGAAGGTATGACTTATACAGTCGGAAACTTTATGAAATTTTGAAAACCTTAAATTGGAGGCATCAGGCTGAGGCCCTCGAACTGGGCCGCGATCAACAGCGCTGCCGCCACCAGACCCAGCGCCAGCAGCACCGCCAGCACCACCTTCCACCAGGCGATGGGGCGCTGGCCGCGCACCTCGCCGGTGCGCCCATTGATCACCACATGGAAATCCTTGCCGCCAAAGCGGTATTCTGAAATCCAGATCGGCAGCAGTACCAGCGTAAAGCGCTCGTCCCAAGTGCGGGTGCTGAGCGTATGGATGCGCTGCTTGTCGCCGCCGATATCGTCGCGAATATCGCTGCGGATCACGCCCTCCATCGCCCGCTGAGCAGCCTGCCAACCCTGCGGCAGGTCCAAGCCATAGAGCCGCGCCTCATAGCCCGCAAGATAGTCGGGCACAAATGGCTCCAGCGCGCCGGTATCCCAAGAGGAAAAGCGCCGATCCTCCAGCTCCTTGAGCCCGCCGTCGGCTTGCACCAACAGATCTGAGAAATCGCGCGCCACTCGGCCCGAGGCCGGACGCCAGCGCGTGACCTGCTGGCTGCGCGTGACCCACTGGCTCTTGCCGTCCTTCATCACCTGCACCCGCCGAGTGACGGTGTGGGTCGTGCCGCGCTCACCGCGATAATCGGTCTCGGTCGCCACATCAAAGCACCAGTAGGGCACATAGACCCCGCGCAGCCGCTGCTTGGCACGAGCCGAGCGCGCCAGGGCTGAGGGCGCAAACCAGAGGCTCTTTAGCCAGCGGCGCAGCCGGTCTTGCGCCTGGCCTTCTTCCACCCCAAAGGGCAGCAGGCCTTGAGGCTCGAAGCGGCGCAGGCTGGTGTCTTGGTCGATCAGCACGGTCTCACAGAAGTCGCAAGAACGGGCGAAGACCTGGGGCGGCATGATCGCTTCGGCGCCACAGGAGGGGCAAGAGAGCTGGCGTTCGGGCGGCAACGCGCTTTCACGCGCACCGCTCAGGGCTGGGTCCAGGTCAAAGCGCGCCAGAGCCCGCTGCGGGGCCGCGATATCGTTCTGGCTGCCGCAATAGGGGCAATCGAGCGTGGTCGCGCCAGGCTCATAATGCAGGGTCGCGCCGCAGGTCTGGCAAGGCTTGTGGAGCAGGGCGTCGGCCATCAGCGTTGCGCTGCCCTAGCTTGCGCCCGGTCCCGGCAAGGGAGCGGGCATGGGCGGCGGCATGTGGTCCAGGATGCCCGCCAACTCGGCGACGGCCTCCATGGGCTCCCAGCCCTCCATGCCTGCGGTCCAGGCCAGGGTCTGGCCATTGATGCGCCCGGCTTGCACCAGGTCCACCATGGCCTC
>CAZHYF010000372.1:0-2000 GCA_964536635.1 uncultured Rhodospirillaceae bacterium | reverse complement strand
CCCGCGTCAATATCGACACCGGCTTGGCGGTAGGCCTCACTTGACATATGCTCGCGACTTCCTTCCTTCAAACAGCGCCTGCCTTCGCAGCACCTGCGCTGAACTACAAATCGAAAAAAGGTCTACGAGCATTGTTGATCCTTCGCAAGATGGCTGCGGCGCTGTTGCGAGCTCGGCCCGCAGGGGCTTTGCCTGCGCTGCTGGCGGCGCTGGCAGTGCTGGTGGTCGCGAGCAGCTTGGCCACGCCAGCCTATGCCCAAATCGAAGATGAAGTGAACGAGCCACTGTACGAAGTGCAGGGCTTGTTGGTGCGTGCCTTGGGGCGCTCGGGGCTTGAGGCGCGCGAGAAAGCCATGCGTTTTGGCCACATCTCTGCGCTGCGTCAGGTGGTGGAGCGCTTGGTTCCAGAAGATCAGTGGCAGGCCATCGCCACCCCAAGCGAGCAGGATTTCGAGGCCATGGTGGTCGGCCTGGACGTCAGCGGCGAGCAGCAGGCCAACACCTCCTACCTGGGGCTGATGAGCCTACGCTTCGATCCCGCCAAGCTGCACACCTATCTGGCCGATCAGGGCGTCGATGTCGCGGCCAAGGCCGACAAGCCCTTGTTGCTGGTGTTGGTCACCGAAGACCCCAACGGCGAGCCCCTATTATGGCAACCCGATTCGCTCTGGTCGCAGGCCTGGGAGCCGTCGCCACTAGCGCGCAGCGTGTTGCCCACCACCATGATCGGCGGTGACCTACAGGATCGGGAATTGCTGAATACCACCAATGCCTTAGCGCCGCGCGCCGAGACCTTGGCAGCGCTACGCGACGCTTACCAGGCCGATGCCTTGCTCTACGCCAACGCCCGTGAGCTGACCGGAACCGGCGCCGACATTGCCCGCTTGGAGGTGGTGTTGCGCCAGGACGGAGCGCTGCCGCAACTGCCGAGCCAAGTCGTAAGCTGCGAGCGCCAAGAGCAAGAGGGCGCCCGCGTCTTTTACCGCCGCTGCGCCAAGCAAGTCTCTAGCCTGGCGCTGGAAGCCTGGAAGCAAGAACACCGCCAATCGGCTTTGGCCGAACGTCAGGAGGAAGCGCCCACAGGCCAGCTTCAGCGCATCCCCGTCTTTGCCCTGGTTGGCGACATGAACGGCTTTGCTTTTATGCAGCAAAAGGCGCTGCAAGCGCCTGCGGTGCGGGCCCTGTCGCTGGTCGAGCTGCGCAACAACGGCGCGATTGCCAACCTGGATTTCACCGGCGACGTGCCAGAGATCGTGCAGCAGTTGCCGCAAGTGGGGATCAACATTTTCCGCGATCAGGGCGTCATTTATCTGCAATTCAATGGACGATGACACACGCGATCACAAACAGCAGGACGCAAGCGGAGGCGTTGGCCCCCAGCTCAGCTTGCCCTTGCCGCTTGTTCGCGATCTAGAACTGGACGACTTGGCTTCGAGCAGCCACAACGCCAAGGCCCTGGCGCTGATCGAGGGCTGGCCGCAAGCCTGGCCCTTGCCCTGGGCAGCGCTGTGGGGGCCGCCTGCCAGCGGTAAGTCGGCGCTGGGGGAGATTTGGGCGCGACACGCTGACGCTCAGGTTCTGGACCCGACGCAGCTCGCTCGCGGTGAGTTGCGCAACACAGTCCTGGATCTCGGCGAGCAGAACAGCTTGCCGCCGGCGCAAGAAGAAGCCCTGTTTCACCTGATGAACAATCTGCGCGCCGCGGGCTTCAGCCTGCTGATCCTGGCGCGTCAAGCGCCAGCGCGCTGGCCGGTTCACTTGCCCGACCTGGCCTCGCGTCTGCGGGCGGTTCTGGCGGTCGAGATCGGCGAGGGTGATCAAGGTTTCTTGGAGCTGTTGTTGGTGGCTTTGGCAGCGCAGCTCGAACTAGAAATGCGCCCCGAGGCGCGGGCCTATCTGGCACAGCGATTGCCGCGCAGCGCGCAGGCCTGCCTCACCTTGATGCAGATCTTGGCGGCGCGCACACGCGTTGTGACCGTGCCGCAAGCGCGCGCAGCGCT
>CAZHYF010000371.1:0-2002 GCA_964536635.1 uncultured Rhodospirillaceae bacterium | reverse complement strand
TGCTGGCGACCGCTGACCGTGGCCTTTGTGGTGGCTTCAACGCCAACCTCATCAAAGAAGCAATGACCCTGCGGTCTGAGCTTCTGGCCGCCGGCAAGTCCGTGCAGTTCGTCACCGTGGGCCGCAAGGCGCGCGATGCCGTTCGCCGCGTCGATGCCAAGGCGCTGGTCGAGGCCTTCACTGAAATGGACCGCCCTACGCTGAGCTATGACAAGGCGCAAGGCGTCGCCGCAAAGGTCATGGAATTGTTCCAGGCCGATGCCTACGACGTTTGCACCTTGGTCTACTCACGCTTCCAGTCGGCGATTGCGCAAATCCCGACCCGCCAGCAACTGGTGCCCTTCGCGGTGCCCGAGGGCAAAGGCGAAGCGGCCAGCGGTTCAAGCGCTGTCTACGAGTACGAGCCCAGCGAAGCTGCGGTTCTGGCAGACCTGTTGCCCCGCAACATTTCGGTCCAGATCTTCAAAGGCTTGCTGGAGAACCAAGCCTCTGAGCAAGGCGCTCGTATGTCTGCAATGGACAACGCGACCCGCAACGCGGGCGATATGATCGGCAAGCTGACCCTGCTGTACAACCGTACACGTCAGGCGCAGATCACCAAAGAGCTGATCGAAATCGTCTCTGGTGCGGAGGCCCTCTAAGTGGCCTTTGCGACCTGGAATTCTGCTGCCAAAGATCGGCTCGGCGCCATCATTGAGCAGCGGTCTTTCAGGACCGGCGAGGAGTTTACCCTCGCCTCAGGTAAAAAGAGCCGGGTCTTCTTCGATCTGAAGAAGACCATGCTCGACCCCGAGGGGTCTTACTTGGCCGCTCTGGGCTTGTTGGATCTGATCCAGCGAGACTTCGGCCAAGCAACCTGCTTCGGGGGCCTGGAACTGGGTGCTGTCCCGGCGGTGAGCCAAGTTTGCGCTCTCAGCCATCTGCAAGGATCGCCCCTGCCCGCCTTTATCGTGCGCAAGACCGTGAAGGATCACGGTACCCAAGCCGCGATTGAAGGCGACCTGCCGGCCGGCAGCAAGGCCCTGGTGTTCGATGATGTCACGACCACTGGCGGCTCGGCCATGAAAGCCATAGAGGCGCTGAAAGCGACCTCGGGCGTCGAAGTTATCGGCGTGGTGAGCTTGGTAGACCGCCAAGAAGGTGCGGTCGAAGCCTTTAAAGCTCAGTACGGCGATGCCTTCGGGTTTCAGTCGCTGTTCGAGAAGGCGGACTTTACCGACCTTGTCTAACAGGGCCCTGATTTCTTAGGGCGCAAGTTTTGCCCGCCGCCTCCGCGACGGGCCTTGAATACAAACGGAGATACGTCATGGCCGCGAATAACGTCGGACGCATTACCCAGGTTTTGGGTGCCGTTGTAGACGTTCAGTTTGAAGGCGAACTGCCTGCGATCCTGAACGCGCTGCACACGGAAAACCAGGGCAAGACCCTGGTGTTGGAAGTTGCTCAGCACTTGGGCGAAAACACTGTGCGTACCATTGCGATGGACGCGACCGAAGGCCTGACACGTGGCCAGGAAGTCGTTGACCAGGGCGACGCCATCAACGTTCCCGTCGGCCCCGAGACCCTGGGCCGCATCATGGACGTGATCGGCAACCCCGTGGACGAGCGCGGCCCCATCGGCCACAAGAAAACCTACCCCATCCACCGTCCGGCGCCTGAGTTCGTAGACCAGGCAACCGAGACCGAGGTTCTGGAAACCGGCATCAAGGTGATCGACCTGCTGGAGCCCTACGCCAAGGGTGGTAAGATTGGCCTGTTCGGCGGTGCCGGCGTGGGCAAGACCGTTTTGATCATGGAGCTGATCAACAACATCGCGAAGGGCCACGGCGGCTACTCAGTTTTCGCGGGCGTTGGCGAGCGTACACGTGAAGGCCGTGACCTTTACGACGAAATGGTTGAATCCGGCGTTATCAAGCTGGACGGCGCTTCAACAGCAGCGCTGGTTTATGGCCAGATGAACGAGCCTCCGGGAGCACGTGCACGCGGTGCCCTGACTGGCATG
>CAZHYF010000370.1:0-2013 GCA_964536635.1 uncultured Rhodospirillaceae bacterium | reverse complement strand
GGATCGCGCAAATAGAGCGCTTCGCTGACGCCGTGATCGCTGGCGCCGTCGATGGGCCAACCCGCATCACGCAGCCGAACCAAAGCATCAGCCAGCGCCGAACGCTCGGGATAGAGCAGGGCCACGTGAAACAGGCCGGTGCTGCCAGGGGCTGGCGGCTGGCCGCCCTTGGACTGCCAGGTGTTGAGGCCGATGTGGTGGTGATAGTCACCCGCGGCAACAAAGGCAGCATCAGGGCCCAAACGGTCTTTCAGCGCAAAGCCCAGCACGCCGCAATAGAAATCGAGCGAACGCTGGATATCGGCCACCTTCAGGTGGACGTGACCGATACGGGTTTCGGGGTGAAGGGGGCGGGGGGATTTTGATGTCTGGGCCATGCTGGCCTCCTTTTATCTGCGTCCGAGCTGGGGAGCGCGAGCGCGCAGGATTGCCAGGCGCTCGCATGGTTCGGGTTAGGCGGCTTTGGCCAAGCCAGCGCCCTTCAAGGCGTTTTCGATGAAGGCGGGACGGAAAGCCAAAACGCCGTCACCCAGCAGGGCCTGCACCACCAGAGCCAGGCTCCAGAAGGCGGGGAATTCCCAGCCGCCACCGGCGCCAGAGAAGACCCAGCCGTTGCCCAGGTGTTGCAAAGTGGCGCCCAACAGAACTGGCAGGGCGATCAGCGAGACCCAGCGGCTGTAAAAGCCCAAGATCAGAGCGACACCGCCCAAGACCTCAACAGCGATCACCAAGTAGGCCAAAAAGCCGGGGTAGCCGATGGATTGGAAGAATCCGACCGTGCCTGGAATGCCGAAGGTCATGACCTTCAACAAGAGGCCGTGGGCCAAAAGCATGATGCCCATGGAAACGCGCAACAGCAGCGCGGCAAGAGCGGTGGGATTGTTCAAGGTGCGTGACATAGGGGTGTCCTTTGTGTGTCTGCAAATGTGATTGTCGTTCCGAGCTGTGGCCTGGAAGACCAGCCTCGGCCTTGTCTACATATTATTTCCAACTATTATTTCGACAATCGGCTCAATGGGAATATGATTTATAACTGATAGTAGGAGATTGCTGCATGCTCGACCGTCTGACCTCGATGGAGGTGCTGGTCAAAGTTGCCGACCTGGGCAACCTGTCTGCGGCTGCGCGCGACCTGGGCATGTCGCAAGCCATGGCCAGCAAACACATCGCGGCGCTGGAGCAGCGCTTGCAGGTGCCTTTGCTGACCCGCTCCACCCGGCGCATGAGCCTGACCGAAGCGGGCCAGCTCTACTTGCTGCGCGCGCGTGAAATCTTGAGCCAGTTCGATGAGGCAGAGAGCCTTGTGGGGGAGCGCCGGGAGAAGGTGACCGGGCGGTTGCGGGTCAGCCTGCCGGTGTCATTTGGCCTGCGCTGCCTGGCGCCTCTGATCGCAGATTTTTCAAGGCTCTATCCAGACCTGATACTGGACCTGAGCTTCAGTGATCGCCGGGTCGATCTGTTGACCGAGGGCTGGGATCTGGCGGTGCGTATCACCAAGATGCAAGATTCCAGCCTGATGGCCCGCAAGTTGGCACCCTGTCCTATGGCGGTGGCGGCCTCGCCGTCGTATTTGGCCAAGCACGGGCGTCCTCGGCGTCTGACTGACCTGGCGGCGCATGCCTGCCTGGGTTACACGCTGGGCAGCGCGGATGCTGGCGTCTGGGAGTTCGGCGGCGCCGAACGTCATCGGGTCGCGGTTCGCGGACCTTTGCGGGCGGACAATGGTGATGCTCTGGTGGAAGCGGCTGTCGGCGGTCTAGGGTTGATCTACCAACCACGCTTCTTGCTGGCCGAGGCTCTGGCCGCGGGGCAGCTTGAGGAACTGGAGCTCGATCAACCCGCTCAGGTGATGGATGGGGTCTTTGCAGTCTACCCCGCGACGCGTCATCCTGAAGCCAAGCTGCGCGCATTCATCGACTATCTGGTTGCGGCCCTGCGCAGCTAGCCGGGTGCAGGCATCGCGACGCGATTGCGCTGGACGCCTGCGATTTGCGCTCTAGACTGATGGTAAAA
>CAZHYF010000369.1:0-2016 GCA_964536635.1 uncultured Rhodospirillaceae bacterium | reverse complement strand
TGGGCCATTTTAAGGGCGCGGCTTGTTGTCGTGGTGCTGTTTGCCATCACAATCCCGCTCAATCTCTGGATCTTTCCCCTGCTGATTTTTGCAGCCTTGTATCCGCTCGCTTTGGCCTGGAGCGCGCGCTTTAATGCCCGCAACACAAGCTGGGGCAATGCCCGCTTCAACTTCGATGGTGGCGTGGCTTCGGCCTATGGAACTTATTGGGTTCTGCCGTTGCTCTCCGTCTTTACGCTGAACCTGGCCTACCCGCTCGTGCAACGGGCGATGCACCGCTACTTCGCGACGGGTCACACTTTGGGCGGTAAGCGCTTCTGGTTCGACCCCAAGGGTTGGCCCTACTACCGCGCCTATCTGGTGGCCTTCGTGGTTGCTTTCGCGGGGGTAGTAATCTTCGGTGCTGGGGGGGCAGCTATTGCAACTCTGTTCGGTGACATTCAGCTGGGTGGGTTGAACTTCGATCCAGAGCCGGGTCAACCCGCTCTGACATCAGGCTTGCTGGGCTGGTACATCGGCATTTTTGCAGGGATACAACTTGGCTATGTCGCTTTGAGCGTCGGCTTGCGGAATGTCATGTTCAACAACCTGCAGCTCGTGACCGAAGGGGGCGATTTCCGTCAGGCGCGCGTCCATCGACTGCACTCCACTGCTCGCATGTGGCAGGTCGCAGCACTGATGATTAGCAATATTGTTCTGGTCATCGTCAGCTTGGGACTCTTGCTGCCCTGGGCGCGAGTTCGCTATTATCGCTATCTCGCCGAGCACACTTATGTCCGCATTGACGGCGACCTGAGTGACCTGTTGAGTGAGATCAAGGGGGATAGCAACGCCTTGGGTGATGCCTACAGCGATGTCGAGGGCCTGGACATGGGCCTGGGATTCTAGCTGCGCAGGGTCGGAGCCGGGCTGGCAAGGTAGAAGGAGTGGGCCGCAATGAGCGCTGAGAGCAGCCGTCAGGGCGGGGCAGAGGCGGGCAGCGCGGAGGGCAGCGCGCGCGGGCCGAACGTGCTTGGTCAAGCTATGCAAGCGGGCCGGGTTCAGGTGCACGACGCGCGTCTGGAACTGCGCGATTCTGGCCAGCGCCTCTATTTGATCGCTCTGGACAGCGGTGAGCAGCTCTATGATTGTGCGCCCAGAGACGTGCGGCTGGAGCCGCCGCTCGGCTCCGCTCCGCGCCGTTTGGTCTTGCCGGGTGGACACCTGTTCCTGACCGAAGATCCGGCGATCATTGCCCTGGTGGGCCCATCGCAAGATCGTGATCTGCTGTCGCGACTAGAGCGCTCCTGGCGTTGGGTGGCGGCGGCAGTTTTGCTCACCGCAGGCCTGGGCTGGTTGTTGTGGAGTGAGGGGCTGCCCTATGCCGTGCGCGCGGCGGCCACCATGACCCCGCAAAGCTGGGTGGCACAAATGGATGACAGCAGCCTGACCGTGCTGGGCTTTCAATTCACCATCTATGATGCGCCCAACACCGCCGAACGCCTGGCCGCCAAGCGCATCGTTGAGCGCTTGGCGGCAGAGCTGGATCAGCCGCTCGACCTCAAGCTCAAGTTCATCGACATTCAGGAGCCCAACGCCTTTGCTTTGCCGGGTGGCACACTACTGGTGACCCAAGGACTTCTGGAGAGATTTGGCGAGGACGAAGGCGCGTTGGCCGCCGTGTTGGGGCACGAGATCGCCCATGTCTCCGAGCGCCACGGTCTGCAAAATCTCTACAGTTCCTCGGCGGTCTACCTGGCCGCGGCCTTGCTGTTCGGCGATGTGGGGCCGATGTTTGAGACCCTGTTGGTCGAGGGCCAGGCTTTGTTGACCCTGGTCTATTCGCGCGATCACGAAAGCGAGGCCGACCGGGTTGGAGCGGCGCTCAGCCAGCGCGCGGGCTACGATCCAAGGGGGTTAATCCGCTTCTTGCAGGCCCTCCAGGAGGAGGTTGGGGACGGTGATGTGCCCGCGTGGCGTTCGACCCACCCCGGCTTGAGTGAGCGCATTGAAGCGCTGCGCAAGCAACTGAACTAG
>CAZHYF010000368.1:0-2019 GCA_964536635.1 uncultured Rhodospirillaceae bacterium | reverse complement strand
CCCAAGCCTCCGCCTCTTCTGGCGAGATGCTGGGCGCGGTCAGATCGGTGATGGGGGTTGGGGATGTTGCCGGAGCAGCCGCAGGCGCAACGTGCGCCGCTGGAGCTGGCGTCGCGGGCGCGGCCTTGACCACCGGCTGCAGCGGTGGCGTTGGTGTGGCCGCAGGCAAGGCGACCGCCAGCGGAATAAAAAAGGAGCCGCTGGCATAGCTTGCCCGGGGCGCCCGGATTGGCTGGTTGCCGTGACGCGGGTGGCGCTGACCGACCAAGCTATCAAAGCCCGCATTCAGCTCGACCCCTTGGCCCGCAGGAATATCGAAGTACTGGCAGGTGCGGCCAAAGCAGGCCTGGGCCATGGTATCAATGCTGCAATAGTTGACGATGCTGCGGCCCAAGATGCGCAGGCAGTCGGGGCGGGGGCGTTGGTCGGCGGCTGCGCGGGCCTCCAGGGCTTGCAACTGGGCCACCGGCACGCCGGTCAGCACCAAGGCCTGCTGGTCGCCGCCGTATTGGCCCACGCTGGCGGGTGAGACCGGGGCCACGGGCGCAGCTTCGGGATAGTCGTAGGCGTAGCCCTTCAGCGCCAGATCCCAGGCCGCACGGCTGATTTCTCGGGTAAACCTGTCGGGCTGGAAGCTGGGCGCGGTATTGACGCCATTTTGCGCAATCTCCTGACCGATGGTGTTGCCGAGCGGGCGAGTTTCTTCCGGCGACGGCAGGTAGCGCGCATCGGCCCATGGCTCATAGATCTGCGTCTTGGGCACCTGTGCCTCGTCTTCAGCGCTGAGCTCCAAGGCTTCGACAGCCAGCGCCTCCCAGGCGGCAACCTCGGTTTGGCTCGGGTCATAGCAGGCGGTCAGGCTCAAGCTGAGGGCGGCAAGGCCAGCGAGGGTGAGAAACTGGGCGGTGCGCATGGGCAGGGCTCCTGTTTGGGCGTTTTGCCGAGGCGTTAGAGCGAGAGCGGGAAGCCGCCAAAGAACTCGGTCGAGGCGATATCGCTGCCGGCTGGCTCGGGTTGGATGGACTGCGGCACGCCTGCGGGGATCTTGGCCTCTGGCGGTGCGGCTTTGGCTTCTGGCTTGGCTGCTTGGACGGGCTGGGCCGTAGCTGCGGGGGGCGCGGCCTTGGCAATCTTGGGCTGGCTCGTCTGGGGTTGGCTCGTCTGGGGTTGGCTCGTCTGGGGTTGGCTCGTCTGGGGCTTCGCCTTGACGGGCGCGCTCTTGGTGGGTGTCACCGAGGCCTGTTGCTGTTGCTCTGCTGCTTGCGGGGCAACCAGAAAGCTGGGGGTCAAGCTGTCGTAGTCGTGGGGAATGGTCAGATCGGCACCGGCCGGCACGCGGTAGGTTTGGCAGCTCTGGCCCTGGCAGGTTTGGGCATCGACGCTCTGGTCGCAGCGGTTGAAGAAGCTGCGGCCCAGAACGCGAAAACACTGGCTGTGGTCTGTGGGGTCAAGGTTGAGCGCATCGACCAAGGCGCGCGCCTGCCAAACGCTGGCATCCGCGCCTTGTGGGCTGGCAACGGGGATTTTGGCCGAGACGGCTGCGGCGACACTGCGCCGGGTCTGGCCTTCGCTCTGAAGGGGGGGCTGCTCTTGGCTGCCGCTTTGCCCCGCAGGAGCAGCCTGGAACAGCTCGCGATCTTGATCAGCGGCCTGGTCCGCCGGGTCATCGGCGACCTCGACCAGTGCCTCTTCGGCGATGAAGGTCAGTTGCGCCATTTCTTCTTGGGTCAGGTTGGAACAGGCCGAGACCGCAAATGACAGCAAAACCAGCAGCAAAGCTGCAAAGCGCTTCATGAAAATAACTTGCTCAAATGCACGAATGAAACCGTATCAAAAGCCTAGCCCGACAGAATTTTCTGGGATCGGCTTCTCATTCGTATAGGAGCAATGGTCCGGCATTGCAGCCTGAAGGGGGCAGTTTGTTGGCGGATTAATCGCCTAGACGCAATCTTGCCTAAATCACCGCGCCAGCTTGGCCTAGCCCTGGTGGGTGCTCTTGGGGGTGCTCTCCGGGGTGCC
>CAZHYF010000367.1:0-2021 GCA_964536635.1 uncultured Rhodospirillaceae bacterium | reverse complement strand
AAATGGAACGCGGGACAAGGTCCTGATTCAGTTGCATGTTGATAAAGAGGTTGCGGACCGACTACAGGCCAATTCGGCCGTCGATTGGCCGGTTTATATCAACGCGCTGCTCAGAACGTGGCTCATGATTGACTGAAATTTTCAGCATCGTCAGTGGGTCGCACTTAGAGGCAGCTCCCGATGCTGAATGTTGGGTCTGCGGCGGGTTTGCCTCCGACCAAGTCCCATGGTCCATGGTCCACTTGTAAAAAGGTCCCGAGCTCTGCTGAGCCCGGGATCATAGTCTGGACCACATAAGTGTACTGTTGACTTATATGGTATCTTTTTGAGACTTATCTATCGCCATGTCAACACGATTCCCAAAGAACCTGCAAGAAAATCGCTACTCGTAGGACTCGCAGATGAAGTCGATGTTGCAATAGCTGCCGGGCGCGCAAATCTCGCGCGGTTCACCGCAGCTCTCACCCACACCCTTCACAAACTTGATCGTTGAGCTGCTTTCACAGAGCTGCTGGTCGTTGCAGAAACTGCCCTGGGCGCACTCGTCCTGGGGGCCGCCGCAAAATTGGCCAATGCCGCGGATGAACTTCAGCGCGCTGGCTTGGCAGTACTTTTGCGCGTTGCAGAAACTGCCGATCGTGCACTCGTCGGTCGGGCGGCCACAGTAATCGCCTATGTCGCGCAGGATGCGGATATCTTGACGCTGACAGACCGCGCCGCGATTGCAGAATAGACCCGGCGCGCAAATATCACCCGAGCTGCGACAGCTCTCGCCTTCTTGGCGCGGGCGGCGGGCGCCCTGGCGCTCACAGACAAAGTCTTGGTTACAGAAGCTGCCGGCCTGGCAGCGGTCTTGGCCACCGTCGCAGGCTTCGCCGATACCACGGATCGCGACGCCGCTGCCGCGCTGTTGGCAAACGCGCTGATCGTTGCAGTAAGCGCCGCTCTGGCAAATGTCGTTGGAGCCGCCGCAGGACTGGCCGATACCGCGAATGATTTGAATGTTGCCGGACTGGCAATACTTGTCTTGGTTACAAAAGGTGCCGGAACGGCATTCGTCATAGGGCCCGTCGCACCGGTCGCCCAGACCCTTGATGAACGTGATGCCTTGCGATTGGGCGGGCACCAGCGTGCCATAAGCCAGCAAACCGCTGGCGAGTACCAGAATGACAAGAATTCGGTCAAAGAGCTGCATGGCCGGGCTCCTCTCCTGCTGTTTCGCTCCAATTCTCAGTAATTGGGACAGCCAGAGCCGAATGTGCGCGACCTCAGGGCCGAGCGGGAAGGCCACGCCGCAACGCCCACCCACAAAAAAAGCGGCTGGCACCACCGGGAAACCCGAGGAAACAGCCGCATCTTCAAGCGTCGCATCGCAGCCAAGAGCCGGGCTTCAGCCCGGACCTAGCAAGGCAGGTCCAAACATGATTTGGCGCTGCATGGTGCGATACGACTTTAGCCTGAAACGGTCAAAACCGCGCGGTGTCGATAAGCCGAGGCTTACTTGATTTCGACAGTTGCGCCAGCTTCTTCCAGCTTCTTCTTCAGCTCTTCAGCTTCGTCCTTCGGCACGCCTTCCTTGACGGGCTTGGGAGCGCCTTCAACCAGGTCCTTGGCTTCTTTCAAGCCCAGGCCGGTGATCGCGCGAACTTCCTTGATCACGTTGATCTTCTTCTCGCCAGCAGAGGCCAGGATCACGTCGAACTCGGTCTTTTCTTCAGCAGCAGCAGCAGCTTCGCCAGGTGCAGCAGCCATCATCATCATGCCGCCGCCAGAAGCAGCTTCTACGCCCCACTCGTCTTCCAGGCGCTTGGCCAGGTCGGCGGCTTGCTTAACGGTCAAAGCTGACAGCTTTTCTACCAATTCATCGAACAATGCATCATCAGACATGTGTCTTCTCCAGGTTTTGCTTCCACAAGGCGCGGTCTCGGCCTCGGGAAAAGTCGTAAAAATAAGGGGTCGGTTGGTTTAAGATCAGGCGTTTTCTGCCAGCTTGTCTTCGTACGCCTTGATGACGCCGACGA
>CAZHYF010000366.1:0-2029 GCA_964536635.1 uncultured Rhodospirillaceae bacterium | reverse complement strand
CCAACGCCCGACGCTCTAGCCCTGCGAGCGGTCTGCCCTAGAGGCGCAGCGCAGCAACAACAGAGGCGACGATTGACAGCGCCAGCAGCACCAGGCCGGTCATCATCTGACCCGCAACGGTGGCGAAGAACAAAAACAGTGCCAAGCCAACCAGCAGCAGCGTGCTTACAGTCGCAATGCGCCAGAAGCCGAGGAAGGTGTGCTTGTGTCCGGCCGGAGCCAATTCGTATTCGAGACCGTGGTCGCTCATAGGGGGTTTCCTTGCTCGTCGTTGTGTAGCCCGCGCCTCGCAGGACGGGTGCCGCGCAGAGGCGCTTTACCCGTCTGCTTACCGCCAGATGGCTTTGCCGTCAATCAACTGGACTTGTTGTGCGGCAACCTGTTTCAAGCACTTGGGATAGAGCTGATGCTCGAGGGCCAACAGGCGCGCGGACAGGCTTTCCAGGTCTTCGTTTTGTGCGATGTGCAGCGCGCTTTGGTCAATGATCGGACCGGAGTCGAGGCCGGAGTCGACAAAGTGCACGGTGCAGCCAGTCACCCGCACGCCAGCCTGGAAGGCTTGCGCCTGTGCGTCGAGCCCTGGGAAGGCTGGCAACAGCGAGGGATGAATGTTGAGAAGGCGGCCCTCCCAACGCTGGGTGAAGCCTGCGGACAGCAAGCGTAGGTAGCCCGCCAGACAGACCAATTCGACACCGCGAGCCAGCAATTCGGCCTCGATGCGAGCATCATAAGCCGCGCGCGGCTCGCCCTTTTGCGGCGTTACCGCCAGCGCTTTGATCCCCTGCGCCTGCGCCCAGGCCAGTCCTGGCGCATCGGCGCGATTGGAGATCACCAGCACGACCCGCGCCGGAAAGTCGGGCTCTTGGCAGGCGGCAACCAGCGACTGCATATTGCTGCCGCGCCCGGAGATCAAAATGGCAGTGGCGCGCTTCACGCGGGCCTCCCTAGGCGGTTAGGCGTTGCAGGAAACCCGCGACCGCGACGCCGGGCTGGCTGCTGACCTCGCCGATCAGGCTGGAGGGCTGGCCTGCGTCCAACAGTGCGGCTTGCACCGCAGCTTCGCTGCCAGCTTCGACCATCAGAACCATACCGATGCCGCAGTTAAACGTGGTCAGCCAGTCGCGCTCGCTCATGGCAGGCGCCAGGCTTGCCAGCCAGCGGAAGACGGCCGGAATGTCCCAGGCGCTGGCGTCCAAACGAACGCCCAGGCCCTCGGGCAACACGCGGGGGATATTCTCGATCAAGCCGCCGCCTGTGATGTGCGACAGGGCCTTGACTTGACCGGTCTTGCAGGCGGCCAGGCAGGATTTGACATAGAGTTGGGTCGGGACCAACAGCGCCTGGCCCAGGCTCGTGAAGCGCTTGTCGGGGGTTTGCAGCGCGGCAGGGCAGGTCACCTGATAGTCGAAGCCGGCATCTTCCACCAGCTTGCGCACCAACGAGAAGCCATTCGAATGCAGGCCAGAAGATGGCAGGGCGATGATTTTATCCCCGGCTTTCAGCGCCTCGGTCTTGGGCAGCAGAGCGTCGCGCTCGACAGCGCCGACGGCAAAGCCCGCCAGGTCGAAGTCGCCGGGCTGGTAGAGACCCGGCATTTCCGCTGTCTCGCCGCCGATCAGTGCGCAACCCGACTCGATACAGGCATGTGCGATGCCCTCGATGACCGTCTTGGCTGCCGCGACGTCTAGTTTGGCGCTGGCGAAATAGTCTAAGAAAAACAAGGGCTCGGCGCCCTGAACCACCAAGTCGTTGACGCACATCGCCACCAGGTCTTGGCCCAGCGTGTTAAAGGTCTGCGCTTCGATGGCGACCCGCAACTTGGTGCCAACGCCGTCGGTCGCCGCCACCAGCAGTGGGTCCTGATAGCCCGTCTGCTTTAGGTCGAACAGCGCGCCAAATCCGCCCAAACCCGCGACAACGCCTGGGCGTGCACTGGCCTTGGCGGCGGGCTTGATGGCCTCAACTAAGGCATTGCCCGCGTCAATATCGACACCGGCTTGGCGGTAGGCCTCACTTGACATATGCTCGC
>CAZHYF010000365.1:0-2037 GCA_964536635.1 uncultured Rhodospirillaceae bacterium | reverse complement strand
CAATGGCTGCGTAAGTTCTACGGATGAACCCCGTCAAAAATGGGGGGATTACCGCTGGACTTCAGCGGAACGCTGACCGCCCATACGCTCAAGCAGGGCTGGCGCGGCGATGCCTATGCTGCCTGGCAGGTCTTCGAGGGCCTTAATCTGGAGGGTCTGGTCTCCTACGGTGGTTTTGAAAACAAGCTGGTCTATCTGGGCGAGACGGGCCGACCGGACAGCCAGCGCTGGATCACTTCGGGCAAGGCCAGCCTGGATCTGGATTGGGACCGCTACACCGTCAGCCCCTACGGCAGCATCAATTACAGCCACGAGGTGTTCGAAGCCTATGCCACCACGGCGGGCACGGCCATCGGCCAGGTGGGCGTCGAGCAGGGCCAGTGGGGCGCGGGCCTGCGCATCCAGGGCCACGCGCCCATCGTCTATGGCCTGACCGGCTATGCCTCGGCGGCGGCCAACGGCACCTGGCTGAACCGGGATACGGTGGCGGGGGCTCTGCCGTTCGACGTGCTGGACGAGGACCAGCTGACGGGCTCATGGGAGATGGGCGTGAACGGCAGCCTGGCGGGCTTTGCTTCGGGCTCCTGGCTGGGCGCGGTGCTGGAGAGCGCCGATGCCCATGCCTCTTATGCCCAGTCTGGCCTCTTCGGCGCCAACCGCACCAACACCTGGCGCCTCGGTCTGGCTTGGCAGTACTAGCGCCCTGGCGGTATCGGGGCCTAACTGCGTCTTAGCGCCTCTTTGCGCACTGATGGGAGGCTTGGCCTTGACCGGCCTAGCCGCACGGGTCTAAGAGTGCTGCGTCATGATCGCTGTAAGTGGCAAGTTTGCTTGAAAACACCAGGTTTCTTTGCATGCCAAGGTGTGAGCTGCTCCCCAGCAATCTAGTCGTGTTTTTGCGCAGCGCCTTGCGCCGCGGCTCCACCCCAAATTCGGACGCCAAGTCCGGCCAAGGAACTCACATGGATTTCAAAGGCAAGAAGGTCGTCGTTATCGGCGCCGCTGGTCTGATCGGCTCGCACACCGTCGATCAATTGGTTCAACAAGACGTGGGCGAGATCCTCGTCTATGACAACTTCACCCGCGGAACCCGCGAAAACCTGGAAAACGCGCTGAAGGACCCGCGCGTCAAGGTCTACGACATCGGCGGCGATATCCTGCAAAGTGACATCTTGAACTCGGCGATCCAGGGCGCACATGGCGTGTTCCACTTCGCGGCTCTGTGGCTGTTGCAGTGCCACGAATTCCCGCGTTCGGCCTTTGACGTCAACGTGCGCGGCACCTTTAATGTGCTGGAGGCCTGCGTCGCCAACAATGTCGAGCGTCTGGTTTATTCATCATCGGCTTCAGTCTATGGCGATGCCGTGACCGAGCCCATGTCAGAAGACCACCCCTTCAACAACAAGAACTTCTATGGCGCGACCAAGATCGCCGGTGAGGCCATGGCGACGGCCTTCCACCACCGCTACGGCCTGCCGGTCGTTGGCCTGCGCTATATGAACGTCTATGGCCCGCGTCAGGACTATCAGGGCGCCTACATCGCCGTGATCATGAAGATGCTGGATGCCATCGACCGCGGCGAAGGCCCGACCATCCTGGGCGATGGCTCCGAGGCCTTCGACTTTGTGGCTGTGCAGGACTGCGCCAAGGCCAACATCTGCGCCATGCAAGCGGACATCGCGGGCGAGTACTACAACGTCGGGACCGGCAAGCGCACCTCGCTGAAGGAGCTGGCTGAAAAGTTGATCAACCTGACCGGTTGCAACCAGCCGATCCAGTACAAAGAGCGCAGCCAGGCGACTTTGGTGCGCAACCGCATTGGCGATCCGGCAAAAGCGACCAAGGATCTGGGCTTCACCGCTGGCATCGATCTGGACGCAGGTTTGCAGTCCTTGATCGACTGGCGCAATGCGCACAAGGACGCCGTTGAGCAGCGTCGGGCCAAGTCGCGCGTCTAGGCCGCGCGCAGGTAACAAGTCGCGCGTTTAGAGCAAAGCTCAAGCTCTTGGTGTCAAGAGCGCCAAGGTTGCTTGGGGT
>CAZHYF010000364.1:0-2040 GCA_964536635.1 uncultured Rhodospirillaceae bacterium | reverse complement strand
CGAAGCGCCCGCAGCCAACCAAGCCACCACGGGCGCGCAAGCAAGCACGGGCGAGGCTGAGATGACAACGGCACCGACCGCCCCCGACCCTGCCAAAGTGGCGGAGCAGCTCATTGCCAAAGCCGACAGCCTCACCCAAGCCAAGCCAGCGCCTGCGGCCAATGACACCAGCAGCGGCTCAAATGGCCAGGTGCGCTTGCTGGCGGTCTCCAAGAGCGCCGGCGACACACAGTTTCGCATCCTCAGCGCTCAGCTCACCGGCCAGGAGCGCGACGGCGACCTGTTCCTAGAGCGTCTGGACTACGATTCCTTCGGCAATCTGGTCATGACCGGCCAAGGCCAAGCCAACCGCCGGGTCAACCTCTATGTTGACAACCAGCTCGTTGGCCAACCGCGCGTGCGCCGCGATCAGCGCTGGCACTTGGCGCCGAAGAACTACCAGTGCGACGTGGGCCAGCACGAGCTACGCGCCGATCTGGTCGATGAGCAGGGCCAGGTGTTGGCCCGCGTTGAGCTGCCCTTCCAGCGCCAGGAGACCTCTTGGGACACGCTGGGCAAGGTCGATCTGACCATCAGGCGCAACGACAATCTCTGGACCATCGCCTCCCGTGCTTTCGGCGAGGGCGTTAAGTACACTTTGATCTATGAGAACAATAACGATCAAATTTCAGACCCAAATTTAATCTATCCTGGTCAAGTCTTTGAAATTAAGCGCGAAAACTAGAGCAAGCCGCTCGCCGTTCTGAGAAAGCACAAGCCGCCTTCGCCAGCAGCGCGCGCGGCAAGCTTTATCGGGCTGCCGCTCCGGGGCCAGCGCGCTGCACAAGGAGTGCCCCTGCATGCCCGCTTATTTCCTCCCGTCTCGCCCAGCCATGCGGCCGACCTCTGGCGCCTTGGCAGCGATTGGTCTGGTGGTGATGCTGTTCGCAGCGCCTAACCTGACCCCCCGCCTGGCTCCTGGCCTGGCCTCCAGCGCCCAGGCGCAAGAGACAAGCAGCGTCGCGCAAGCCTGCCAGGCCCTGATCGCCAACCCGGATGCGGTCATGCTGGACCTCTTGGCCAATGATGCCGCCCAGCTCGACAGCCGCCTGACCGCCGGTGACCGCGATCTAGCTTGCGTGCTGCAACACCTCATCAGCCAGCGAGGCTATCCTTTGCTGATCGATGGCGATTTTGGCCCCCAGTCGCGACGCGCGCTGGCCTCCTTCAAAGCAGTGCACTGCAACGATGCCGACCCCAACGAGCGCTTGGATCGTGCTGCACTCTCCTGCCTGATCGACGACAGTAAGCCGCTGCCCTTCGCCTTGGCCGGGGGACTGCCGGAAACGCGCCCGGAGACGCCGCCAACAACATCGCTGCTCAGCGCGCCCGATCCACAGCCAGCCCAGAACCCGACAACGGACATCACCGCGCCTCAGACCGCAGCCAGCCAAGCACCAGGCAGCAGCCCCGCCGCCGCGCCGCTGCCCGGCCCCAAACCCGCGCTGCTGGTCAGCAGCAACGATGGCGCGAACGTCACCCACCTGCGCCGCAGCTCACAAGTGACTGGCCAGCCCTGCCGCGATCCGGCGGCCTCCAGCGACCGCGACATCACGGGCAATCTGGCGCTGTTTGCCGCTTCGCCGCTTTGCTACTCGGTGGTGACCGTGGAGGAGGCCGGGCGCCGCTGGTTGGTGCAAGTGATTGAAAACTACGAGAATGTCTCTGGCCCCGCCTGGCTGGCCCCGCATGACAACGAGGACGCCGCACAGAGTGCGGGCATCTGGGCGGTGGCCAAGTACGGCGGCTTGCTGATCACCTTCGAGACTGGAAATCAGCGCATCTTTCAGGGTCAGGACGCCAACCGAATGTTCGGCACCACCGCCCAAGACGCGGCCACCTGCCCGCAACTGCGCGCGCCGCACCCCAAGTTGACCGCGCTTATCGACGCCTATTTCCGCGCCGCGCCGCGCCCCTACCTGGCGCTGCACAGCAACGATAATGGTTACTCAGGCAATGGCGGAGCGGGGACGATCTCGGTGCTGCGGCGCTCGAGCGTGC
>CAZHYF010000363.1:0-2052 GCA_964536635.1 uncultured Rhodospirillaceae bacterium | reverse complement strand
TCGGACAGGGCGTTGCGGCGCACCATGCCGGTCGAGGTGGCAAACATGAGGTAAAGGCCGTCGGCTTCCTTGGCATCCTCGGGGATGGGCAGGAAGGTGGTGATGGTCTCACCCGGCTCCAGCGGCAGGATGTTGACGAAAGGCTTGCCGCGCGCCTGGGGAGCGCCCGCCGGCAGCTTATAGACCTTGGTCTTATAGACCTTGCCCATGGAGGAGAAGAACAGCACCGGCGTGTGGGTGTTGCAGACCAGCACGCGGGTGACGAAATCTTCGTCCTTGGTGGTCATGGAGGAGCGGCCCTTGCCGCCTCTGCGCTGGGCGCGGTAGGTGTCCAGCGGCACGCGCTTGACGTAGCCCGCGTGGCTGACGGTCACCACCATATCTTCGCGCGG
Source organism: uncultured Rhodospirillaceae bacterium (assembly GCA_964536635.1). Taxonomy (GTDB): domain Bacteria; phylum Pseudomonadota; class Alphaproteobacteria; order UBA7985; family JAUIBT01; genus JAUIBT01. The sequence continues at coordinate 1,660 of CAZHYF010000363.1, read as the reverse complement.
GATCAGCTCCTCGATGTCCTGGTCGAACTCGATGTCTTCGATCAGCGTGCGGCGGCCGTCGCCGTGCATGGCAGCATAGGCGTCCATCTCCTCGCGGATGATGGTCACCACGCGCTCGCGCGAGCTGAGGATGTCCAGGTAGTCCTTGATGCGGGCGGCCAGCTCTTCCAGCTCGTCGCTGATTTTCTCGCGCTCCAGGCCGGTCAGGCGTTGCAGGCGCAGATCCAAGATGCCGCGCGCTTGCGCTTCGGACAGTTGATAGGTGCCGTCGGCCGACACGCGGTACTGGGGATCGTCCAGCAGGGCGATCATGGGCGCAATGTCCTCGGCGGGCCAATGGCGCGCCATGAGCTGCTCGCGGGCCACCACCGGGTCGGGCGCATTGCGGATCAGTGCAATGATCTCGTCGATGTTGGCCACGGCGACCGCCAGACCCACCAAGATGTGCGCACGGTCACGCGCTTGGTTCAGCAGGTAGGCTGTGCGGCGCGTGACGACTTCAAAGCGGAAGTCGAGGAAAGCGGCCAAAACTTCCTTCAGGTTCAACAGCTTGGGTCGGCCCTGGTCGATCGCCAGCATGTTGACGCCAAACGAGGTCTGCATCTGGGTATAGCGGAACAGCTGCGCCAGCACCACATCGGCTTGGGCGTCGCGCTTCAGCTCGATCACCACGCGCATGCCTTCGCGGTCGGACTCATCGCGGCATTCCGAGATGCCTTCGACGGTCTTTTCCTTGGCCAGCTCCGAGATTTTCTCGACCAGCTTGGCCTTGTTGACCTGATAGGGCAGCGAATCAATGACGATGGCTTCGCGGTCCTGCTTGCCAAAGGTCTCGATCCGGGTGGCGGCGCGCATCATCACCGAGCCGCGCCCCGTGTGGTAGGCTGAACGAATGCCCGAGCGGCCCAAGATCAGCGCGCCGGTCGGGAAGTCGGGGCCCGGCAGGACGGTCATCAGCTCGTCGATGGTGGCGCCGGGGTTCTCCAGCAGCATTTTGGCGGCTTCGATCACCTCGCCCAAATTGTGGGTCGGGATGTTGGTCGCCATGCCCACGGCAATGCCGCCACCGCCGTTGACCAGCAAGTTGGGGAAGGGCGTCGGCAGCACCACGGGCTCGGTGGTGCTTTCGTCGTAGTTGGGCTGGAAGTCCACCGTGTCTTTGTCGATATCGTCCAGCATCTGGCTGGCGGCGCGGGTCAGGCGGCTTTCGGTGTAACGCTGGGCTGCCGGAGGATCGCCATCCACCGAGCCGAAGTTACCTTGGCCATCGACCAGCTTGAGCCGCATGGACCAGGGCTGGGCCAAGCGCACCATGGTGTCATAGATGGCGGTATCACCGTGCGGGTGATAGTTACCCATGACCTCACCCACGGCCTTGGCCGACTTGCGGTGCGCGCGGTTCCAATCGAAGCCGCCCTCTTTCATGGCATAGAGGATGCGCCGGTGAACCGGCTTCAGGCCATCGCGCACATCGGGCAGAGCGCGCGCCACGATGACCGACATGGCGTAGTCAAGGTAGGAGCGCTGCATCTCCTCTTCGATGGTGATGCGGGCAATGTCCGAGGGATCGGAGGCAGCGGGGTCCAGGGTGGTTTCGTCAGCCAAGGGGCAGTCCTACACAGCAAAAGTCTTGTATCTTGCAGCGTGTTTAGCAGGACTC
>CAZHYF010000362.1:0-2083 GCA_964536635.1 uncultured Rhodospirillaceae bacterium | reverse complement strand
GCGGGCCACCGGGAGCTTGGCGGGCACGACAAAGGGCAGGGCGCGGATCAGGGCGACGGGGCCGTTGCGGTAGACGCTGGCGAGCGTTGTGGTAGGCGCTGGCTTGGCCGGGAAATTGACCTGGACGGCTGCCATGCCGGATTGAATGAACATGCTGAAATCCCCAAAAAGGTGCCCCGACCGAGGCCGGGGCGAGGTTAGGCAAACAAGGGCTGTCCGCTTGGGACATCTTTACCTAAATGGGAAAATACTAGGAATGCAAGAATAAATTTACCAAAGTGGGAAAGCACAAGGCGAGACCCAACCTGACCATTTGGCGTATCGAAAAATTATTTTAGCTGAGATTGGTGCGCGAAGACGCGCCCAACGACGCGAACGACGGTTCCGTTGTCACACTCGGCCAACTCGATAGGCGTGTGTCGAGGGTTGCTTGAGCGCGGCGTCAAGAAGATGCTGCCATCGTCCAGGCGCTGAAATTCTTTGAGCGTGTATTCATACAAGCCGTCCGCGCCGATCCGCTCAGCGATGATCACCTGGCCATTGGCAAGTGCTGCGATGTCACCGGGGGCTGCAAAGACAAGATCGCCGTCTTGAAACAGGTGGTCCATACTGTCACCTTTAACCCGATAGGCTACTGTTTGCGCGGGTGTTGGCCCGTTAAAGTAGGCGCGATCCCCAGTCTCCTCTTGGCCTTCTACCCATGATCCGGCGGCGACATTGCCGACGATCGGCACGGATGTGAAGGCTGGGCGGCTTTCCCAGTCGGGCGCAAAGCGCTTGTCCCCAAATACCAGCCAGATGGGGTCGACCTGAAAGGCGCGCGCATAGGTCTGGGCGATGTCCAGGGGGATTCCCCGGATGCCTTGCTCATGGTTGTAGTAGCTTTGATAGACCCAGCCAAAGGCGTCGGTCGCGGCGCGCACGGTCTCGTACCCCCGCTTCTTTCTGGCTTCAGCTAGTCGTTCATTCATGGCTTTCATAATTTTACCATATCGGAAAATAATTTTCATTTGGGGATTGACTGGCAATTTCCCAGAATGGTAAATAGCTTGCATGCCTAACCAACGAAATGTCCGCGACATCCTTCGCGTATTTCCCCACCATCGCCACGCAGCCCGGCTTTGTGGTGTGAGCGATACCTCGGTACATCGGTGGCTGCGCTATGGCATCCCAAAGCGCCATGCCGTGACCCTCTCACGCTGCGAGGAGATCACAGCAGCAGGCATCGGCCTTGTCGAAATCCTGCTCGCGCCTCCCTGTGAGGATGCTGAGCAATGAGGATGGCATTGTCGCAAGCATCGTTGCATGCACAGTTAGTCTATAAACGGGCCATTAGCAACTTGGGATCGCACGATTTTACATGGACGTTTGCAGACGCGCGAAAACCGAGCAGCACTCCTCGCGCGCTCCCTTATTTTGCTCGCCGGCAATGCTCCGATTTTACGGTGCAGCGTATTGGTGGACTTGCGGCTGTGCTGTCTGCTGCAAGTGGGAAGTTCCGCCAGGCATCCAGAGGTTGGCTTCTCAGAAGCTTGCGCAGCCCGATCAAAGAAGGTGGCTCGCCATGCTGAGCCAGCCAATGGGTGCGCCTGCCCAGAACCAGGCCCTTATCCCCCTCGATCAAGCGACCATCGACGGCCAGACCTTGGAGACGGTTCATGCCCGCGAGTTGCATGCCTTCCTTGAGGTCGGAAAGATGTTTGCGCACTGGATCAAGGATCGCATCGAGGCCTATAATTTCCAAGAAAATCAGGACTTTGTCGTATTTGCCAAAACTGGCAAAAACCCCCAAGGCGGCAGGCCAGCTATGGAATACTGGTTGACTCTGGACATGGCCAAAGAGCTGGCCATGCTGGAGCGCAACGACAAAGGCAAGCTGGCCCGCAAGTACTTCATCGAGTGCGAGCGTCGCCTGCGCGAGCGCTCGCCCGCCTTGCCGGACTTTACCAACCCCGCTGAGGCCGCCAAGGCCTGGGCCGCCGAATACGAGCGTGCCCGGATCGAAGAGGCCAAGGTCAAGGAGCTGGCGCCCAAGGCCAGCTTTTACGACCAGGTGATGGAGGCAGGCAACGCGGTCCAGGTG
>CAZHYF010000361.1:0-2084 GCA_964536635.1 uncultured Rhodospirillaceae bacterium | reverse complement strand
GGCTTGCACCGGGCCCTCTGGGCTCAGCAAGCCGAAGCGCCGCAAGCCGAGGCGCAGCACAAAGGCCTCCAGTCCAAACGACTGGGGGTCTTTTTCTGTTCTGATGGGGACAGTCACGCGGCAGCGACAGCCAGCAGCTTCCGGGCTCCAAGTCAGCCTCCAAGTCCAGACAGACCGCGCCTCACGACCGAGGAATGGAGGCCGTTTGCAGGGCCCTGAGGGGACGCTTTGCTGCCAACGGGGCGGCTATTCATCGCGCCGTAGCATCTTGAGTCTTTTTGCTTCCGCCTGGACAAAGAAACACGCAGACTAAGCGCCTGCTCCCAGAGCAGTTGCCCGGCATTGATCGATGAAACCATGACACAGACACCAGCGCCTTCACCCTCACCGCTCTTGCTCCTGGTCGCGTTGCAGGGCAGCGTATCGGCCTCGAGTATGGTCGTAGAGATCGTAGCCGGGCGCATGATCGCGCCCTACGTCGGCATGAGCCTTTACACCTGGACCGCGATTATCGCGGTGGTGTTGGCCGGGTTTTCCGCCGGGCACTGGTGGGGCGGGCGCTTGGCGAGCTGGCAGACGGATCGCGCCCTGCGCGCGGCGGGCTGGACAATGATTGCCGCCGCTCTGACCACTGCTGGTGCGAGCTTGGTTTTGCGTGGCGTGTCGGGCACCGTTTTGGCAACGATCGCCAATCCCTTGGCCGCCATCTCGGCCATCAGCATGCTTGCTTTCTTCCTGCCTTCCTTGTTCGCGGGGGTGCCTGCGCCCATTTTGACGGTCGCCGCCATGCGCGGGCGCGCTGCATCCGAACGCGCGCTGGGGCTGATGTACGCCACCGGGGCCATCGGCGCCATCGTCGGCACCCTGTTGGCAGGCTTTGCCTTTGTGCCCTTGCTGGGGTCGATCGCAACTTTGTTGGTGGTGGCCGCGGTCTATTCGGTGGCGGGTCTGATCTGCTTTTGGCTCGGCAAGGCTCCGCGCCGTCAGCTTGGTGCCGCCGCAGGCGCCCTGCTCGCCGTCGTCTTGCTGGGTGCGCAGGCGCTCGCCTTGCCTTCGGTTTGTGATCGCGAGAGCAGCTATTACTGCATCCGAACGGTGGCCTTGTCCGACGCGCCGGGCGATGCCGTCCACCTGATGGTGGTGGACCACCTGGCTCACGGCGTCAGCGGACAGCGGGAGCCGCGCGTCATGTACACGGATCATGCAGCTTTGCTGGATGTCTTGCCCCGCATGCGAATGGGGCGGCGCGATTTCAGCTCGTTTCACATCGGCGGAGGCAGTTACTCCGTGCCGCGCGCATGGCAAGATCTCGGCATCGGCGACATCACCGTAGCGGAAATTGACCCGGTCGTGACCGAGGTGGCCATGCAGGATTTTTGGTTCCAACCGGACCAGACCCAAATTTTGCACCAAGACGCGCGCGTGGCACTGCGTGACAGCCGGACCCAATACGACGTGATTGTGGGTGACGCCTTCACCGATATCACCGTGCCAGAGCACCTTGTTACGCAGGAGTTCTTCCAACTGGTCGCAGCGCGTCTGGCACCCGACGGCGTCTTTGCGATGAACTTGCTCGATAATGTTGATCGCCTGGATGCCTTGGCGGCCATGGTGGTCACGCTGGACGACATCTTCGCGAGCCTGGAGGTCTGGACCGAGGGGCGCGCGCCAGATCGCGGCGAGCGGCGGGTCTTCGTCCTCTTGGCCAGCGCCAAGGACAGCCCGGTGTCCTCGATCACCACCCGCAGACCGGAGCTGATGCGATTTCAGCCCCTAAGTCAGGCCTTCATTGACGACCTGATCAAACGGCGTAAACCGCGCATTCTGACCGACGACTTTGCCCCGCTCAGCTACCTCATGGGCTTTGATTCGGTCCTGAACTAGCGCAATCCCCGGAAAGTTGCATCACTTTCGCGCAAGCCTTTCGGCCAAGAAAAACAACCATCAGCTTGGGCCTTGGTCTGACGCATGTTGTTTGCCACAGCGTCGCCTGCGCTCTTGCGGCCACTGGCTTGGGCTTTGCTCTAGAGGCTGCGGGTCTGCTCGAAAAATTCCTTCAAACGCTCCAGGCAGGACATGAAGGA
>CAZHYF010000360.1:0-2094 GCA_964536635.1 uncultured Rhodospirillaceae bacterium | reverse complement strand
AGGCTCGGTGCTCTGCCTAGCCAGGCCGCAATTTTCAGCCTAAAACGAGGGGCAAAGACGAAAGGCACAACACCAGCGCCATGGATCAGTTCGCCCAAAACAAGCCTGCTTCCTCCAACAGCGACGGCCGTAAGAAACGGGTCGCCCTGCTTGTGCCCAATCCCTGCAACCCCGACAATCGCGTGATCAAGCTCGCGCATTTGCTTGCCCTAGACGGTCACGATGTCCGGGTCTATTGCCGTGCGCGCAAGGGCTTGCCCATGTTGGAGACAATCAACGGCGTCACCTATGTGCGCCGAGAGCTGTCACCTTTGAGCTTTGCAGCGGCCTGTTGGCGGCGCTTGGCCGAGCGCCTGCCTCTGCCCTCTATTCGCCGCCGCACCTGTGCCAAGGAGCTGGCCAAGGCGCGGGCTGCCAATCGCGAAGAAATTTGCGAAATTGAGCAATGAAGAGTCTCCGTAGCTTCTATCGCTGGTTCATCCGGGCGTTGTTCTATCGCTTCCAACACCTGGCTTTCCAGTTTGCCTTCGAGGATCAGTTGCAGGACTGGAAGCCCGATGTTGTCCACTGCAACGATTGGCAGAGCCTGGCTCTGGGCAGTCACATCAAGCGCAAGCTCGGCAGCTACCTTATTTTTGATAGCCACGAGCTTGAGACCCATCGCAACCCGCCCCTAACCCGGGCGCGTCGGCGCTGGATGCAGGCCTACGAGCAGCGCCATTTCAAGCAGTGCGATCTCATCACGACGGTGGGGCCGACCATCGCGCGCTATCTGGCCAAGGCCTACAAGATCGAGGAACCGCTTGTGGTCTACAACGCGCCCATTGACGACAAGGCGCGGCGGCCTCTGGCCTTCGAGCGCTGGGGGCGTAGTCCGAACCAAGGCGATTTGCGCAGTGAAATCGGCATTGCTGGGCACAGCGTCTTGCTGGTCGCGGTGGGTAAGGTGACGCTCAATCGCGGGCTGGAGACGGCCATCGAGGCCTTGGGATTACTGCCGGACCATGTGAACTTGGCCCTGCTCGGTGGCGGCACGGACAGCTTCTTGAGCTACTTGAAGCGCTTCGTCGAAGACCGGGGCCACGAGAGCCGCGTCCACTTCGTCGAGCCGGTCAACCCTTATTGCGTGACGGAATTCGTTGCCTGCGCTGACCTGGCGCTGGTGCCGCTGCGCCCCTTGACCCTCTCCTATGAACTGACCTTGCCCAACAAGCTGTTCGAGTGCGCCTTTGCCGGTCTGCCCATCATTGCTTCGGATAGTTATGAGCTTAACCGTTTTGTCGAGCGCCACCGCCTGGGGGTGACCTTTCCTGCCGACGACGCGTTTGCCTTGGCCGAGGCGATTGGCAGCCTCATTGAGACCAAACCGGTCCCAGCCGCAGCCGAGGACCTGAAGCGGTTTCGCCAGACCTATGGCTTTGAGACTTGCGCTGCGCCCGTGTTGGACAAGATCGCTGCGGCGCCGCTGCTGGACTAGCGCTGCGGGCGCTGGGCTTTGCGCTACCGCTTGGCCTGTTGCAAGCGCGCGGGCACACGGAAGCGGCTGACTTCTTTGATCTCGATCGGGTCGGCGAACTCGCGCACCGACAGGTAGCCCTTATAGGCATAGCCAACGATGGCACGGCTGCGCAGGGTCTCGGCGATGTAGCGGCGCTGCTGGCTGTTGCCCGCCAAGGTCAACACCACCTCCTCCATGCCGTATGGCGGCAGTTGAACGGCCTGTTTGACCTGCATGGCGCCCACCCGATAGCCCTCCAGGCCCAAGAGCGCTGCGCCCTTGTCGATGGTCAAGGGGTAGCCGTTGTCGTTGCGCATCAAGATGCGCAGATCCATGGAGACGCCCTTGGCGGTCTTCTGGACATTGTCCACCCCGGTTGAAATGATGATGGGGCGCTTGAAGGCCAAGGCCTGGCCCGCACCAAGGCAGAGCAGCAGGGCGACGAGGCTGGCGAGCTTAACGGGGGCTGAGAACATGGCAAACTCCAGGGCGGCTGTGACTGCTAGGGGTTAGTTCGCTGGGGCGAACAGGGGCTCTTTGTCCCAAGCCTCCGCCTCTTCTGGCGAGATGCTGGGCGCGGTCAGATCGGTGATGGG
>CAZHYF010000359.1:0-2106 GCA_964536635.1 uncultured Rhodospirillaceae bacterium | reverse complement strand
GCCGTATCGGGCGCGTCCAGCCCCGGCGAGCCCAACTCCAGCTCCTTGGCCTCCAGGCGCTTGATCTCGTCGCGCAGGCGGGCGGCTTCCTCGAACTCCAGGTTCGCGGCGGCATCGCGCATGCGCTTTTCCAGCTCGGCCAGGGTGCCGCGCAGGCTCTTGCCTTGCAGGTGCGCCAGATCCTCGTCGCCGGTACCCACGGTAACGTGGTCGCGCTCGTAGACCGAGCCCAGAATATCGCCGATCTCCTTTTTGATGGTCTCGGGCGTAATGCCGTGTTCGGCGTTGTATTCGAGCTGCTTTTCGCGGCGGCGTTGGGTCTCCTCAAGCGCGGCGGTCATGCTGTCGGTTTGGCGATCGGCGTAGAGGATAACGTGGCCCTCGACGTTGCGCGCCGCCCGGCCAATGGTCTGGATCAGCGAGGTGGTCGAGCGCAGATAGCCTTCCTTGTCGGCGTCCAAAATGGCCACCAGGCGGCATTCGGGAATGTCCAGGCCCTCGCGCAGCAGGTTGATGCCCACCAGCACGTCGTAGACGCCCAGCCGCAAATCGCGAATGATTTCAATACGTTCCAGTGTCTCTACATCGGAGTGGATGTAGCGCACCTTCAGGCCCGCTTCGCCCAGATATTCGGTCAAATCTTCGGCCATGCGCTTGGTCAAGGTGGTGACCAATACGCGCCCGCCGGCTTCGGCCACGTCACGCGCCTCGGCGATCAGATCGTCCACTTGGGTCTCGGTCGGGCGGATTTCGCACACGGGGTCCACCAGGCCAGTCGGGCGAATGACCTGCTCGACGAAGACGCCGCCGGTGGCCGCCATCTCCCAATTGCCGGGGGTCGCCGAGACATGCACCGTCTGCGGGCGCATGGCCTCCCATTCTTCGAACTTCAGCGGCCGGTTGTCGGCGGCCGAGGGCAGACGGAAGCCGTATTCGGCCAGGGTCAGCTTGCGCGCCGAATCGCCCTTATACATGGCGCCGATCTGGGGCACGGTGACGTGGCTCTCGTCGATGATCAACAGGGCATTATCGGGGATGTATTCGAACAGGGTCGGCGGTGGCTCGCCGGGTGCGCGACCGGTCAGATAGCGCGAATAGTTCTCGATACCGGCGCACGAGCCAGTGGCCTCCAGCATCTCGATATCAAAGCTGGTGCGCTGTTGCAGGCGCTGAGCCTCCAGTAGCTTGCCCGCGCTCTCCAGCTCCTCCAGGCGGCGCTTGAGATCAACTTTGATCTGCTTGATGGCCTGCAAAATCGTTGGTTTGGGTGTCACATAGTGCGAATTGGCGTAGAGCCGCACCTTTTCCAGCGGCTGGCCGCGCTCGCCGGTCAGCGGGTCGAATTCATAGATGGCCTCAACCTCGTCGCCGAACATGGAGATGCGCCAGGCCGCGTCTTCGGCGTGCGAGGGATAAATCTCGACGGTATCGCCGCGCACGCGAAAGGTGCCGCGCCCAAAGGCGATATCGTTGCGCTTGTATTGCAGCTCGACTAGGCGCCGCAGCAGGGCTTGTTGGTCCTGGGTGTCGCCCACCGCCAGCGGCAGGGTCATGCCGACGTAGGTTTCGGGCGAGCCCATGCCGTAGATACAGGAGACCGAAGCCACAATCACCACGTCTTCGCGTTCGAACAAGGCGCGGGTGGCGGCGTGGCGCATGCGGTCGATCTGCTCGTTGATCGACGATTCCTTCTCGATATAGGTGTCGGTCCGCGGCACATAGGCCTCGGGCTGGTAGTAGTCGTAATAGGAGACGAAATACTCGACCGCGTTGTTGGGGAAGAAGCTCTTGAACTCGCCATAGAGCTGGGCGGCGAGGGTCTTGTTGGGCGCAAGGATCAGCGCCGGGCGCTGGGTGCGGGCGATGGTCTGGGCGACGGTGAAGGTCTTGCCCGAGCCGGTGACGCCCAAGAGCACCTGGTCGGTCTCGCCATTGTCGATGCCCTCGACAAGGTCGGCGATGGCGGTGGGCTGGTCGCCTCGGGGCTCATATTCCGTGACGAGGTCGAAATTCTTGCCGCCCTCGAGCTTTTCGGGGCGTTCCGGGCGGTGGGGCTTCCAGGCTTCGGCGCCCTCGACTTCCTTGCGGCCAAACTGGATCAGGTTT
>CAZHYF010000358.1:0-2131 GCA_964536635.1 uncultured Rhodospirillaceae bacterium | reverse complement strand
GCCTCAATCGCCGCTACCCTGGGCTTGGTTTTGGCGGTTCAGGCACAGGCCCAAGATGGCACTTCGTCTTTTGATTATGGCGTGCCCACAAGCGGCTTCGATGCCCTGGTTCTGGATTCTTCAGATACCCTGGCCAGCAGCGGCTATGGCGACACCTATCTGGACAGCCAACTTCCCGGCGCTCAACTTCCCGGCGCCCTGCAAGACGCAACGGCTTTGTCGCTGTTCGGCTTCGGCAAGAAGGCTCCGGCCCCGGCCCAACCGATCAACGTCGCCCCAGGTGAGACCATGACCGCCAATGGCGCGCTGCCCTTTGCTGCGGGCAGTGGCGACATGACCCTGGCTGCCGCCAATGATCCCATTGTGCGCGGCCCGGATGGTCGCCTGTACCGTCTGCCCTTGAATGCACCGGTTCAGCACAATGGCGGCGCCTACGCACCCCAGCCTAGCGCACCGGCATTTGCCCCGGTCCCCGGCGGCGCGTCCAGCTATAACGACGGCCGCATCCCCGCCTCTATCGGTGCCCACATCGGCACGCTAGGCGCTGGTGTCAACGCGACCTTCTTCTTCTCAGATGCCTACTCCGTCACCGGCATCTATGAATACGGCAAGCTGGGCATCGACCGCGATACCGCCAAGATCGACAACCTGAACTTTGACGCCGACGGCGACTCGGGCTCGGTCTACATGAACTTCCACCCCATGCGCTCCAACCTGCACCTGTCGGCAGGTCTGCAAAAGGGTGCTCCGGGGGTCTACGCCTCGGGTTCAAAGGTGACCCCCAGCGGCACGATCGACTTCCAAGGCTCGCTGAACTCCTCATGGAACTACGGCCCCTATTTGGGTGTCGGCGTCGGCAGCCGCATGCGCTCGACCAGCGGTTTCTCTTTCTACGGCGACCTGGGCCTTAGCTATATGGGTCAGGCGGACACCACCTTCACCCAGTCGGCTGCGTGCAGCACGCTGGCAGCGGCGGACCAGTCGGCCTGTCTCTCCTCTGCCAAGGCCTTCCGCGACTTGGTTGATGGCTTTGACGGCGAGTACCTCTACCCCGTACTGCGCTTTGGCGCCAGCTACCGCTTTTAGGACCTGAGCCCGGCGGTGAGGCCAGCAGCCCGCCTGCAGCCGCCGCCTCGCCCAAGACCGAGACCGAACGAGCGCGCTTTACTCTACTGATCCCATCAAAGCGCGCTCTTTTTCATTTCTATGGCCTTGAAAACCGCGCCCGAAACGAGGAGCGGAGCTCGGCCGCTCGCTTGCGTTTCGCTGAAAGGAGGCACCGCTTATGTCTTCTTATCTCCGCACATCTGATCCCATCTCGGCGTCGAGCCTCTTGTCGCCCCTGGCCAATTTTGGCGCCTTCGCTTCGGTTTCGCTGGTTGCGCTAGCCAGCCTGACCCTGCTGGCCCCAGCGGCCCAAGCCCAGCTTACGGCTCAAGCGGCACCCTCAGCTTCGGTGCAAGGCGCGCACGACGCTTTTGGGGTAAACGATCCTTTGGCCACTGACGATGTGGTGCTCTGGCAGCCAGACTGGGAGGCCCTGCATACCGCTGCGCTCAGCGGAGGCCCCGCGATCCGAACCAATGCGAACCCCACGGACCCCCTCTATGCTGGCCAAGACGACAAGCGCCCCAAGCTCTACATCGGCACGCATGCTGGCACGCTGGGTTTCGGCCTGCACACGGGCCTCTTCGCCAACTCCCAAGCCTCTGCGCGCCTGTCCGGCGACTTCTTGCATCTTGCCTTGGGACTGGCGGGTGACGACACCGACGGCCTTAGCTCCAGTGGCGGAAGCGGGACAACGGGTTACACCTACAACGCCTCAGCCTTAGTCGACAATCTGTCGGTCGCTCTCAGCGGCAACTATCATCCGGGAAATGGTGGTTTCTTCGTCGGCGCTGGCGCTCAGTTGGGCGCTCCCCGCGCCAGCCTTAAAGCCAACGGCAAAATCTGGGAGGGCAGCAACGTCGTGCCCTACGCCCTCAGCGCCAAGGTGCAGCCGTCCTGGCCGGTCGGCCCCTACGCCAGCTTGGGCTACTCGGCGCAGCTTCAAGCGTCGCCCGGATTCAGCTTCTTCGGTGAGTTGGGCGCCGGCTATTTCGGCGCGGTCGCGACCAGCCAGAGCGCCAAC
>CAZHYF010000357.1:0-2135 GCA_964536635.1 uncultured Rhodospirillaceae bacterium | reverse complement strand
GCGATACCGCTTAAGCGGCAGCACGAACCGGAGCAAAGTTGTCGTTAGCAACTATATTTACTCGACCCCTTTAACGCGGGATCAGTCCGGGTGAAGCCACGGCCTTTCAACGCATGTCGATCCTGTGTCGTCCCCTGAAGTCCCGGCGGCGGTAGCCCGAAGGCGCGCAGCGGAGAGATTGGTGGAGACGCCGGGTACTGCCCCCGGGTCCATAACGCCTATTCAAACGCAGGTTTATCACCATAGTGGTTGCCCACGTTCCTAAGGTAGGCAGTCTGGAGGCAAAGATCCAGTCCCTTTTCTAAGATACTGGCGCAAGTCGCTGCACCCCGCCTTTGACCAGCGACAAGCCTGCCGCAGCCTGCTATCTAGAGCCCATGTTTGCTGCGCGGCTTTGGCTTTCCTGCTAGACGCCGCCAACCTAAGATTGTAATGACAACCTTCGTTGACCGAAGGCCCAGCCATGACCGAAGGCCCCGCCATGCAAAACCTGACCCAAGACCAGCGCGACGACCTGCAAGACGCCCGATCCCAGAGCCACCAGACCCGCAGAGCCACCGCGCCCGCGCTGGAGGAGCTGCTCTATAGCGCTGTGCCCGTGCTCGACCACGGCTTTGTGCGCGTGGTGGATTATATGGGCGATGACGGAGCCATCGTGCAGGCCGCGCGTGTCTCCTATGGACGCGGCACCAAGTCGGTCAGCTCGGACGAGGGCCTGATCCGCTACCTCATGCGACACCGCCACTCGACCCCCTTCGAGATGTGCGAGATCAAGTTCCACGTCAAATTGCCGGTCTTCGTTGCGCGCCAGTGGATTCGCCACCGCACCGCCAACGTCAACGAGATCTCGGCGCGCTATTCGGTGCTGGACAAAGAGTTCTATGTGCCCGCGCCCGAACATCTGGCCGCGCAGTCGGTGGTCAACCGCCAAGGCCGAGGCCAGGTGCTGGAAGGCCGCGAGGCCGAAGAGGTCTTGAGCCAACTCAAGCTGCAATCGGCAGCGGCCTATGACCACTACCTGGAGCTGTTGAACCAGGATGACGACGGCCAGGCCCTCGACCCCGAGCGCAGCGGTTTGGCGCGCGAACTGGCGCGCATGCGCCTGCCGCTCAACGTCTATACCCAGTGGTACTGGAAGATTGACCTGCACAATCTGTTCCACTTCCTCTCTTTGCGCGGCGACCCGCACGCCCAGTATGAAATCAGGGCCTACGCCGACGCCATGATCGAGCTGGTCAAGCGCTGGGTGCCGCTGGCCACCGCCGCTTTCGAAGATTACCGCCTGGGCAGCTTTACTCTGTCGGCCAGGATGATCGCGGTGCTGCGCCGCCGTCTGGCGGGCGAGACCGTGACCCAAGCCGATTCTGGCTTGTCTGCCCGCGAGTGGGCCGAACTGATCGAGGTCACCGGCTAACCATGCTCAGCGATCTGTCCCTGACACCCTTTTTGCTGCTCGCGCAGGTCGGTGCCTGGGTCATGATCGTGCGCGCAGCGCGCTTGCGTGCGGGCATCTCTGATGAGGTGGAGCGCGACGCCGTGGCGCTGGCCTGCCTCTTGTTGATTTGGGCTGCGGGCTTGTCCGCAGCGGCGCTGGCCGGGCTCCTGCGCCTGCCAGCGATTGCAGGCCTCCACCCGGTGATGTGGCTGGGCTTGGTGCCCTATGGCTTGGTGGCGCTTAGTTTGGTGGTCCTTCCCAGCTTGCGCGCTCACAGCCTACGCTTGCTGGATCGCACGCCGATTTGGCTGCTCCCCTTGCTGCAGAGCCTGAGGCTGGCCGGTCTGGCAGCGCTTTGGCCGCCCTATGTGCGACTGGGTGGGCCCGATTTGCTGCATGCGCTGTTGGCTGAGCCCCTGCCCTTCGTCTTTGCGGGCTTGGATCTGGTTTATGCTTTGTCAGGCCTGGTGGTGGCGCTTCTGCTGGCCAAGTCCTGGATGGGCCCACGCGCGCTGTTTGCTTGGCTGGCCGTCGGCGCGCTCTTGTTGCTGGTGCCGCGCCTGGGCATCATGAACCAAAGCCTGGGGCTGGCCTTTACCCTCTTTTATTTGCCCTTGGACCGGCAGGGCTTGCTGGGCTATCCGCACGTCTTGAACTATGGCTTGATCGGACCGGGCTTCGTTCTGCTGGCGGTCTGGCA
>CAZHYF010000356.1:0-2142 GCA_964536635.1 uncultured Rhodospirillaceae bacterium | reverse complement strand
ACTGCAAGACCTGGGGCCTGGATGGCATCGATCCGGGCTTCGTCAACGCCCTGTGCCCCGACGATGTCGAACGGGTCATAGACGTGCTGGAGGGCGCCTTTGCCCGCATGCCAGCGCTGCGCGAGGTGGGGATCCACACCATCATCAATGGGCCCATCACCTATACGATTGACGGCGCGCCACTGGTCGGCGCCGTTCCGGGCAAGCGCAATGCCTTCTGCATCATCGGTCTGCGCGCCGGGCTGGGCGAGGGCGGAGGCCACGGCTGGTTGCTGGCCCAGATGATCGTCCACGGCGAGGCCTGCTATGACACCTGGTGTCTGGACCCGCGGCGTTTCACCGGCCACGCCAACGTCGAGCTGACCGCGCTGAAGGCGATCGAGGACTATCAGAACGAATTTCGCTTCCACTTCCCCCACGAGCACCGCCCCGCGGGCCGCAACGCCAAGACCACGCCGCTCACGCCGGTGCTGGCCGCTGAGGGCGCCGAGTTCACGGTGGTCAATGGGTGGGAGCGGCTGGACTACATCAAGCCTGCTGCGGACTTTCACCCGCGCCTGACCTTTGAATTTGACGAGGCCGAGGCACTGGTGGGCGCGGAGGTGCGCGCGGTGCAAGCTGGCGTTGGTCTGACCGAGGTCAACGGCTTCAACCGGATCGAGATCAGCGGCGCCGACCGCCACGCTTTCTTGGATCGCCTGGCCTGCGGGATGTTGCCAAGGCGCAGTGGGCGGCTGGGGTTGGCCTACCTGTTGAACGCCCAGGGCATGATCAAGGCCGAAGCCACGTTGGCCAACTTGCCCGCCAGCGACCGGGGGCCCGCGCGGGTCTGGTACGGCTCTGCGGCGGCAGCAGAGCAGCACGATATGGATTGGCTAGAGGCCCATCGGCGGCCCGGTGAGGATGTGACGCTGCGCAGTCTGACCAACGCGCAGACCATTTTGCTGTTGGCGGGGCCCAAGGCGCGGGCGGTCTTGACGGCCTCGGCGCGCGGCGACTGGTCGGCCGAGGCCTTCCCCTGGCTGAGCCTGCGCGAATGCTTCCTTGGCTACGCGCCAGCAACCGTTATGGCGGTGAGCTTTTCAGGTGAGCTGGCCTATGAGATCCATGTGCCGAACGCCAGTCTCTATGCAGCCTACCAGGTGTTGCGCGCTGCGGGGCAGGCCCATGGCCTCAGGCTGTTCGGCGCGCGGGCGGTGGAGTCCATGCGGCTGGAAAAGAGCTTTTTACACTGGAAGGCCGACCTGTTGACCGAGTTCGACCCCTTCGAAGCGGGGCTGGAGCGCTTTGTGCGGTTGGACAAGCCGGACTTTGTCGGCAAGGCGGCCTTGGCTGAGCGTCTGCGCGCGGGGCCGAAGCGCAAGCTGGTGACCCTGCGTGTTGACAGCAGGGCCATGCCCGCGCGCGGTGGAGCCTCGGTCATGGGCGCGGGGCAGGTTGTGGGCACGGTCACCTCGGGCGCATGGGGCCATCGCGTTGCGATGAACCTGGCCTTGGCTTACGTCGCGCCCAGTTTGGCCGAGCCCGGCCGTCGCCTGACCCTGGACCTCTGCGGCGATCTGGTCCCCGCCGAGGTCATCGCGCCCGCGCCCTATGATCCGTCTATGGCGCGCGTGCGGGGGTCGTTATGACGCGCCACTGCCGTTTTACAGAGGCGGTAAGCTGGACCCACTCCGTTGCCCTAAATACTTGAGAGTTGCATCGATCCTCCTCGCTTGCATAGTAAATGCGGTTGCAAGCCGCCGCTGTTGATTTATCGATCTTGATGCAAAATAGATATATCTTGAACAGATCCACATCTGAGCTGTTAGTAATATAGCAAATACAGCAAAGATAATCGCAAACCAAAGCTCCATGGGGATAAACATTGTTGCATAGAAATCTAAATAATAAACGAAATAAAGACAAGAAAATATAATAAAAGAAATAACATATAACATAAAAATTAAACTGATTCTATTTTTCAGAGATTTTCTGTAGCGTTTATACTGCTTTTTGCTGCTAAAAATATTTCGTATATAATTTAATACCTCTTTTATTGCCTTCATGAATTTTTTGGTGTCTTTCATGGTCTTTTTTTATTTTTTGACTTCTTTGTGATGCCAAAAACAAAACCTTTATGGTCGTCTAGGGTCGTTAATA
>CAZHYF010000355.1:0-2169 GCA_964536635.1 uncultured Rhodospirillaceae bacterium | reverse complement strand
TACGACCATGCTCTATCGCAACATGCTGGCCATGGAGACCGAGGAGCTGTTGCGCGCGCATCCCGTTGATGGCGCGGTGCTGATGGGGGGCTGCGATAAGACGACGCCGGGGCTGGTGATGGGCGCGGTGTCCATGGGGCTGCCCTTCGTCTACCTGCCCGCTGGGCCGATGCTGCGGGGCAACTTTGCTGGCAAGACCTTGGGCTCGGGCACGGACGCTTTCAAGGCCTGGGACGAGCGCCGCGCGGGCACCGTTGATCACGCCTATGTCGATGGGGTCGAGGCGGGGATTGCGCGCTCCTATGGCCACTGTATGACCATGGGCACCGCCAGCACCATGACCGCAATTGCCGATGCCATGGGGCTGTGCCTGCCGGGGGCTTCGGCCATTCCGGCGGCGGATTCGGCGCACCAACGCATGGCAGCGGCCTGCGGGCGGCGAATTGTCGAGATGGTGTGGCAGGATCTGACCCCCGATCAGATCATCACGCCAGCAGCCGTGACCAACGCGGTCACCACCACCATGGCCATGGGCTGTTCGACCAACGCCATCATCCACCTGATCGCTATGGCGCGGCGCGCGGGCGTGCAGCTGGCGCTGGACGATCTTGACCGAATTGGCCGCTCGACGCCGGTCATCGCCAACATTCGCCCCTCGGGTGATCGCTATTTGATGGAAGATTTTTATTACGCAGGTGGCCTCTTGGCCCTGATGAAGGAGCTGGGCGACAAGCTGGACCGCTCGGCCCTGACGGTCTCGGGCGAGACCTGGGAGCAGGTGCTGGCGACGGCGGTCAACTATAACCCCGACGTGATCCGCCCGCTGTCAAACCCGGTCTATCACGAGGGCTCTTTGGCGGTGCTGAAGGGCAACCTGGCGCCCGATGGTGCGGTGATCAAGCCCGCGGCCTGCGATCCCAGGTTTTACCAGCATCGGGGGCCGGCGATCGTGGCCAATTCCTACCCAGAAATGAAGGCGATCATCGATGATCCGGACTATCCCATGACCGCCGATCATGTGCTGGTGTTGCGCAACGCCGG
The DNA here is from genome assembly GCA_964536635.1 of uncultured Rhodospirillaceae bacterium. GTDB lineage: Bacteria > Pseudomonadota > Alphaproteobacteria > UBA7985 > JAUIBT01 > JAUIBT01. Next base: position 1,128 of record CAZHYF010000355.1, on the reverse strand, counting down.
GCCGCAGGGCGGGCCGGGCATGCCCGAATGGGGCATGATCCCCATGCCGCAAGCGCTGCTAAAGCAGGGGCACCGTGACATGTTGCGGTTGTCCGATGCGCGCATGTCGGGCACGGCCTTTGGTGCCTGCGTGCTGCACATCGCGCCCGAGGCCTATGTCGGCGGTCCGCTGGCTTTGGTCGAGACCGGCGATATGATCGCGGTGGATATTCCGGCGCGCCGCCTTGAGCTGGAGGTGTCGGAGGCTGAGCTGGCAGCACGACGCGCGCGCTGGCGGGCACCCGAAGCCCGCTTTGAGCGCGGCTATGGCTGGATGTTCAGCCAGCACATTGAGCAGGCCGATAAGGGCTGTGATTTTGATTTTCTGCGCTCAGAATTCGGTGGGCCGACCAAGGAGCCGGATATCTTCTAGCGCAAAGTCCAAGCTCTTGGGTTCAAGAGCCCGGGCGGCATTGCTGACAAATCAAAGCGATAGAGCAGGTCGGGCGGCTGAAGTGCGGCGCAGCGCGCGCCAAGAAGGGCAGGACAGGCTCAACCTTTGGGACCAGCAATACGGTAGTGGCCCTTTTCGCCCTGGCCTTGCAACAGAAGGCCGCGCTGTTGCAGCTTGCTTAGGGCGCGAAAGATCGAGGGGCGGGAGATGTCTTGTACCAAGCGATGGACGGCTATGTCCTTGGTCAGACAGGCGTCGCTGTCGTCCGCAACGCCCACGGCAGCCAAAAAGACGCGTCGCTCGTGGTCGCTTAGGGGCTGGAGGCCCTGCTCTTCTTCCATGTCGAGCATGACCTCGCGAAGTCGATAAAGATGGTTATAGGCGCGTTTCACTGCGGAGCTATTTCTCGCGGTTATGAGGGTCGAGTTGGGTTTACGGTTGCGCGTGCACGGCGGCAAGGCCGCAACGCATCACGCGTCCCACGAAGCCAGCCCCGTTCGGTTCGATCAACCAAGCATCGGCATATGGGCGCCTTCGATGTTGGTCGAGGGGCTCCTTTGAATAGAAGGCTATAGGCTCTAGCAGTGAGCTAGGTCGCAATTGGAGGGTGGCAAGTGCTGTCCGAGTGCGGGGCGCCGCGAACGGGCGCGCGCAGGGCTTTGGGGCTGCCCAGAGCTCACGCTGTCCAGAGCCCA
>CAZHYF010000354.1:0-2194 GCA_964536635.1 uncultured Rhodospirillaceae bacterium | reverse complement strand
CTGGGCTGCTAGAGCGTCGGGCGTTGGTCTTGCAACAGCCCTTCCGCTCTAGCTGACTGATTTCTAACGCAAGTCCATGCTCTCTCGTGTTGCCACTCATTCGCGGCTTGCTCTAGGCCTCAACCACCTCGGCGCCGGGGAAGGAGCGCAGCGCCTGGCGCACCTTGGGCGACAGGTTCCAGCGGCCTGGCAGGTCAATCTTGGCCTCCAGGCCATTGTCGAGGATCAGGCAGACCCGCAGCTCCCCGCGCCCTGCCCCTTCGCGCTCCAGCACCTCCTTGATCGCCTCGATCACATCGGCGCGGTCCAGGTAGAGATCGACCTTGTTCGCCACCTTGGCCACCGCCTCGTCGAGCGCTGAAATGGAGTTGAAGGCAATCTTCACATCGTCGCCCTCGTGACGAATGGCGGCTTCGGCAACGATGGCCGTGCCGGGCTCCAGCAGGTCGCGCGAGGCCGAGAGGGTCTCAGAAAATACGATGGCCTCATAGGCCGACGAGGCATCCGAGAGCTGGATAAAAGCAAAGCGATTGCCGCGCGCAGACGTGCCAAAGCGCCGCCCAGTGACGATGGCTGCCATGCGCCCCGAAGCGTCCCGGTTCTGGGCGATCTGCTTGAAGGTCTTGATCTTGAGCTTGGACAAGGCCGCATCGTAGGCCTCCAGCGGGTGGGCTGACAGATAGAAGCCCACGGCTTTTGCCTCGCGCTCCAGCTTTTCCAACACCGGCCAGTCCATGACCTGCTCCAACCGCAGCTCTGGGGCCTGGGCGGGCTCATCGCCAAACAAGCTGAAGGTATCCGAATTGCGCGCCTCGGCCTCTGCAGCCGCCAGCTTGAGCAGATAGGGCAGACTTTCGAGGATCTGGTGGCGGTTGGCGTGCAGGGTATCAAAGGCCCCGGCCTGCACCAGGTTCTCCAGCAGGCGCTTGTTCAGAACGCGGCCGTCCACGCTCTGGAAGAAATCGGCCAGGCCCGCAAAACGCCCACCGTCTTGCTTGGCACGGATTTCGGTCATGGTCTGAATGGCCGCTTCGCCAACGTTTTTCAGCGCGCCCAGTGCATAGCGAATGGCGCGCTTGCCGTCGTCAACCTCGACGCTGAAGGTCGCCTTGGAGCGGTTGACGTCGGGCGGGCGCACTTCAATGCCCAGCCGGTCCGCCTCGGCCTTGAACATGCCCAGCTTGTCGGTATTGCCCAGATCCAGGGTCATCGACGCAGCCAAGAACTCGGCTGGATAATGGCACTTCAGCCAAGCCGTGTGGTAGGAGACCAGCGCATAGGCCGCGGCGTGCGACTTGTTAAAGCCATAGCCAGCAAATTTCTCGATCCGGTCGAAAATCTCGTTGGCCTTGGCGGCGGGAACGTCGCGCTCGGCGGCGCCGCTTTCGAACAATTGGCGCTGGGTGGCCATTTCCGCGGGGATCTTTTTACCCATAGCGCGCCGCAACAGGTCCGCTCCGCCCAGGGAGTAGCCCGCCAGCACCTGGCCCGCCTGCATGACCTGCTCCTGATAGATCATGATGCCGAAGGTCTCTTTTAGGACCGGCTCCAGCAGCGGGTGCATATAGTCCGGCTCCTCCTCGCCGTGCTTGCGCCGAACATAGGAGGGAATGTTGTCCATGGGGCCGGGGCGATAGAGCGAGACCACCGCGATAATGTCTTCAAAACGGTCAGGTTTCAGATCGCGCAGCACCTGGCGCATGCCCGAGGATTCCAACTGGAACACCCCCGCAGCCTCGGCGCGCGATAGCATGGCGAAGGTGTCGGGATCATCCATGGGCAGACGCGCCATGTCGATGTCATCGCCACAGGATTCTTTGATCAGGTCCAAGCAGGTCTGAATGACGGTCAGGGTCTTCAGGCCCAAGAAGTCGAATTTCACCAGACCGGCGCTTTCGACCCACTTCATATTGAATTGGGTCACGGGCATGGGCGAGCGCGGATCGCGATACAGCGGCACCAGTTCGTGCAAAGGGCGGTCGCCGATCACAACGCCCGCTGCGTGGGTCGAAGCGTGGCGGTAGAGGCCTTCAAGCTGGCGCGCCATGCCGACAAGGTGCGCCACGGCTGGGTCCGAATCGACCTGATCACGCAGATCAGGTTCGCTCTCCAAGGCCTGCTCTAGCGTCACCGGGTTGGCAGGATTGTTCGGCACAAGCTTACAAATGCGGTCCACCTGGCCATAGGGCATTTG
>CAZHYF010000353.1:0-2213 GCA_964536635.1 uncultured Rhodospirillaceae bacterium | reverse complement strand
TGGGACGCAAATCGGCCCCATCAGCCTAGGAGGCGGGCTTCGACCTCGGCCATGGCGTTTTGGTGGTCGGGCGAGGGGAAGAGGTGACCATAGCGCTCCATGGTCATTTGAACCGAGGCATGACCTGCAAAGGTCATGACCTCTTTGGTCGAAAAGCCTTGCTCGATCCACAGCGATACCGCGAAGTGGCGCAGATCATGCCAGCGCATTTTAACGCCAGCAGCAGCGCAAAGCTTGCGAAAGCGGGCAAGCGTGTTGGTGTGCTGTAGGATACCGCCCCTAGGGGCAGGGAAGACCAAGCCAAGCTCGCTCTTGGGACAGCGCAGCTTCCATCGGCGCAGGGTGTTGATGACCAGTGGGCCCGCCGGGATATCCCGGTATCCTGCTTGCGATTTTGGCTCACCCAGTTGGTTGTAGGCATCTGCACGCTGTCGGATGTGCAGAAGGCGGGCCTCAAAGTCGACATCCTGCCAGCGCAATCCCCTTAGCTCTGAGGCGCGAAGGCCGGTAAGGGCAGAGGTAATAAGGTGGGGTTTGAAGTCCTCCGGCGCTTGGTCAATCAAGCTGCGAATAACGTCTTTGCTTGGCACGGGAGCTCGTTGATCGATGCGCTTAGCCTTGATGACCCGCACGCCCTGGGCAGGGTTGGTAAAGATCAAACCATTGTCTTGGGCATGATCAAGAATGAGCTTGAGGACAGAAAGACAACGCCGCGTCAAATGCTCCGAGCGACCGCTCGCCAATAGTCGGTCTCGCAAGGCATTTACCCGGCGGCGGGACAGATTGCTTAGCAAGATGTCCGCCAGCCCCATGTCCTGACTGGTGAGATGAAGCCGGACGTAGTCACTATAGCCGCGAAGGGTCGTTCGCTCCATCCGCCGCCCCGTTTCACATCTGACCTCACAGTGATCCAGCCAGGCTTTGGCCGCCTGCCCAACCGTTACGGTTTGCCCATCGGCTAGGTAGGTGCTGTTGGCCACCAGGCTTCTGACTTGAACCAGATAGGCATCTGCATCTTTGCGGCGAGGAAAGAGCTTGGCGCGGCGTTTTCCGATTTGATCAATGAAGTTGACCTGCCAGCGAATTTGGCCCGATGGGAGCGCTCTCTTCTTGATTGTCGCCATTTGGAACCCCTTGTAAGCTGTGGTAGACAAAACCCGATATGAAATGAATCGAAATATGTTGCAAGAGGTTTCTCGATCCTGTAGGCAATCAAAACGAGATGTATGAAATCGCTCTGGGCGGAGAAAAATGAACACCATGGAACCCGCCAATTTGCAGGCCTACAGCGATGAGGAAGCGGTGCTGGCCTCGGGCCTACAAGTACCGAGCCTTCGCGCTTTGCAGTCGGCCGGTGCCATCCGATCAGACAAGCCGCCCAAAGCAAGAGGGCAGGGCGCTCGGCGACGCATTTGGCGCGAAGCTGATATTCTGAAAGCAGCCATGGCAGCCGCTGTGTGCCACCAGTTCAGTTTGAACATCAGGGTCGTTGGGGCTCTTATGGCCCCTGGTCTTTATGGTGGATGGGAAAGCGCGCTTGTCCATGGGCTGACATCGACAGATGGCTCTTTACTTGCCGGCCTAGACGATAGCGCCAAGGCGCTGATGCAGCCCATTGATAGAGATCACAGCCTGGAGCTTTTTGATCGTTGTGTGCTGGCGATCCGGCTTGGTGGGGCAAGCCATGCAACGCCGCTTCATCAGCCTGCGGGTCTTGAACTGATCGGCTACCTGGCAAAAGACGGGCGCTTTACCCGGCTGCCAGAGACAAGCGATCCCTTGATCGCACCCAAGGTGACAAGCGAGCACGAAGGCCTCTACCAGGCCGTAAAGGCTATCGTTTCAAACCCAGAAGGCGTCAGCCGTTTAAATCTTGGCATGTCGGTCCGCGCTGCTTGGCGCCGCCTGCATGGCCTTGAGGTAAAGATGGCCAAAGACGCCCTGATCTAAGTCCGCCCTGCCTCAACCAAAGGACCAACACATGTCGCCTCAACCCCATAACCCTTCAGGGCAAGTCCAAGGGGCCCCCTCGAAGGCGCGCACTGACGTCAAACCAGGGGCAGAAGCCCTAGGCGATGACTTGCTCTACGGCGCCGGCCCCATCGCAGAGTTCCTCTTCGGCAGCGCCTGCCATCGCCGTAAGATCTACTATCTGGCGAGCGAAAGCGAGGGCGGGTTTCCGCACTTCAAGATCGGCACGGTCATCTGTGCCC
>CAZHYF010000352.1:0-2237 GCA_964536635.1 uncultured Rhodospirillaceae bacterium | reverse complement strand
GCTGTCATCGCCAGCGGCCAGGCGCGCCTTGTAGTCGTCCGCGCTGATCATGGCTTGGTAGGCCTCGATGCCCGCCTCGCGGTTCATGGGGAAGGGGTAGGGCCAAGGATGCGGGGCCAGCGGCGCTGGGTAGACCGCCAGCGTCTGGTCCTCATAGCGCAGATCCAAGTCGGTTTGCAGGCCGCGTTCGTTGACCGGCTGGCGCGCGGCTCTATAGGCGCCGTCCTCGTACAGCTCGATATCCCACCACCATTTCTTGACCGGGTTCAGGCCGCCGCGCCCGGCGGCATCGTCCAGTTTGGCCAGGGTCTTCGCCAGCGCGGGCACGTTGGAGGCCAGCCAGCGCAGCGGCTTTTCGGCGAACAGACCCTCCAGGTTCCAAGGGCAGGTCTTCATGCAGCGCCCGCACATGGCCCCGCCCTGGGTGGTGATGCGGTAGGTGGCGCACTTCTGGCTGTCCGACTTCCAGATTTCGTAGCCATTGAACATGCGTTTTGGCCCGGCTGTGATGGCACCCGAAGGGCACTCGCGCGCGCACTTGTTGCAGGCCTCACAGAAGGCTTGCAGGCCGAAATCAATCGGCGCGTCGTGGGCCATGGGCAGGTCGGTGGTGACGACGCCCGACTTGAGGCGCGGGCCCAAGAAGGGGTTGAGGATCACCTCGCCAATGCGGCTCACCTCGCCCAGGCCTGACAGCAGCAAGAGAGGCGGTTGCAGCACCTCCCCATCCATGACGCTGTGGGCCTTGGCGGCATAGCCCAGATTGCGGATCTGCTTGGCGATTACCCCGCCCAATAAGGAAAAGCGCAGGTAGGCGCGCATGGACTGTGCAACCGAAATCCAATCATCGCCGCTGGCACCCTCCATGGTCTCAAATCCCTGGTCGGTGATCATAGAGATGGCATGATCCTGCGTGGGCTCGATGGGCGCGCCGGTGGCGTCGTGCGAATACCAGGCCCAATCGGGGCAGCGCGAGATGCCCACCGCGTCGATGCCCAGAAAGTAGCTGCTGGCCTTGATGAGGTCGGCCGCCTCTTGCGGGTCCAGCGTTTGGCGCTTCGGCGCAGGCTCGCCGTCCTGCAGCAGCACGAAGGCCCCCAGCATGCGCCGCTGAGCATAAGAGGGCGCCGACTTGCGCGCGTAGTAGCCGCCGGCTGCGTTCTGTTGCAGGGCCTTGCCCATATCGCCGAACTGGGCCCGCGCGAACATGTCAGCGCGCTTGGGCACGCGGGCGACGTGGGCTTCGTCGATGTAAGTGGTGGGCTCGGCCACCCGCTTTAGCGTCTCGAAGGGATGCGGCCCCTGGGCGTAGCCGCGCTTGGCGTAGGGGTCTTGCGTGCGCGCGGACTTGTCCGACTGGGTGCCCAGTCGCCAGCGCCAACCGCCAATCAGGCTGAAGGGCTGCTGATCGAGGGGAGCCAACGGCTGATCGTGGATCAGGTCTAAGGTGGTGGTGATGGCCGCCAGGCCGAAGCGCTGGCCCAGCCAGGGCGCGACCAGAGCGCCGTCTTCCAGGCTGACCAGACCCGCCGCAAGAGCCAAGCGGCCCAACCAGACATCGCTTGAGCTGCCGCTGTGCGCCTTGGCATCAAAGCCCAGCAAGCGGATGTAGTTGGCCAGCACCACCGCGGTCTCGGAGGCGCGCAGACAGGCGCGCTCGCGCTGGGCGTCTTGGATCCAGGCGGTGCCGGGCTCGTTGGCCTTGGGGTCGCGATTGTGGGCATAGAGGAAGACCAGCGCCGTGTGGTGTCCCTCGATGCCCGAGGGCGGGGCGGCCATGGAGTCCTTCAAGTCGGCCATGATGACATCAATGCCCGAAGCCAGGGTCTTGGTCTGGCGGGTCTTGAGGTCGTGGGCCAGGCGGTCGATCTCGGGATTGCGCAAGGGGGTGGCGCGCCGGCTGGCGAGCGTCACCGGGCCGATGCCCACCATGTCAGCGTCGGAAAAATAGCCAAAGCCCTTGAGGTGGCGTGCGCGTGCGCCGGGATCGCTCGGGATCTCTGCCTGAGCGCCATTGACCAAGCCGTCGCGGATCGCGTCCATGGTGGCCTGATAATCGGCCATGGCGTTGGCGATGTGCCAGGGGGTTTCCGGGCGCGCAAAACGGGGCTCGGCGTCTTCGGGCGCTTGGCCCAAGCGGGCCTCCAGGTCCGGCAAGGCGCTGCGTTTGAGGCCCTCCAAAGGGTAGGGGCCCAGGTGCGCCGGGCGCTTGGCGGTCGAAAACAGTTTGGCGGCCA
>CAZHYF010000351.1:0-2241 GCA_964536635.1 uncultured Rhodospirillaceae bacterium | reverse complement strand
GCTGTTGCAAGACCAACGCCCGACGCTCTAAGGCAAAGCCCGAGCGAACACCCTCGACTGGGAACGTGATTTTGTTTTAAAAAACAGCGCGATAAGACCTGATGAGCAAGGCCACCAATCGAGCATTGCGCTATCGCCTTGGCTTGACCGCAAATCCACCTTCGCCCTTGATCCCAAGAGCTCGGGTTTTGCGCTAGCGCCGCAGATCAGCGACCCGCAATTGACGGGCGCGCAGCAAGATCGCGTTCTCAATCGACAGCTTGGTGCTGTCGTCGGTTTGGGTCGAGATCCAAGCCCCGTTCTGTTCCACCTGGTTGTGAACCGCGACTTCAAGCGCCTCGGTCTCCAGTTCGGTTGACAGCACGAACACGTCCACCCGCAAGCGCTCATAAGGTGAAGACTGGTACCACTCGGTCTGGATAAATCCGGACGCGGGATCGGCAAAACGGATTGGCAAGAAAGAAAGCGTCTGCAAGCTGGCGCGCCACAGATACTTGTTGACCGCGGACAAGCGCTGGCCGCCGCTTCTGCCCTCGCCGCGCATGAGCTTGCCGAGGTTGATCCCACGCTCTCCGCCGAAGATAGAGCTTCCTTGCTGCTTCTCATCGTTGCGCGTTTGGTCAGGGCGCGGCGCAAGGCTGCTGTTGCAAGCCGTCAGCGCGCCAAAAGCGACAAGGGCGCAGACAGAGACGATCAGGGGCAAGCGGCGCATCAAGGCCATGGTCAGCAAGATCCTTTCTGTGGACGGCGAGCCCAAAGTGGCGGTGGCAAGAGCCTGGTCCCGGTCGAGGGGACGCAATGCGGCCTCTTTATAGCGGGCGCGGGCGCAAGAGCAAAGCATCCGTTAACATCTGCGGCGAACATCTGTTTGCAAGCTGGGGCGGCGGCGCGCAATCTGCCAGCGGTCACCCCCAGGCCACCCGCGCTACGGCTTTGTTTTTTATGGCATTCAGCCGCAACGATTGGCGCCGAGCGCTCGGGCTAGAGCATCGGGCGTTGATCTTGGAACGGCCGTTCCGCTCTATCTGATTGATTTCTAACGCAAGTCCACGCTCTCTCGTGTTGCCACTCATTCGCGGCTTGCTCTAGGCGGATAGGAGTCGATGAAACCCGCTCGACCTCCGTGATTTGGCCGCAAATCCACCTTGGCTACTGATCTCAAGTGCCCAGGTCTTGCTTGAGCCGCAAAAAAAAGGGCCCCGAAGGGGGGCCCTTTTCGTCTTTCGATCTAATCAAGCGATTAGAAAGATACTTTGACAGACGCGCCTGCGGTCCAAGTGCGGCCTTCGTTGTCGCCCAAGTGCGTGCCCTGGCCGATCATCCCTGCCGGCGCACACTTTGTGCCAGCGCCGCCGGTAGCGGTCCAGTTCGAGCAGCTATCGCTATCCAGGTTCCCTGCGCCAACGCCCAGAACCAGGCCATCAGCCAGCTCGTAGGTCGCACCAGCGAAGTAGTTGCTGGTGAACTCTTGGCCAGAAACGGCGCCGTGTGCGATCATGGTCTCGACACCGGTACCAACAGCCAGAGCGCCCATCGAGTAGCCAACACCAGCGGCAACGTATTCGGTCGTCGCGCCAACTTCTTCATGCGCATAGTTTACGCCGAAAGACAGGCCGCCGACCGCAGCGTTGATCGAGCCCGCCAAGGCTTCTTCGCCAGCGGACAGACCCAAAGTGACGCTTACACCGCCAACATCCGCGCCGTAGCCCAGACCCAAGGCCCAGTTGGCGTCGTCGTCAACAGAGGCCGCGAAGTCAACGCCCAGGAACGCGTTGCTGTACTTAACCAGCTCAAGCTCGGAGGTCGCGTAGTTGTCGCCTTCGATGGCACCAGGAGCCAACTTGGGTACGTTCAACTGATTTGAAGCAGCGCCGGCCTTGCCAGCGTCACCCAGGGCAACGTTACCCAGCGCAGAGTTGATGAAGACATAGCCGTCGTTGAAATCGACCAGGCTTTGACCCCAATAGATGTCGGTGGGAGTCTCGTCAGACGAGTAGAGATCCAGCTCGAAGTGTGCGCCGTATTCCAGGCCAGACTTGGTAGAAGCTGCGTAATCGAAGTTCAAACGTGCATCAACGCCGAAATCCAAATCATCGATCGAGCGACCGGCGCCGACATCGTAGTTGTCGCCGTAGGCGGCCTGAAACTCAACGAAGCCGCCGATGGTCAGGTCTTGCGCAACCGCTGTCCCCGCCAGGGCAAGCGCTGCAGTCGTAGCGAGCAGTACTTTTTTCATGTGAT
>CAZHYF010000350.1:0-2262 GCA_964536635.1 uncultured Rhodospirillaceae bacterium | reverse complement strand
CTGGCTCAGAACATGACTGGCTCAGCATATGAAATGGGCCAGCGCAGGGTTTGACATGCCCAAGCCTCTGTGTTCGAAGCAGCAGGAACCCGCATCGAACAAAGGAGCGCGCCGTGGCCATATTTGGATACCTGGGGGTTGGATTTGCCTTTGTCGCTCTGGGTCTGGTGGATTGGGTCTTGGGCCTGAACGGCATCGACCTCTATCGCGCGCTTGGCATGACCTTGCCGGAGGATGTCGGAAAATATTCGGCCATCCTAGCCATCGGCCTGGGCGCTATGGTGATCGTGCTCGCTGAAAGCAAGGTCGTCGCTCAGGACATCGAAGAGCTGATGGAGCACGGCGAAGAGCTGATCTTTTGCCGCCGCGTGCGCTTGCGCCCGGGCAGGTTTGGACCCGCCAAGTCTGGCTTCTTGTTTTTGAGCAGCCGCCGGATCGGCTATCGTGGCGACCTGCCCAAGGCCTACAAATACCTGCAAGACGGCAGCATGGGTAGCGATGGTTTCGTGTGGGATTTGAAGGACTTAACCCAAGTCGAGCGCGAAGGCATGACCTTGCGGCTCATATCGGGCGAGCGAGACTTCAAGCTGCGCGCCAAGGGCTGGACGCTCAATGCGATCATTCGGGACATCAAACACCAGCGCCACGGTCAGGTCTAGCGCAACCGATTGAGGGGGCGGTGGCCTAAAGCATCAAACTCGGCCGAGGACGCTTCGCTGTGCTGGGCGTGCCACAGGGCTTCAAGCTGATCAAACAGCCGGTCGCTTTGTTGCATGTGATGCTCAAAGCGGGCTTGCTGCTCCTCTGGCGCCTTGCCCTCGGGCCAGGGATCAAAGCGCGGCAGAGGCAGGCGCGCGTCGATCTCTTCTTGCACCCACAAGACCATGGGCTTGCTGGCGGTTTGCCAATCGGCCAAATGCCAAGTCTCGCTGCCGGGCGCAGCTCTGCCGCTGGGCTCGAACACCAGCGCATCCTCGACGCCCTCTACCGTCCAGACCGGACGCAGCACCAGCAGGTAGTCGGCGGTCTCGTAGGTGTGCAGACGCGCCAGAGCCTCGGCTCCCGGCGGCTCCAGCAGCAGGCCAAAGACCCGGCTGTCCGCGTCGTCATCGACCATGGGAAAGGATTGGTTCGCCAGCCGGGTGCGCCTTTGGCCCTCCAGCCAAGCCGGGCAGCGCACCTGGGGCGCGCGCCGCGTCACACAGGTGAAGATGGCGGCGTCCATCAAGCTGCCGTAGGTGAAATAGGGATAGCTGGCCAGCGCCCGATACCGGGCTAGATCCATCGCCATGCGCACAGCACTCTCAGCAAAGCCTCGTTGAACCCTGGGCCGGTGCCTTATCGCACGCGCCCGCTTGGCAACGCTTTTAGAGCCCGCCCGGCGCGCCAGCAAGACCCCGATGGCCTGCGACAAACTTTTCTGCTTTTTGGCGCGAATTTTCCCAGCCAAGGCCACGATTTAGGTCTTGTACGGCTGCGGCTGTCTCCTACATGTCAGTCAGTTCAAGCGCCACGGCTTGGCGGCCCCTTGTAGGGGGCGCACCGGTCGCAAGCGGCGCATCACTTCGAACCGTCATAAACCCCGTCTCCAGGACAAGGGGCACCCGATTGGCCTCGTCGCTTCGAGGGGCCGCCTCCGCCGCAAGCGGGCGGGTGCTTGCTTACGAAAAGGAAAACACATGTCTAAAGTCATCGGCATTGACCTCGGCACCACCAACTCTTGCGTTGCTGTCATGCAGGGCAGCGAAGCCCGCGTCATCGAGAACTCAGAGGGCGCGCGTACCACCCCCTCAATGGTGGCTTTCACCGATTCCAACGAGCGCCTGATCGGCCAGCCCGCCAAGCGCCAAGCGGTCACCAACCCCGACAACACCCTTTACGCCATCAAGCGCCTGATCGGCCGCCGTTTCGAAGACCCCACCGTGGCCAAAGAAATGGAGCTGACCCCCTATCAGATCGTCAAGGCCGACAACGGCGACGCTTGGGTCTCTGTGCGCGGCGAGAAGTACAGCCCCTCGCAGATCTCGGCCTTCATCCTGCAAAAGATGAAAGAGACCGCTGAGTCCTTCCTGGGCGAGACCGTCACCGAAGCCGTGATCACCGTTCCGGCCTACTTCAACGACGCTCAGCGCCAGGCCACCAAAGACGCGGGCCGCATCGCGGGCCTGGATGTCAAGCGCATCATCAACGAGCCCACCGCAGCCGCCATGGCCTATGGCCTGGAAAAGAGCGAGAGCGGCACCATCGTGGTCTATGACCTGG
>CAZHYF010000349.1:0-2262 GCA_964536635.1 uncultured Rhodospirillaceae bacterium | reverse complement strand
CCTCCGACATCCTGCTCCCAAAGCAGGCGCTCTACCAGGCTGAGCTACGCCCCGTACCAGGCGGCCTGCTTAGACCCATCGCCCCAGCGATGCAAGCCCAAAGGCACCAGCACCCCTACTTTTTCGGTGACGATCTGACCGATCGGCCCAGGGCTCCTGCGACCAGACGCGTCAGCCTGGCTGCTATCGCCGGGCTAACGACAGGTGTAGGCTGAGGCCAGCTTCGGGTCTGAGCGCGGCGCTTAGACCTGCTGGCGCGCAGGAGGCTTCATGCAGCAAGACTTTGACGTTCTGATCGCAGGCGCTGGCCAGGCCGGCAGCCTTGCCGCCTTGGCTTTGGCGCGCCAAGGCTGGCGCATTGCCCTGATCGACCCGCGCCCCAGCTTCAAGGCCGAGGCCATTATCGACCACGGTCGCACCGCCGCCATTATGAATGACGGCTTGGATTTCCTGTCGGCTCTGGGGCTGCTGGCCCCGATCCAGGACCGATGCGCGCCGTTAAAGAAGATGCGCCTAATCGACGGCATCGGGGCGCGCAGTGGCAAGCCCGACATTATCACCTTTGATGCCCGCGAGATCGGCTTAGAGGCCTTTGCCCTTAACATTCCCAACGCCCCTTTGCTGGCCGAGACCTTTGCCGCGCTGGCCGATGAGCCAAGCGTCACCGCATGCGAAGGGCGCAAGTTGGCGGCCATTGATGCCCGGGATGAAGGCAACGTCGTCACGCTGGACGACGGCCAGGTTTTGAGTGGCCGCCTGCTGATCGGAGCCGATGGCAAGACCTCCTTCGTGCGGCAAACTCTGGGCTTTGCCACTCACAAGCGCGCCACTGATCGCCTGACCTTCACCTTGGCGGTGACCCACAGCCTGCCGCACAATTTCGTTTCGACCGAGTTTCACTACGACGACGGCCCGCTGACCTTGGTGCCCATGCCGGGCCAGGAATCGGCGGTGGTCTGGAGCCACAATCCCGACCGCGCCGCCGAGCTGCAAGCGGCGGCGCCAGAGGCCTTTTTGGCCGCCTTGCAGCACGCCACTCACGGCATCTTGGGTCGCCTTGAATTATCGCTGCCGCCGGTTGCCGTGGCTCAGGAGCCCGTGCTGACCCGCGCCTATGTCAAGGGCCGCTGCGCCCTGATGGCCGAGGCCGCCCACGCCCTGCCCCCCATCGGCGCTCAGGGCCTCAATCTGTCGATTGGCGACGTACAGGCGCTGGCCGACGCCCTGCTGGGAATGGAGGATCCGGGCGCGGCGCCAGCCTTGGCGCGCTATCAGGCGCGGCGCTTGCCCGATGCGCGCTTCCGCTTCTATGGCACCAACGCTTTGGACCTGATCACCACCTCGCACCGCGCGCCCGTTCGGCATCTGCAACAAATGGGCTTGCAAAGCCTCAGAAGCTCTGCAACGCTGCGCCAGTTGGCTATGCGGGCCGGTTCCAGACCCCTACGCCTTCCTTCTCTTTTTTAGCGTCGCACCCCCTGGCCAGATCGGGCCCTAGGGCCGTGGACGGCGGGGGTCTTTCGTGGAAATCATTGGTTTGGCGGCTGCGCTGGCAACGGCGGTGGTCTGGGCTATTTCTTCCCTGGTCTCGACGACGCCCGCGCGCGCCTTGGGCAGCCTGCCCTTTAATCGCATCCGCCAATTGGTGGTCTTCGTCATGTTGGCAACCGTGGTGACCCTGCTGGGACGCTGGCAGACCATGAGCACGCACGAGGCCCTCTTGATGGTCGCCTCTGGCTTGGTCGGCATCTTCCTGGGCGATACAGCCTTGTTCGCCACCTTGGCGCGCTTGGGTCCGCGCCGCACTCAGTTGGTCTTCTCCTCGCACGCGCCGCTGACGGTCATGCTGGGCGTGCTGTTTTTGGGCGAGAGCCTGTCGCTCAAGTCGGGCCTTGGCTCGATCTTGGTGGTGCTGGGTATTTGGATTGCGATCGTCTATGGCAAGCGCAGGACGCAACTCCACACCTGGGAGCAAGTGCGCGGGCCGCTGTGGGTCGGGGTCGGGCTCGGCTTGCTGGCAGCCTGTGGTCAAGCGCTGGGCGTGTTGATCGCCAAACCCTTGATGGATACGGGCATTGATCCTTTGGCTGCGGCAGCGCTGCGGGTTGGTGCGGCGGGGTTTTGCTTATCGGTGATCCGCGTCTTGCCGCTGGCGGCGGTGCGCGCGCAAACAGAGCTGACGCCCAAGCTGTTTGGTTTGGCCGCTTTGTCGGGCTTTTTGGGCATGGGGCTGGGCATGACCTTCTATATGATCGGTCTTAG
>CAZHYF010000348.1:0-2264 GCA_964536635.1 uncultured Rhodospirillaceae bacterium | reverse complement strand
GGACCTGTTGAGATTTTCTGCGAGTTTTCAAAAGGCTGCTTAGACCCTCACGTTTAAGCAGGTCTTTGATATTGCCAGATGAGTTTCAAACGGCTCGGGCCTCCATTTTATCTAGCGCACTGATAACAATAGATAAACAAAGCGACGTATCTAGTCGCGTTAGGCCACGTATCTTATGTTCCTGCTTTGCTAGCTTGGAAATCGCGCGGCTTTGTCATGGCCGCTGATGCCTTGCGGCCTTGGAGACGCTTCTTGCTATAGCCTTGCAACGAACGCAAATCGGTGTGGCCTGTAATCGACGCTGTCTCAGTTAACGAGCACCCGGCTTTATCCAACATGACGGCTGCCGTGTGGCGCAGACCGTGTAGCCTCTTCGATAGGGCGGCGGACGCGAAGGCGCGCCTGAGGGCGGTATCAACACCTTTGGCAGACCTTGGCTCTCCGTGGCCATTGAGGAGAATTGTCTCCCCGGCCTTGCTGCGCGCGCGTACGGCCGCCAGGCGGGTTGCGAGGCCGGGATGAAACGGGATTTTCAGTTTGGTGCCGGTTTTGGATTGGGTGATGCGAACCCTGTCGCCACGAATGTCCAACCATCGCATTTTAATGAGATCGCCGCGTCGTTGCCGGTGTAAGCGGCGAGAGGGGTCAGATCGGCCAGCTCTGGCCGGAAGACCGCCATTGCCTTCGAAATTTCAGCGTCTTCCCACGGCTCGAAGGAAATTTGCCTGTGCTTGAACTTGATTGTGCTGGCGGCCTTGTTTCGGTCATCGTGCCCACGCAAGACGGCTTCGATCCAAATCTTGCTGAGGACCGAGCGCGTGCGGTTGGCCTTGTCCGCACCAGCTTGCCCGGCATGAGTAAATTCATCGCGGATAGCGTTTAGCGCACGCTGGATCTCCTGCACGCTGGTGGTAGAGAAGCGGCAGCCTGCAAAGACATCGCAGATCAGCCGAACCAGCGCATCTTCATCTTTGCGCCAGGTCATGGAGCGCGCCACGGCTGTGATTGTATCAGACTGGCTCGGGGAGAGTTCGCCTATGGCATCGTGGTAGCATTCCAGAAAGGAAGCGCTGTCGGGCGCGAGCTTGCTGCTGATCCAAACCGTTCGACCAGACTTTTGCACGCGCCAGCGTCGGACGCCGATCTGATCGTGATCGACGAGTGCTCAATGGTGGATGAGGCTATCGGCACCGACCTGCTGTCGTTCGGCAAACCGGTCCTGGTGCTTGGCGACCCCGCCCAGCTGCCTCCGGTCAAAGGCGCAGGCTTTTTTACCGCCTGCAAGCCCGACGTTATGCTGACCGAAATCCACCGGCAGGCCGAGGGCAACCCCATCATCCAGTTGGCGACCCAGGTGCGCATAGGCGGGCGCTTACAGGTCGGCGACTATGGGGCGGCGCGCATCGTTCAGCGCGGCGTCTTGCAACCCAACGCGCTGATGGCCGCCGACCAGATCATCGTCGGGCACAACCTGGCCCGGCGAACCTTCAACCAGCGCCTGCGGAAAATGCGCGGCGCGACCCGCCCAGGTCCGGTCAAGAGCGACCGCCTGGTCTGCCTGCGAAACGACCGCCACCTGGGCATTTTCAACGGCGGCCTGTTTGCCGTCTCGAGCGTGTTGAAGACCAAGGAGGCAGCGCCAGAGCTGCTGCGCCTGAAGGTGACCAACGACGACTTCCCGGGCCTGCCAGCCTTGAAGGTCGAGGTGCGCCGCGAATTCTTTGAGGGCGGGATTGAGCGGCTGGACTGGCGCGATCTGAAAGGCACGCAACACTTCGACTACGGCTATGCGCTGACCGCGCACAAATCCCAAGGCAGCCAATGGCCCGAGGTCATCGTCTATGACGAGAGCCGGGCGTTTCGCGATGAAGCCAAGCGCTGGCTCTACACCGCCATCACCCGCGCATCCGAAACGCTGACGCTGGTCGTTGATTAGGGGAATGCGATCATGAAACCCACAGACACTTGGGACCGCCGCTTCTTGCTGCTAGCCGAGCAGATCGCGGGCTGGTCGAAAGACCCCAGCTCGCAGGTCGGCGCGGTGGCGGTCAAGGATCGCCGCCTGCTGGCCTCAGGCTTCAACGGCTTTCCGGTTGGGCTGGCCGACGACGATCGCCTGCATGACCGTGCGGCCAAGTACCCGCGCATCGTCCATGCCGAGGCCAACGTGGTCGCCTGGGCCGCGCGCGAGGGCATCAGCCTTTTGGGCGCCACGCTCTACGTCAGCCCGTTTCACCCCTGCGCCGACTGCGCCAAGCTGCTGG
>CAZHYF010000347.1:0-2293 GCA_964536635.1 uncultured Rhodospirillaceae bacterium | reverse complement strand
TGCTCAAGCTCGCATCTATCGCCATATGGTTACGATTTATGAGTCTGTGACCTAAATCAGCTCAGCGGCGTTTTGCTTCGCCCCATCGCGAACTGACACGGGGCACTGTTTAGTATGTATGCTTCGGCGCTCAACCATATCAACAAACACAATAGGGCTCACGCCTTCCTAACTTTGGTCAGCGCACCTAGAGCGTCGGGCGTTGGTCTTGCAACAACCCTTCCGCTCTAGCTGGCTGATTTCTAACGCAAGTCCATGCTCTCTCGTGTTGCCACGCATTCGCGGCTTGCTCTAGCCCTGCGACGGCCAGGCGTGGTGCTCGTCGTCGATGACGAAGACGTGACGGTGACCCGACAGGCCGTGCTGTTGCAGGTGCGGATGATCGGGCGGCAGGTCGGGGTGGCTGTGCGCCAGCGCGCGCGCCGCGCAATCGGCCCTAATCCTTCGACCGGAAGAGTTTACGGAACAGCCAGACAAAGGGCAGCAGAACCACAAACCAGAGCTTCTTCGCCAAGGCCAAGACCACCACCAGCAGGCCGCCAAACAGGGCTTTGCCGTACTTAACGCCGACCAGGGTCGCCAGCACGCCCAGCGCGCCAGCCGCAGCAACCTTGTCGCCGTCCTTGAAATCGAAATAGGTCTGCGCCGTCTTGGGTTTATAGGAGTCCAGCGCGCTCGTGACCAATCCAGCCAGTTGCGCTTCGCTATCGTCAACGGCGTCGGGGACCAACAGCATAGAGACGTAGCCAGCACGGTCGAACTTGGTTGCCTCGATATTGACGACCATCTCGCCATCCCACCGCATCGAGATCGCGTAATACATGATCGCCTGATCCTTGAGCAGGGTCGGATAAACGACCCACTTGATCGGCTCGATGGGGTAGCCGAGGGCTTTGCTTTGCTCCTTGGTCGAGTCAACGAAGCTTTGCCAGATGGCCTTGATTTCTTTGTCCGACTCCTTGGCATCCCAATCGTCGAACTTCACATAGCCTTCCGAGTTTGGCTTGCGAACGATGACAGAGGCAAGCCCAGGGATGTGGGCGAAAACAATATTTTCGATCGCCGCACAACTGGCGTCATCCCAGCCCGAAGACTCCTTCAAGAAACGGCAGCTCTCCGCGTGGTCCATGTAGGCACTTTGGGAAGACGCGGGGTTTAGGGTTCCGCGAGTCATGGGGAGCGGCTGTGTAAAATTTATGAAGTCGTAGGTCTCATCTTGC
The DNA here is from genome assembly GCA_964536635.1 of uncultured Rhodospirillaceae bacterium. Taxonomy (GTDB): domain Bacteria; phylum Pseudomonadota; class Alphaproteobacteria; order UBA7985; family JAUIBT01; genus JAUIBT01. Next base: position 1,073 of record CAZHYF010000347.1, on the reverse strand, counting down.
GCATGGACCAGAGCTGGTTCGGTCAAAAAGGCCGCCATGGCCACCAAGGCGAACAGCAGGTTGTCCCTAATGTGATGGCTTCGCACCCAGTTCATTGCTTTGTATCTCCCTTCAGAACACCAAGTCTGCGAGCATACAAGAGGTGAGCCGGTTGGCAACCAATTTTTAGCACACCTTACACATTACACCATTTGCGCGATTCGCAGAGCACGCCGACTTGGCACGCGCCTAGCCCTGCGACGGCCAGGCGTGGTGCTCGTCGTCGATGACGAAGACGTGGCGGTGACCCGACAGGCCGTGCTGTTGCAGGTGCGGATGATCGGGCGGCAGGTCGGGGTGGCTGTGCGCCAGCGCGCGCGCCGAGCCCACGGGCCAGAGCAGACGCGCCGCCAGCACGCCCCCAGCCGCCAAAGCGCCAAGCAACAGCAGCGCGACCCAGAGCCCCAAAGCCTGACCAGCCCAACCCGCCAAGGGATAGGTGACCAACCAGCAGGCATGCGACAGGGCGAACTGCGCGGCAAACAGCGCCGGGCGGTCCTCCGCGTGGCTGGAGCGGCGCAGCAGCCGCCCCGAGGGCGTTAGCACCGAGGTAAAGAGCGCGCCATTGATCGCCCAAGCCAACAGCAAGGCGGGCCAAGCCAACAGCCCGGCCACCGCCATGTAGCCGCCATGCGCCAAGGTCAAGGCAGCCAAGCCCGCCGCCGCAGCCATCATAAGGCTGCGATCTGTACGCTGGGCCAGCAGGCGTGGCAGTGCCAGCGCGGCCAGCATGGAGCCTGCTCCAAAGGCCGCCAAGGCGCTGGCCACCTGCGCCTCGCTGCCGCCATAGCCCAGGCGCACCAGCACAACGGTGTTGACAATGACAAAGGCCCCAGCCGCCGCCGCGCTCATATTGAGCGCCAACAGCCCGCGCAGGCGCGGCGTTGCCAGATAGATGCGCAGGCCTCGGGTCAGGCGCTCGACAAAGCTGCGGGCTCTGCTGGCGGGCTTACGCGCGGGCAGCACCGCCGAGGCAACCAGCACCGCCGACCCCAAAAAGCCCAGCACCGTGCCAACGAACAAGCCGCTATAGC
>CAZHYF010000346.1:0-2298 GCA_964536635.1 uncultured Rhodospirillaceae bacterium | reverse complement strand
TGTAGTGGCGCAGGCGGTGTAGCGAATAGTCCATGCGCGGGGCGTTGAACAGAGCCAAAGGCCGCAAGGTCGAGCCGATGAAGTCGATGTCGCCGTTGACCAACTGATCGTCCATAGTGGCCAGGTCCGGCGCATCGAACAGACGGCCGAACGCCTTCAGCTTGTTGGCGCTAAAGGCCCCCTCGACATAGATGCCTTCTGAAAAGGCGAAGTGAATGGGAATGGCCAGATCACTGAGCGAAACCTGGAACGTACAGCCGTGGTTACGGGACAATTCCTGCAATTGGCGCGTCAGGTAGGTGGCAAACAGGTCAGGCCGGGTGATGGTGGCTGAAAACTCGCCTTGCGTATCGCAAAAGCCAAAAGAGCGCCCGTCGTGATCGTTCAATGCTTCAGTTATGGTGACGTTGATCTGCGGGTAGAACGCGCGCACCGGCTGGGCAGGCTCGTTGCCCGCCACGAAAGCATCAAAGGCTTGGCGCAAGCGCTGGGTCTCTTGGGCGTAGAGGTCGATTAAGGCCTCGACGGTGGTTTGGGGATTGGTATAGGTCTGCATCGAACAGGCTTAAGCCCAAGGCGATGACAAAATCAAGACACCTGATCGTGTGGCCAGTTGGGCGGGAGCCCATTCGGCAGGGCGCATGCGAGATACTGCCGACGGTCAAATCGTGAAGTCCTTTAGAGCGATGCCCTTTAAAGCGATGCCCTTTAGAGCGACACCCGGACCAATCGCGCTATAAAGCGCCGCGTCGCCTATCGACTCATTTCAACTTGACTCATTTCATATTGACTCTGGCGCATCGCTTGGCCTATCTAGCCGCTCTCTTTGTTGGGACCTGTTTAGACAGGGCCCCGTAAAGCGAACTGTCCAAGACGATTGGGTTAGTAAACCGGCGGCTTTCGAGCCAATGGGGCGCTGTAAACTCCCTTTCTAGACGGAACGCGATTGAGCTTTGTGTTTGTGCCCGTCGGCTGCTTGTCAGCGCGCGGTCCCAAGCCGTGGCTTTGCTTCCTTTGGACAGTGTTGTGCGGTGTAGCTTTGACCTCAAGTCGGTCAAGGGGCTTTTGCGAGCGTCTTGAACGGCCCAAGGCCTAAGCTGCTTCCTCTAACCCTACCTTTTTGAAAGGAGATCCGAATGGATCGCGCAGAAAAGGAAGCGTTGGTTAAAGAACTTCGCGCGCAGTTTGAGGCGTCTACGTCAGTGGTTGTTGCTCGTCAAAAAGGCATGACCGTTGCGAAGACCCAAAACCTGCGTGGCAAGATTCGTGAGAAGGATTGCTCCTTCCGCGTGGCGAAAAACCGCCTCGTGCGCATCGCGATCGAAGGAACACCCTTTGAGTCTCTCAGCCCTATCCTGGAAGGCCCAACGACACTGGCTTTCTCGACTGACCCCTCGTCAGCGGCGAAAATCATGGTCGATTACTGCAAGAGCAGCGACAACCTGGAAATCATCGGCGGCGCCATGGAAGGCGAACTGTTCGATGCTGACGGTGTTGTCAACGTCCTGTCGAAAATGCCGACATTGGACGAGATCCGCGCCAAGCTGGCCGGTCTGCTCAAAGCTCCTGCAGCAAAAATGGCTGGTGTTCTCAAGGCCCCTGCTCAGAAAGTCGTCGGCGTCATCAAGGCGTACGAAGACAAGCTGGCAGAAAACGCCTGATCTTAGATCAACCCTATTCTTATTTTTTCGACTTTTCCCTAGGGCGCAAACGGTCCTGGTGGAAGCAAAACCTGGAGAAGACACATGTCTGATGAAGCACTGTTTGATGAATTGGTAGAAAAGCTGTCGGCCCTGACCGTTAAGCAAGCCGCGGACCTGGCTAAGCGCCTGGAAGACGAGTGGGGCGTTGAAGCTGCCTCTGGCGGCGGCATGATGATGATGGCTGCTGCACCTGGTGCAGACGCTGGCGCAGCTGCTGAAGAAAAGACCGAGTTCGACGTTATCTTGGCCTCTGCTGGCGACAAGAAGATCAACGTGATCAAGGAAGTTCGCGCTATCACTGGCCTGGGCCTGAAAGAAGCCAAGGCATTGGTAGAAGAAGCTCCCAAGCCGGTTAAAGAAGGCGCGTCTAAGGACGAAGCTGAAGAGCTGAAGAAGAAGCTGGAAGAAGCTGGCGCGACCGTCGAAATCAAGTAAGCTTTGGCTTAGTCGAGCGTCGCTTGCGGCGGCGACATCGCGCGGTTCGTCCGCATAAAACGGCTGGTCCCATTGGGGGCTGGCCGTTTTTTTGTGTCCGGATCGACTAGGGCCCGTGGACATTCAGGATTCCCAAGCGGGCTGAAGTCTGATTCAAGTT
>CAZHYF010000345.1:0-2314 GCA_964536635.1 uncultured Rhodospirillaceae bacterium | reverse complement strand
TTGAAATGGGTCGCCACGCGCTTTTGGATGTCGTCGATGGTCACCCGGCGATCGTTGGCCTTCAGCAGGTCGGCCAACAGCTCGCGCGCGGTGTCGATGGTGATCTGGCGGCCCATCAGCGAAGCGTGGGCGACGAGGCGGTTCAAAGCGCCTTCCAGCTCGCGCACGTTCGAGGTGATGGACTGGGCCAAGAACTCCAGAACCGGTGTTGGCACCTCGACCCCGCGTGAGACGGTCTTTTGCTGCAAAATGCCCAGGCGCAGCTCGTAGGAGGTGGGGTGGATGTCGGCCACCAGGCCCCAGCCGAGGCGCGAGCGCAGGCGATCTTCCATGCCGGTCAGCTCGGTCGGGCTCTTGTCGGCTGAGATTACGACCTGGCGATTGCGATCTACTAAGGCGTTGAATGTGTGGAAGAATTCTTCTTGTGTCGATTGGCGATTGCCGATGAATTGAATGTCATCAATCATCAAGACATCGACGTTGCGGAAGGATTCCTTGAAGGCCACCGTGCTGCGCTCGCGGATCGAGCGAATGAACTGGAACATGAACTGTTCGGCGGTCAGATAGACCACCTTGCGCTCCGGCTGGTGGGTGCGAATGTGCCAAGCAATGGCGTTCATCAGGTGGGTCTTGCCCAGGCCGACGCCGGAATACAAGAACAGCGGGTTGAAGCCAACTTGCGCGTTTTCTGCGACACGGCGTGAGGCGGTATAGGCCAGCTCGTTGGTGCCATCGACGACAAACGACTCAAAGGTCAGGCGCTGGTCGAGCTGAGCAGAGATGTCACCACTGGCAAACAGACCCGAGCCCAGGGCAGCACTCTCGCTGCTGCTCAAGGGCGGCAAGCTTGCGGCGTCGGCCAAGCCGGGGGCTTTGAAGTCAGGATTGCTCGCTAAAGCTTCCGCGTCACCCGGCGCGCGCGGCGGGCGATGGCTGGCGGTTTTTGGCTTGACAATTACATCAATAGCGAGTACTTTTGGCATCTCACGCTTGCAGTGAGCCAGGATTTTGTCGCTATAATTGCTCCGCACCCAGTCGCGGATAAAGCGACTGGTAGCGATCAGGACCAGTTTTCCAGCCTCGAACTCGCCCAGCGAGATCGGGGTGATCCATGATCGATAGTTTGTGTCGCCGAGCTCTTTGCGAAGAGTAGCAGTGACGGTCTGCCATCCCTCTTCTAGCCAAGCTCGGTCTAACTCGTCGGTCATTCCGTTCGAAATCCCATACACTCAAAAGGTTACCGTTTGTTTCCGGGCGTTCCCAATCACCCAGTACGGCTTATTCATCTTAATCAAATCGCTTTCTGTGCTCCCACTCTTCGGCGGATTTTGCCTGCACAGTGCCCCCCGCTACGGCTGCAGAACAACTGAGCGGCTTGCTGACGAACCTAGTGAAGCTGCCCCTGCATATCAATCGAAAAGAGCGCTTGACAGTCATTCGATCGCGTCGAGGTTGTTGTGTCTGGGGAAAACTAGACACAAAAAAAGGAGAGGCCAGGCCTCTCCTTTGCATAAGCGGTGCAAAATTGCACGCCAGGCGCGAGCTTGCGCCTTAGCCCATGGCTTTGATCCGTGAGGACAGACGCGACAGTTTGCGCGCCACCATGTTCTTGTGGAAGACACCCTTGGTCACGCCGCGCTGCATTTCAGGCTGGGCGTTCTTAAAGGCTTCAGTTGCTGCATCTTTATCGCCGGCTGCAATCGCAGCTTCGACTTTCTTGATGAAGGTACGCACGCGCGAGCGGCGCGCACGGTTGATAGCGGTCCGGCGCTCGGCTGTGCGAATGCGCTTACGGGCCTGTGGCGAATTTGCCATGGAGACATGTTCCTTATGGTACGAGTTCTTTACACGTTGCTGCGGTCTATAAAGGAGCTGTGGATACCTCGTCAAGCGAAGGGATGGCTCAAAGCCCCCAGAATCGGCCAATCTTCAGCCGGCTTGGGCGCAAGCAGGGCTCGCGGGCACCTTCGCTTTGCTCAGCTCTGGCACTGGGGGCAAACAAAGCTGCTGCGCCCGGACTGTTGTAGGCGCTGGATTCGCCCCTGGCAACGCGGGCAAGCCTCACCCTCGCGGCCATAGACCTGCCACTGGTGCGAGAAGTAGCCCAGGCTGCCATCGACCTGTTTGAAGTCGCGCAATGAGGAGCCGCCCGCCGCTATGGCGCGCTCCAGCACCGCCACCAGCGCGGCGTGCAGGCGCTGGCAGTCTGCCGGGCTCAGGCTGGTTCCGGGGCGGGTTGGGTGGATGCCCGTTTCAAACAGCGCCTCGCAGACGTAGATGTTGCCCAGACCCGCCACCAAGCGCTGATCCAACA
>CAZHYF010000344.1:0-2324 GCA_964536635.1 uncultured Rhodospirillaceae bacterium | reverse complement strand
CAAGGCAGTGTCCAACGAAGACCTGCTGGCGCTGGGCAACAACGGTCTGGGCCTTGTGGCTGAAAACCACCACGTTGGTCCCATGCACGAAGAGTATGCCAAGTTGCCCCCGATCTCGCGCGATCTGGCGGCGGCAACCAAGGAAATCGCTGACCTTGGCTTTGCCGGCACCACTCTGGACCTCTACTCGCTGGACGCAGACTACCGTCTGCTGACCACCGACGCGGTGGGCGCGCAGTTGGAAGAAGCAGGACTGAACGTCAACCGCATCGTGATGCCGGGTTCGACCTTCTGGACCAACTGGACCACGCACCCCTTCTCCTCCACCAACTGGAACGGCCGTCCTCTGGGCACTCAGGTGCTGTCGCTGGCCTACCGCTCTGGCGTTAAGTGGAACGAGACTGCTTATGCGAACCCTGAGTTCGACGCCCTGCTGGACAAGGCAGAAGCGACCGCAGACGTGGAAGCACGCCGCGCGATCATGGCAAAGATCGAAGCCATCCTGCAGGATGACGCGATCATGATCCAGCCCTACTGGCGCTCGCTCTTCTCGCACACCACGCCCGAAGTGCAGGGCTATCGCATGCACCAGGCCTACGAGCACCAGTTCGAAGGTGTCTGGCTGGACGCATAAGCCGCAAGGCCAAAAAATGCGGAGGCGAGGGCACGCCCTTGCCTCCCTTTTTTTTCTAAATTTCAGGACTTTGGCAATGTGTCGGCCGCCGCTTGGGCGAAAACACGCTGATCTCCTTGAAAAATTTGCCGCAAAAGTCAGCCGACGCAGTGCAAGGTCGCTTGCTTTGGTTTTGCTCTAGAGGTTTGATCCCGTGTTTGTTTTTGCTATTCGCCGTTTGTTGTTGGCCTTTGTGACGATTCTGGTCTTGACCGCCACGATCTTCACTTTGATCAACACCAACAACAACACTTTGCGCACGATTGCGATCAACGAACTGGGGCCGCAAACGCCCGCCGAGGATCTGGACTCCTGGGTCCAAGACAACATTCTGACCAAGCCGCTTGTGGTGCGCTATGGCGAATGGCTGTCCGGTTTTGTGGTCGGCGACTGGGGCACCTCTTCGGTCTTTCGACGGCACATTTTCGGCTATGACGCTAGCCTGGATCGCAACCAGTGGGGCGTGATCAACGAACGGCTCTACTATACGGGAGTGCTGGCCTTCTGGGTCTTTGCCATCATGGTGCCGGTGGCGCTCTTGCTGGGCGTGCTGGCGGGGGTAAAGGAGGGGTCGATACGCGACCGAAGTATTTCATCCTTCGCGATCATGACCACCGCGACACCCGAATACATATCAGGCATCTTGTTTATGGTGCTGTTGGCATCACGTAAGTATCACATTTTTCACAATATTCCCGATATCCCAGCTATGATCTCGACGGGGCAATGGGTCTACCTTGATGACTTCTATTTCAAGGCAGTGGCCAACCTTCGCGATGGCCTCAGCTTCGACGATCTATTTTTGCCGGTTTTGACCATGGTCATCTATGGTGTTGGCTATATTGCGCGCATGACTCGCGCTTCCATGGCCGAAGTGATGAATTCCCAGTACGTGCGCACCGCCATCTTGAAGGGCCTGCCGCGCAGCACCGTCATCATGCGCCATGCGCTGCGCAACGCGCTCATTGCACCCTTTACAGTCATTATGCTGCAATTCCCTTGGATGCTGACCGGCGTTGTGATCGTGGAGGTCATGTTTGCCTATAAGGGCTTTGGACAGGCCCTGTTCGTGGCCTCGACCAATATGGACTTCAATATGGTTATGGCCTGTTCGGTGGTTTCGGTTGTCGTCGTACTGCTGACCCAGCTCATATCCGATGTGGGCTACGTCCTGCTCAATCCGCGTTTGCGACTGCGCTAGGCCTAGGGAGAATACGTTATGGACTTGATCACCTCCGCCGTTTCGCAGCTCTGGCCCGTTTGGATGGCCCTCGGCCTTATCTTCATCATTTCTTGGCCAACCCGCCAGTTCACCGGGTTGTACGGCAAGCTCTACGAGAACCCGATTGGTCTGATCGGCCTTTACATTTGCTTGTTTTGGATCTTCGGAGCCATTTTCGCGGGCACCATAGCCGACTTCGACCCAGAGGTGCAGTCGGTGGCTTTGCGCAAAAAGGGCCCGGGTGCCGTTGGCGCTGACGGCTTAGTGGCTTTGTTGGGCGGTGACGTGGCTGGCCGAGACATATTCAGCCGCCTCTTCTATGGCGCGCGTGTCGTGATCCCGGTTTCGGTGACCGCGACCGCATTGGCCTTTATCGTCGGTATCGTTGCTGGCTTGCCAGCGGGCTACTTTGGGCGCCGGACCGATGCG
>CAZHYF010000343.1:0-2333 GCA_964536635.1 uncultured Rhodospirillaceae bacterium | reverse complement strand
CTAGGGTTAGTTCTGGGTTCTGGGGACGATCAAGAGGAGGTCGAAGCTGGAAAGCCCCGGTACACCGTCTCGATATTGCAGCGCTTTCGCTCTTGGTTCTCAGCCTACACCCCTTTGGGTGATGACGTCCGCCGCGCTTACGCCAAACGCCTGGATGAGGTGCAAAAGCTCTTGTCGCAGGGTAAGATAGACGAGGCCCTGCTGCGCGCACTCGCCGTGGCGCAGAAACATTCAGACAAGGGCGGACTGAAGCGCTTCTTCCCCACGAAAGGTCCGGGCGTGCGTGGGCAACTGGACTTCGAGGTCGAGACGAGTGACTTCGTTTCTCCGGTTCTAGCGCCGGGCGCCCACCAATTTTTGAGGACCGAATACAGCAAGCTGGCGAAAACCCTGGAAGGCCAAGGCGATTTTCGCCGCGCCGCCTACGTTTACAGTAAATTGATGGGTGACCACTTTCACGGCATTGAGGCTCTGGTAAAAGCTGGCATGGCCCTAGAGGCCGCCGAGGTCTCCTTACAATCCGAGCAGCCGCCAAGCCGAACAATCTGCCTTTACTATGCAGCCGGAAAAAAGGAGCTGGCATTGGCACTGGCCAAGCGTTATGGCGATTTTCAGGAGTTGGCTGATCAGAGCGGCAAATCTGACCCCGAATTTTACGCCCTTGTCGTTCACACATGGTGCCAAGACCTGATGCGCAGCGGCCGATGGCTCGATGCTCTCGAAGCCAGCGAGCCCCTGGCCACAGACCTTGCGCGTGAGCCACAGAATTTGAACCCGCTGCATCCCTTGCTTGCCATGCGACGTGACTGTCTAACCGACGCCTTGGCTGAGCACCGGCAAGGCGAAACGATGCCAGCGCGCCTCCTGGTACGCGGCTTACTCATGCTGCCCTGGCAGGCCGAAGACTGGCCCATGGATTGGCTTAGCAGCAGGCTGTCAGGCGAGGCGGAACCAAGCCCCATGCACACTGCCAAGCAAAGCGTGCAGGCCGCGCTGGCCGCAAGCCTGGCTCCGGCACAGGTCGCCGGCCAGTCAGACGCTGCGGCACACCCCGACAGGCAGCCGACAAACAGCGCTGCTGCGCATGACAAAGAACAAGAGGCGATCTTAGAGACCCTGAGCGCGCTTGCGCAGAATGACAGCCTGGAGCAGGACTGCTTTTGTCAGCATGCCAGCGAAACTTTCCTTGACAGCTATACCCGATACCTTCTGGCCGTTCTGGGGGCTCAAGGTCGTTTTGACAGCAAAATGCAGGCCAAGATCCGCGACCTGTTGCAACAATTCGGGCTGCGGGTTTTGCACGAAGACGTGGCCAAGTTGACGAGCATCAGCCAAGCCCCTACGCAAGCAAAGGTCTGCCAAAACCTACAACTTCCAACGGCCCCACCTGTCGGCGATCCCTGCATGTTGGCTTGCCCTCTGGAAGGACAGAAGCTCGCAATCTGGCGCCAGTCCGGCAAGCTGGAGATCTTCGACAAATCCGGCAAACTGCTTGCCAGCCACTGGATGAGCCATCTGCTGGACTTGATCTGCGTTCCGGGCAGTCAGACCATGTTGGTGCTGCAAAAGGCGGGGGCGCTGACCCGCATCATGAGCCTAGGGCTCCACAGCAACCAGGTGCGTGAGCTCGCCATTGCGGACCTGCGATATTGGAGCAGCAATCTCAGCAAAAGGCACTGGTATGTGCAATTAGGGCCATCGGTGACCGCCCTCTCGCTGCCCGATCTTCTTCGCCCAGATGCTCCGGGGCAGGTCACCTCTCGACTGGTGCCAGACTGGCAGGTGCAGATCGGTGACACCCTAAGGACGCTGGCAATCGCAGATATGATGGATGGGGAAATTTCCTGGCTAACGGTTGATGATCGCCAAACGCGGTACGGACTAATCGAGCATTGGAGCTTCGAAGCAACCTTTGGCAAGCTGCAGACCCGATTGTGCGAACCCAGCAAAGACACAAAGCCATCCGATACTTGGATTTGGTACGGCAACCATAGCGTCTTGAGTCTGACGGAGGATGGGACATGGGAATCTGTGCTGGATTTCAAACGCTTTGACGCCCGCAAAGCCAGCGCCCTGGTCCGACGCATTGACCGGCGTGGCCAAAACTACCTGCCGCGGTTCTTGATCGAAACTCCGGCCGAGTTCGCACCGGCTGTTCGATTTTTGGGCAACAACAGCAACACAGCCCAAATCTCGGAGTATCTCAACGGGCGGGAAGCGGCGTTTTCGCTCGACTCCAGTGCCCCGTTGTACTTTGTCACCAGCCGCCACCAGCCTGAACCCTGCGCTGTACTGGCCAACAAGCAAGGCCAAGTCGCAGCAGTTTGGCTCAA
>CAZHYF010000342.1:0-2333 GCA_964536635.1 uncultured Rhodospirillaceae bacterium | reverse complement strand
TCCTGCCAGACCTGCTGGACCAGATCCCAGACGACGAGGACATCGGCACCGTGACCGCAGATGGCGCCTACGATACACGACGCTGCCACAGCGCCATCATCGCGCGCGGTGGCACCGCAATCATCCCGATCCGCAAGAATGGTCGACCGTGGAAGGAGGATTGCCCAGCCGCCCAGGCCCGCAATGAAACCCTCCGCGCCACACGCCACTACGGCCGCGCGTTCTGGAAGCGTTTGACCGGGTACCACGCCCGCAGCCGCGCCGAGGCCAAGATGCGCTGCCTCAAGTCTTTCGGCGAGCGCATCGCGGCAAGAGACCCTGACCGCCAAACCGCCGAAATCCACATCCGCGTCGCACTCATCAACCGCTTCAATGCCCTCGGCACCGCCGAGATCGTACGCGTGCCCTGAACCTGAAGGGGAAAGGGAAAGGGAAAGGGGAAGTCACGCCTCAAGCCGCCTTTCTGCAACAATGCCGCGCACATTGCGAAACGCACTCCCTTTCATACAACAGGGAAGGCCTCGCACTGGTCGCCAACGCGCGGAAGATGGGGCCCAGGCTTCGCTTACTGACAGACATACCCTTTTGATAGAGCGTTAACGCGGTCAGAGGGTAACACGGCGGGTATCGGACCGCGACAGAGTAGAGCATGCCTTGCGTTGTACCGTCCGAAACCGTGATCGTCGCCGCGCAACGACGCCGTTGAGGTCCCGATGATCCGATTCCCCGCCCCTGATTTCAGCCTGACTGGTCCCACCCCATTTGCCTCAGCAGTCTCGGCCCTTATCCTGTTAGTGTCAGTCTTGCTCCTCGCACAGCTTGTCGCGCTAATGCGCAAGCGACGTGCGAGCAAGGCGGGCAATCAACCCGGTGCGGTAGCCCGCATCGGGGAGATGATCGGTACCTTCGACCGCAGGCTGGTCTGCTGGTCTTCCTGGGTGACGGGCACGCGCTACAAGACCCCTTGGATCCGGCTTCCGGTCATGGCTGTCGTCTTCCTGACACTGACCGCAGGCTCTGTCTTTGCGCCTTTCCCTTGGGCGTTGCTCCCGGTGATCCTGGGCCTCTTCGGAATTTTCGGCGTGTTTCGTCATTACGCGCGGCATGAAGGCGAGTTCGTGGACGAGGTGCCGCAAGACAGCCGCTTGATCCAGATCGAAGGTCACCTGCATCGAGAAATCATTCTGGCGGTCTCGTTCATTCTCGTCTTTGCCCCGATCGTGCTGGCCCAGTTGCAGGCAGCTGGGCTGGGCTATGCCCAACTGATAATGCCAGAGCCGTTTACCTTCGTCGCTGTCACGCTGGTTGAGGCGCTAAAGGCTGGAGCGATTGTCGATTACTATGACCTGTGGGCAGCTGAGCTGAATTACGTGCGCCTAACCGGAGCAGAGGCACCATCGGATTGGGCGAAATACGCACTGATGGGGTATCGCGCGGCGCTGAACCTGATGCTGATCGCTGCAATCCTGAGCCTGTTGGAAATCGCGCAGCGTCGAGCAAAGGGTCTGGACCTGCGCTATCTAGAGGCGCGGTTGAAATCCGATGATGAGGAAGACCAGATGGCCGTCGTGGCCGAATTACGAGGGTTCAGCGAGGCCGGACGGCGGATCGCGCGGCTGAACGCCCTAGACCTGTTGGAACGCATCCTCCAACCCCGGGATGGCGAATGGACCTTGGGACCGAAAGTGCAGTGGAATGCGTGTGTGGCGTTGGAGGACTACGGTGAGCAATATGGCCGCAGCGGGTCGCTGTTTGCAGCGGTTGACGGGTACAAAAGTCTGATTCGTAACGCATATACCCGTGACGCGCTGCCTGCCGATTGGGCGAAGACCCAGATGAATCTCGGCAACGCGCTTCAGACCTTGGGTGACATTACTGGATCTGCAGCGCGGGTGGAGGAGGCCATTCAAGCCTATCGCGCCGCGCTGGAGGTTTATACCCGTGACGAGTTGCTCGCCGATTGGGGAAGGACCCAGATGAATCTCGGCAACGCCCTTCAGACATTGGGCGACATGACCGGATCTGCAGCGCGGGTGGAGGAGGCCGTTCAAGCCTATCGCGCCGTGCTAGAGGCCCGCACACGTGACCAGCTACCCGCCGATTGGGCCGCGACCCAGATGAACCTCGGCAACGCGCTTCAGACATTGGGCGAGACGACCGGATCGCCAGCGCGGGTGGAAGAGGCGGCGCAAGCCTATCGCGCGGCACTGGAGGTCTATGCCCGTGATGAGCTGCCCGCTGATTGGGCAAGAACCCAGATGAACCTCGGCATCGCGCTTCAGCCCGCCTTATTCATCCAAATCGCTTGGAAAGGTTGCGTGCGCCTGAAAGCT
>CAZHYF010000341.1:0-2350 GCA_964536635.1 uncultured Rhodospirillaceae bacterium | reverse complement strand
AGCAGAACCTCGCCTGGCGGATCGAGACCCTCTATGATAGCGGTGTTGCCAAGCGCATCATCGCCTGCAATCAAGTCAGCTCTTTGCCGCTGCTCTTCATTCGCCGCTTGACGGATCCAGCCCTCATGGACCCCTTGCTGGCCGACGTCATCGCCGCCGAATTGGCCACACGCTTGGCCGCCAAGCTGGTCGAGAGCGCGACCCGCATCGAGCGGCTGAGCCTCATGGCCCGAACCCGTTATCAAGCCGCCGTTGCGGTGGATGCGCGCGAACAGGGCGCCGCTGGCTATACTGAGCCCGCCGCCTGGCTGTCGGCTCATGGCAGCAGTGAGGGAGGCGCTGGCACATGGCTCGGCTAACCATCAACCAATCCTCGTTTGCCTTTGGTGAAATTTCGCCCTTGTCCTATGGCCGGGTCAATGTCGCCGCCTATCGTCAGGGTCTGAAGACCTGCCGTAACGCTGTGGTCGGTGCGCGCGGCGAGTTGCACCGCAGGCCCGGAACGCGCTTTGTTGCGGCCACCAAGGCCAATAGCCAGGCCGTTCTGATCCCCTTCCGCTACACGGCGGACAAGGCCTATGTGATCGAGTTGGGCCCTGGTAATATGCGCTTTTTCACCCAGCGCGCGCCGCTGAAGGTGGGTGGGGTGATCTATGAATTGGTCACGCCCTATTCGGTCGATGAGCTGGCCGATGTGCGCTTTGCTCAGGACGCCGATGTGCTTTTCTTGGTCCATCCCAACCATCCGCCGCAGCGTCTGCAAAGGCTCAGCGACAGCGCGTTTAGCCTGGAAGATTTCCCCTTTACGGTTCCGGTCTGGGATACCCAAAACACCGATCCCGACATCAAGCTGGTGGTCAACTCAGGCGCCATTACTGCGACAAGCGGCACGCCCTTTGATGCGTCTTGGGTCGGGCGCTCGGTTCGCTTTTTCGACACCGACTGGAAGCAGGGCAAGGTGACCTCGGTTATCTCCGCCACACAGGCCCAGCTCGACCAAAGCATCACCGTGACCGAGACCAGCCAGTGGCAGCTTAGCGCCTTTTACAGCGGTAACTACCCCAGCCAGGTCTTGTTTCACGAAGAGCGCCTGGTCTTTGCCGCCACCGCCAGCCGCCCTCAGACTTTCTGGATGTCACAGATTGCCGACTATCAGAACTTCGCTCCGACCGAGGAAGACGGCACAGTGGTGGACACCAACGCCATCAGCGGCACCATGAACGACAACCAGATCAACAAGATCCACTGGCTGGCCTCGTTGAACGCCAACTTGTTGGTGGGCACGGAATCGGGGGTCTGGGTGGTGCGCTCGTCCAACTCCAGTACGGGCCTATCGCCCAGCTCGGTCATTGCGCGACGCCAGCATGCCACGGCCTCGGCTGCGGTGCCGCCCATCCTGATTGGCGACAGCCTCATGTTCTTGAACCGCCCGCAGCGCAAGCTCTACAGCCTGCGGCTCGACAACGGGGTGGATCACTACAGCGCCCTCGACGAGAGCCTCTTGGCCGACCACATCCTGGGCAGTGGCGGCAGCCGCATGGCCTATCAGGAATCGCCGCACGGCTTGTTGTGGATTGCGCGCCGCGATGGTCAAATGGCCTGCCTGTCCTACGATGTCAGCCGCGAGGTGATCGGCTGGAGCCGCCACGATCTGGGTGGAGATGCGGCCAAGGTCGAGAGCCTGGCGGCCATTCCCCAGCCCAATACGGGCGTTCAGGGGGCGGACACCTCGCCGGATGATCTTTGGCTTGTGGTTTCGCGCCAAGTTGGCGGTCAGACCCAGCGCTTCATCGAGCACTTCGAAAGCTACTGGTCTTACGAAAGTACGCTGGAACAAGCTTTCTTCGTTGACGCTGGCCTTAGCTTTAGCGGCCAAGGCATGACCAGCTTGACTGGTCTCGATCACCTGAACGGCCAGAGCTTGGTCGCGCTGGTCGATGGCCAGGCGATCAGCGGGCTGGTGCCCAGCGGCGGGGCGCTCACCCTGCCGCAAGCCGCCGATCGAGTGCAAATCGGCTTACCCTATGCGACCGAAGGCGAGATCTTGGACATCGATGCGGGCGGTGATGACGGTTCGGCCATCGGCAAGCCGCGCGCGATTTTTGAAGTGACCTTCAATGTGTGGCGCTCTTGGCAGCTCAAGGCGGGCCCTAGCTTGGATACTCTGCGCCCCTTGGCCTTTCAAAGCGCAGCCGAAGACGAGGATCCGGACTTGCCCTTGCCGCGCGCCTACAGCGGTCTGGTACGACAAAAGCAGGACGAAGGCGGTTGGAAGCGTCGCACCAACCTGGCCTGGCAACAGAGCGATCCTTATCCCTTTACGCTTTTGTCTTTGACCCTGCGCCTGTCC
>CAZHYF010000340.1:0-2352 GCA_964536635.1 uncultured Rhodospirillaceae bacterium | reverse complement strand
CTAGAGCAAGCTGTCGTGCGCGCGCTGGGGGCAGCCCTGGCGCGGGCAGAGGCGGCAGGTCGAGCCGACCGGCGTGGTGACGCCGCGCCCCGTGAGGTCCAGGCCGTCGCCATAGACTGTTTGATCGGCATAGACCAGGTCGCAACCAATCATGATGGAGTAGGTTTGCTGGGGCGCTCGGTAGGCGCTGGACTGCTTGGTGGCGGTGCGGGCCAAGAACAAGAATCGGCTGTTGTTGGGGAATTTTGCCAGTTGCACCATCAGCTCGCCGGGGGTGCGGAAGGCCTGGTAGAGCGCCCACAGCGGGCAGGCGGCACCCTGGCGCGGCATGCGTAGGCCCTGCACCGAAAAGCGCTTGGACGAATTGCCCGCCATATCCGAGCGCAAAAACGAGAAGGGGATGCCCTCAGAGCCCGGCCGGCGCAGGGTGGTCAAGCGGTGGCAGATTTGCTCGAAGGAGCCGCCGAAGCGTTGGGCCAGCAAGTCCAGATCATAGCGATCTTGCTGGGCGGCGGCCAAGTAGGCCTCATAGGGGAACAGCACCGCGCTGGCCACATAGGCCGCCAGCGCGGTAAAGCCGCGCTCAAAACCGTCGCCCGCGAAAGGGTGAGGGGCGGTGCTCAGCACATCAGTGATGGCCTCGCGAGCTTCTTGTTCGGCCAGAACGCGCGCCATGAGGAAACGCTGGCTGGCCTCGGGCAGCATATCGCGCACGATCAGGCGCTTGTTCTTGGCATCATAACGGTAACCGCGCTGCAACAAATAGTTGTCTGCGGTGGGGCCGTGCTGAATTTCGAAATGGATTCGGTGGCGCTGCTCCAGGGCCAGGCTGAGGCCGGTCGAGACGTGCTCGCGCTGAGACAGGAGCCGCGCGTGGATGTCGCCTGCCACCTCCTCCAGCAAGGGGAAGTGATTGCGGTTGTCGATGATGAAATCGTCCACTTGCTCTTCAGGGGTCAGGCTTTGCCAGTCGTGCTCCTGGTCACGAAAAATCTGATCCAGAAATATTTTTGTGTTATCTCCCAGATGTTTGGCGGTGTTGGACAGGCGCTCGGTAAAGGCGTTGCGTTCGTCTGGCGCCAGGTCGTCTACGTCTTGCAAGATGTCGGCGATCGAGCGGACAGTGGTAATGTGAGAGACGATTTGCTGGCCGGTCTCTGCCACCCAAGGGTCTTGACTCAGCCGCGCCGACAGGTCTTCGACTTGAGCCAGGCGCCCGGTGTAGGCCCGATGTAAGTTCACCAAGGCTTTCGCCCATTTTGGGTGTAGATTAACGAATTCATGCACGCGATCCTGGCTAAGCTGGATATCGAGCAGAGCGGGGTCCAATATGGCTTCGCTCAAGTCGTGGATCAGCCGGGCGTTGTTGGCTCCGGTCAGCTCGTCGGTATCGATTTGCAGTGCTTCGGCCAGGCGGTTCAACAGGCTGCCGCCGATGGGGCGCTTGGAATGCTCGATCAAATTCAGATAGGAAATCGAGATCCCGACCATCTTGGCCAGCTTGGTTTGCGAGAGCTTCAGATCCTTGCGGCGGTCGCGCAGTCGCGGGCCGATGGGATCGGTCAAGGGTGAGGCTTCAGCCACGCCGCTGGAGTGCATCGGCAGGCGCTCGGCGGCGGCGGTATTGCTGGTCTTGGGCGTGGAGCGGTCGGGCATGAGTATCCTTTACAGGCTTTACACTAGTCAGCTTATACTCTCCTCATATTTTTACAAAAGACATAATTGCAAGCGAAATCTGATTGAGACGAAACGGTCTGTCGCTCAATCTGTGGTCACTGAAACATCGTCTCCTTTGTTTCGACCACCTGGCCGGTTCGCTGGCCGCCTCCCCAACAGGGCAGCTCTGGCAAGAGCTACGGATGGACGATCGAACGACATCGGGCGTTTCAGCAACTAACAATCTTCTTTGGGAGGAAGACCTATGTCTAAATTCTCACGCCGTCAGGTCCTGCAGGGCGCGGCGGCTACTGGCGCAGCTCTCAGCACGCCGCTGGTTTTGAACGCCGCTTCACACGGCTTCGTCAACGACCCCACCAAGTCTGGCAAGCTGGTTTTCGGCTTCAACGTGCCCCAGACCGGCCCCTACTCTGAAGAGGGCAAGGACGAGCTGCGCGCCTACGAGCTGGCTGTTGAGCATATCAACGGCGGCGGCGACGGCGGCATGCTGAATACCATGACCGTCAATGGCGAAGGCCCTGCTCTGAAGGGCAACGGCATCCTGGGTATGAAGCTCGACTATGTGACCGGCGACACGCAGACCAAGTCTGACGCCGCCCGCGCATCGGCTCGTAAGATGATCGAGAACGAAGGCGTGATCATGTTCTCAGGCGGTTCGTCGTCTGGTGTGGCGAT
>CAZHYF010000339.1:0-2361 GCA_964536635.1 uncultured Rhodospirillaceae bacterium | reverse complement strand
TCAGCCACTCTTCAATCGACAGGCCGTTGCCCTTGGACTTGGAGATTTTCGAGCCCTCTTTGTCCAAGAACAGCTCATAATTGAAGCCATCGGGCGCGCGTCCGCCCAGAGCCGTGACAATCTTGGCGCCCTGCTTCACGCTGTCGATCAGATCCTTGCCCGACATCTCGTAGTCCACGCCCAGAGCGTACCAGCGCAGCGCCCAATCCGGCTTCCACTGCATCTTGACCCGGCCTCCGGTGACGGGGCTTTCAACCTGGCGGCCGTCCTCGTCGGTAAAGACGATGGTGCCGCTTTCGGGGTGCACCTCATCCATTGGCACTTGCAGCACCTTGCCCGTGGTGGGCGAGATGGGCAGGAAGGGCGAATAGGTGGCCCGGCGCTCCTCGCCCAAGGTGGGCAGCATGATCGACATAACCTTGTCGTAGACCTGGAGCATGCGCAAAAGCGCGGCATCAAAGCGGCCAGCGGTATAATAGTCGGTCGAAGAGGCGAACTCGTAGTCGAAACCAAAGGCGTCCAGGAAGCTGCAAAGACGCGCGTTGTTGTGGTGCGCAAAGCTCTGGTGCTCGCCGAAGGGATCGGGCACCTTGGTCAGCGGCTGGCCGATGTAGCCCCCCAGCATGTCTTGGTTGGGCACGTTGGTCGGCACTTTGCGAAAGCCGTCCATGTCGTCTGAGAAGCAGATCAGCTTGGTCGGAATGTCCGGGGCCAGCGCTTGAAACGCCTGGCGGACCATCGAGGTGCGGGCGACCTCGCCAAAGGTGCCGATGTGGGGCAAGCCCGAGGGGCCGTAACCGGTCTCGAACAGCACATAGCCTTTGTCCGGCACCTGTCCTTTGGTTCGGGCCAGCAGCTTGCGGGCTTCTTCAAAGGGCCAAGCCTTGGCGGTTTTGGCGAGGTCGGACAGACTGGACATGGGGTCAAAGGGCTCCGTTGGGGTGGGCGTGCGTTGGGTTGCTGTGGCGTCGGTTTTTATGGGTGTTGGACGCAAAAAGCCAGCCGAGCGGGGCGGCACCCCTTACGGCTGGCGAGATGTTTTGCGCCTCTTTTGGCCAAATGGCCAGCAGGATTCGTCTGCGATCTAGTGAACCAAGTGGTCAGCACCACCAAAGTCGCGGCGTGCAGCGCGGATCGAGATGGTAAAGCCCGCCACCACATCGACGAACATCATCATGATCAGCAAGAAGAACTCAGACGTGCCAGCCTGCGGGACGATGAAGAACAGCACCAGCGATGCGATGAAAATGATCATCGAAAAGATGTGGTTGACGATCTGAGCCGCCGACGAGCGGGCCGACAAAGACACCTCGATATAGAGCGCCACCAGGCCGATGGTCAGCAAGATGGTGCCCCAAGTGACCTGCCAAATCGCACCGGAAATCATGTTGACCTCGAAAGCGACCTTGTCCCAAACGCCGACCTGTCCGGCAAATGTACCCACGAAGTACATCAGCACCACGATAATCATCAGGGGCATGAAGTTGAGGATGCGAAGCATAGTCTTGTCCTTGTTTCTTTGAGCGACGGATTGACCGAGGTGATCAGTCAGGCGGCCCAAGGCCGCGACTTCTGGCCCTCAAGGCCTGATGCTGACGATCTCTGTGCCCGTTCTACACCACCTTAAGAGGAATACCAATCGGCAAATGCGCGATTTTTGGCTGGCTGGTCTAGCTCTTCAAGATCAGCTCGCCTTCGATTTCCATGGCAAATCCCATAGGCAGGCTCACAACGCCCAAAGCTGAGCGCGCATGGCGACCGATGTCGGCACCAAACACCTCGATGATCAGATCGCTGAAGCCGTTGGCGACCAGGTGCTGATCCTTAAAGTCTGGGGTCGAGGCAATCATGGCAAAGACGCGGGTCCAGCCCGCCACGCGGTCCAAGTCGCCGATCTCTGCTTTCAGGTTTGCTAGTACCGACAGCGCGACATCGCGCGCAATGCGGTAGCCCTGCTCGGTCGTGAAGTCCGTGCCGAAGCTGCCGTAGGGACCGGCAAGACTGCCATCGAGAGCCTGCTTGGGGTGGCCAGAGATCAGCACCCGGTCGCCGCGCACATTGACCAGTGTAAAGGGCAGGGTCAGGCCCTCGGGCAGCTTTGTTGGCTGGGGCAGCTGCAGTCCGAGGCGGGCCAACAGGTCTTCTGGGTGTGTCATGTGCTTGGTCTCCAATGGTCGAGCAGAGATGGTCTGCTGTTGGAGCCTAGCATCAAAGGAAGCAAAGTGGCTTGGCTAGAGCGTCAGGCTCACACCACCTCAAATTGCATCAGGTCTTGCAAGTGAACGATGCCGACCGGCTGGCGGGTATCATCCACTACAAACAGCACCGAAATCTTGTTGCGCTGCATCTCGGCCAGCGCGT
>CAZHYF010000338.1:0-2370 GCA_964536635.1 uncultured Rhodospirillaceae bacterium | reverse complement strand
CTAGCCGAGGGGTCAGTGCCCTTGGCCGGCCGGGGCACTGTGTGCAGGGCGCGGGCAATCGCTCTAGATTGCGCCGGAGCGCTTTTGCGGTGCAGCGGAGCGCTAGACGACCCGGATTTCCTGCCCCTGATCGTCTTGCTTATAGGCAGCCAAACGAACGATGCTGCCAAGGCCAATGCCCAAGGCATCGGCGGCGGCGGCCTGGACCGAGCGGCCTTGCTCCACCATGGCTTGAATCTCGTGTTGGACGAGGTCACCTTGAGCGTTTACAAATTGGACGACCAGACGATGCATCGCGCGGCTTTCTTTCAAGGGTTTGGTTAAGGGCTAAAGGATTAGCCCTATATAGTAGTTAATATTTATATATTGCTATAAAATGGCGGTCAAGCATGGGCGCGCTGCTTGCCTTTGCGTGCGTCTGCCTCCTACCCACCGACGTGACGAAGAAGTCGCCACACAAGCTCATGACAGGGCCCGCCCACTTGCTCTATAAAGCCGTGAGCAGCGACAGCAGGAGCAAGGGCCATGTGCGGCATCGTTGGGGGATTTTGGCGCGCCCCAGAAGAAACTCATGAGATTCAAGCACGGCTCAGCTCAGCGCTGGAGGCCATGCGCCACCGTGGCCCGAATGACCGTGGCCTGGAGACCCTCCAGACCCCGCAGGGCCGCCTGATCCTGGGCCAGACCCGTCTGTCGATCATCGACCTGTCAGCGGGCGGTCACCAGCCCATGACCAGCAAAGACGGCCGCCATTGCCTGGTCTTCAACGGTGAGATTTATAACTACCGCGAGCTGCGGGCGGAGCTGGAGGGGCAGGGCCTGACCTTTGCAACCCAGTCCGACACCGAGGTTCTGCTCACCGCTTGGCAGGTCTGGGGCCCGGCGGTCTTGCCGCGCCTTGAGGGCATGTATTCGCTGGCGGTCTATGATCGCGAACGGCGGCGCCTGACCCTGGTGCGCGATGCTTTTGGCATCAAACCGCTGTTCTACCGCTTGAGCACCGAGGGCCTGGTTTTCGCCTCCGAGCTGCCGGCCCTGATCGCAGCCAGCGGTCAGCGGCCCGAAGCCGATCCGCAGGCGGCCTACGACTACCTGGTCCATGGTCTCTACGACCACAGCCCGCAGAGCTTTGTTCGCGGGATCAAGCACCTTATGCCGGGCCACCTGCTGGAGCTGGATTTGGATCAACCTGCCGCCGCCGAGCCCCGCGCCTGGTTGGAATTTAGGCCCAAGCCCGCCCAGCCTGCACCCAGCTTCACCCAGGCCGCAGAGGCTCTGCGCGCCAGCTTCTTGCGCAACGTGGATCTGCACATGCGCGCTGACGTGCCCTTGGCGGCGGCTCTTTCGGGCGGGATTGACTCTTCGGCCGTGGTGGGCGCCATGCGCCACCTTCTGCCCGACCAGCCGATCCACACCTTCAGCTTTGTTGCGGCTAACTCGGACATCTCCGAAGAGCGCTGGGCGGATACCGTGGCGACCGCGACCGGCGCAACCCAGCACAAGATCTTTGCGTCAGCCGAAGAGCTGGAGCGCGACATTGACCGGGTGGTGCGCGCCCAGGGCGAGCCCTTCGGCAGCACCAGCATCTATGCCCAGTATCGGGTCTTTCAGCGCGCCAAGGACGAAGGCATTACGGTCATGCTGGAGGGTCAAGGCGCCGACGAAATGTTGGCGGGTTATATCGGCTATCCGGGTTACCGCCTGGCCAGCTTGTGGGAACAGGGGCGCCTGGCAGCCATGCCGCGCTTTGCCAAGGCCTGGAGCCGGTGGCACAGCCAACCTGCCAGCCTGGCTTGGAAATATGCCTACAGCGTGCTGGCACCCGATGCCGCCTATGCCTTGGCTCGCGGTCTTACAGGCCGCAAGGCGCAGCCGGACTGGTTGGCGCTGGAGGCCTTCGCCGACCAAGGCGTGGTGTTGGAAGAAAAGCGTTTTGTCCGCGCACCGGGCTATCGTGGTCAGCGGGTGCGCGAACACCTGGCGCAGCGGCTGACCCAACGCGGGCTGGGCCATCTGTTGCGCCACGGGGATCGCAACGCCATGGCGCACTCGATCGAAAACCGGGTGCCCTTCTTGACCTTGCCGCTCGCCCAACAACTGCTGGAGCTGCCTGAGGACTACCTGATCGCCCCAGACGGCGAGACCAAATCGGTCTTCCGCGCGGCCATGCGCGGCCTGGTGCCCGACGCTGTGCTGGATCGCCGCGATAAGGTCGGCTTTGCCACGCCCGAGCGCGACTGGTTCATGGCCATGTTGCCGACGCTTGTGGCCTGGGCCGAAGACGCCGACGCGGTGCCCTTCTTGAAGCGTGCTCCGCTGATGGCGCGTCTAACAGCCGTGCTCGAGGGCCGGGCGCCCTTCTCCTGGCAG
>CAZHYF010000337.1:0-2373 GCA_964536635.1 uncultured Rhodospirillaceae bacterium | reverse complement strand
GAATGGTATGCAGCGGGGATAAGTTGCGGCGCAATCCTCACTGCGATCAACCTTAAATCACCGCAGACGCGGCGCGCGCGCCTGCTTTGATCGGCGGGATCCCACGGTCATCAGGCGCTCGTGAGCTGTTCTTAATGCAAAGTCGCCTGCTCTCTTAAATCCGAGGGTTTGGGGCTTGCGCTATCCAGCCGCTGCCAGCGCCTCAAAACCGCGTGCCAAGTCCGCCTTGAGATCGTCCAGCGCCTCTAGGCCGATATGAAAGCGGAGCATGGGGCCTGACAGCTCCGGACTGGGCGGCCAGGTCGTGGCGGTTCGCACGCTTGCAGGGAATTGTGGGACGACCAAGGACTCGTATCCCCCCCATGAAAAGCCCATCGAGAACAGCGATAGGCAATCTACGAAAGCGGCGACTTGGGTCTGGGTGGTGCCGGGCTGCAGCAGAATACTGAACAAGCCCGAACAGCCCGAAAAGAGCTGTGTGAAGCGTTGATGGCCGGGGTCGCTTTCGAGCCCAGGATGCAGAACTGCGGCCACCTCGGGGCGTTGCTTGAACCAAGCTGCCATTTCGAGGCCCGCCGCTTGGTGGTGGCGCAGGCGTACATCCATGGTGCGCAGGCCACGCAATGCAAGCGCCGCCTCGTCTGGGGCCAAGCGGTGGCCGATGAGGTAGGCTTGCTTGCGCAAGGCCAGCAAGATGTCGCCGCTGGCCGCCACGACGCCCAACATGGCGTCCGAGTGGCCAACGATGTATTTGGTTCCCGCCTGCACCGAGACATCGACCCCGTGATCCAGGGGCTTGAAGAACAGGGGCGTGGCCCAAGTGTTGTCGATAGCGCTTACCACGCCTGCCTCGCGCGCGACGGTCGCCAAGCCGACCACGTCCTGCATCTCGAAGGTCAGTGACCCCGGCGCCTCCATATAAAGAAGTCTGGTATTCGGCTGGATCAATGCCTTCAGGTCATGCGGGCTAATCAGCGGGTCATAATAGGTGGTCGAGACCCCAAATCGCTTGAGATATTCATCGCAGAAACTGCGGACCGGCGCATAGACGCTGTCGGTCACCAAAATGTGGTCACCCGCCTCGACAAATGCGGTCAAGGTGATGGTGGCCGCAGCCAAGCCAGACTCAAGGCAAATAGCGCCCTCGGCATGGTCCAATTTGGCCAGCATGTCTTCAAATCCCCAGACGCTATCGCTGCCCGAGCGACCGTAGCCGCTGCGCCCCTCAGCGCGCAAAGCGGGCATAACTCTGGACAGGGTGTCCAAGCTGTCGAAGGTCAGGGTGGAGGCGCGATAGATCGGCGGATTGATGGTGCCGAGGCCCGATTTGGGCATGATGCCGCCGCGCGCTTCGTGAGCAAGAAGGGTGGCGTCGCTGCGGTCCTTGCGCAGGTTTTCGGGCGAATCCGAAGGCAAAACAGTCTTGGACATGGGCGATATGCTTACCTGGTCTGGGATAAAAAAACGATTCGAGCCATGCTCTTTCGTCATAAGCCCTATGAACAGCACGCTTGGCTTGAAAACGAAAGGAAAAGTTTTCGATAATTTTCGGAAATATCTTTACGTTTGCATTTCTGCGTGCATGTTTGTAGCACCGTGTCAGCGACCCGCCTGGGTCGCTACACGAACATTGTAAAAAAACGAAAAAGGTAGAGACATGAAAAACATCATGTTGACGACAGTGGCGGCAGTGGCTCTTGCTGGCTCTGCGTTCGCACAAAGCGCAACGCTGGATGCAGTTAAGGCGCGCGGCCAGTTGATCTGTGGCGTGTCTACAGGCGTGGCAGGTTTCTCAATTGCTGACGACAGCGGCAACTACACTGGCTTGGACGTAGACGTCTGCCGTGCGGTCGCAGCTGCGATTCTGAACGACGCTCAGGCGGTTAAGTTTGTCCCCCTGACTTCTAAAGAGCGCTTCACCGCGCTGCAGTCTGGTGAGATCGACGTTCTGTCTCGTAACACCACCTGGACCTACACCCGTGACGTAGACCTGGGTCTGGAGTTCGTCGGCGTTTCGTACTACGACGGCCAAGGCTTCATGGTTCGTAAGGACCTGGGTGTCTCCTCTGCAAAAGAGCTGAACGGCGCGTCTGTCTGTGTGATCACCGGTACCACTACAGAGCTGAACTTGGCTGACTACTTTGCTTCTAACGGCATGTCCTACGAAGGCGTCGTGGTTGAGACCAACGCAGAGACCAACCAGAACTACGAAGCTGGTCGCTGTGACGTCTTCACGACTGACGCATCTGGCCTGGCTGCCAACCGCTCGCAAATGGCTGAGCCTGAGGCACACGTGATCCTGCCCGAAATCATCTCTAAGGAGCCTCTGGGCCCGGTTGTTCGCCACGGCGACAACGTTTGGGGTGACATCGT
>CAZHYF010000336.1:0-2379 GCA_964536635.1 uncultured Rhodospirillaceae bacterium | reverse complement strand
GCAGATCACCGGCGTCAGTCGAACCGGCTACAGAGGCGCCACGTTCGATCTCTAGAACACGCCCCTGGTGGGTCCACTGCACTAGAGAAACGCCCTAGAGCAAGCCGCGAATGAGTGGCAACACGAGAGAGCATGGACTTGCGTTAGAAATCAGTTAGTTAGAGCGGAAGGGCTGTTGCAAGACCAACGCCCGACGCTCTAGCTCTTGGAATCAAGAGAGCCAAGGAGGCTAGGGGTGATGTGGTTTCTGATTTGTTCTAGTTATAATTATGAATTTGGTGCGAGTCAAATCAACGATGCAATGTGGTGTTGTGTCGGCGAGCGCTTACAAGAGCCCACATGTCAGCATCATGCCCGGGCCAGCCAGGCGTCCATGCGCTCCAGGGCGCGATTGATGTTCTCGTCGGAGTTGGCGAAGGAAAGGCGCACGAAGCCCTCACCGGCGGCCCCAAAGGAGGTGCCCGCGATGGTGGCCACGCCCGCCTCGCTCAGCCAGGCGTCTTGCAGCTTGGCGGCGCTGTAGCCGGTCTGACTGACGTTGGCAAAGGCATAGAAGGCCCCTTGCGGCGCTATGGCCGAGACCCCGGGCAGGGCGTTCAGCCCCTCGGTCACCAGCTTACCGCGGCGCACGAAGGCCTGGCGCATAGCCTCGACGGGCGCCTGGTCGCCGGTCAGTGCAGCCACGCCCGCAAGCTGGGTCGGCGCGTTGACGCACGAGTGGATGTTGATCGCCAGACGCTCGGCCTTGTCGATCAGCCCGTCGGGCCAGTAGCCCCATCCCAAGCGCCAGCCGGTCATGGCGTAGGTCTTGGACCAGCCGTCCAGGATGATCAGCCGGTCGCGCAGGCTCTCATAGCCCAGCAGCGAGACGAAGGGCTGCTCGCCCAAGGTCAGGCGGGAATAGATTTCATCGCTCATGACCACGACTTCCGGGTGCTGCTCCAAGCCGCGCACCAGGGCTTCGATCTCGCCGGGCTTGGCCATGCCGCCGGTGGGGTTGCCGGGCGAATTCAAAATAATCAGCGCGGTGTCGGGGCGGATCTTGTCCAAGATCTCCTGCGCCGAGAAGGAAAAGCCGTTCTCTTCCGGCAAGCTATAGGGGATGGCCTCAGCACCCGTGTAGCCGATCATCGAACGATAGATGGGAAAGCCCGGATCGGGGTAAAGGATCGAGCGGCCCGGCTGACCCAACAGCATCATGGCAAAGGCCATGGTCACCTTGCCGCCCGGCACGATCAGGATATTGTCCGGCGAGACCGCGACCTGGCGGTGCTCCAGAATATCGGCGGCCACTGCCTCTGTCAGGGCGGGCATGCCGCGTGCGGGGGTGTAGCCGTGATGGCCGTCTTGCAAGGCTTTAATCGCCGCCTCGACGATGTGGGGGGCGGTCTTAAAATCGGGCTGGCCGATGCCAAGGTTGATGATGTCCTGACCTTGGGCGGCGAGTTTGGCGGCTCTGGCGAGAACATCGAAGGCGGTCTCGGTGCCGAGTTTGCCGATGGCGTCTGAAATCAGCATGCGGGTTCCTTGCGAGGCTAAGGGGAGCGGGGATGGGCGGCCGCGCGCGCGAAAACCGCGCGTCAAAACCGAACCTAATGGAGCAGGAATGTTCCGGCAAGATGGTCATGTGGCATCAAAGGCCTTGCAGGGGCCTGGGTCTGGCTGCTTTGATAGCGCAGCCGCCGCGATCCATCGCAGTCGGCCCAATCGGCACGAGTTTGTTAGACCCCTATGCACCTTCACGCGATTTTGCTCGCCGCTGGCCAGTCCAGCCGCATGGGCACTCAAAACAAGCTGCGTTTGCCCTTGCGCGGGCGTCCGGTCGTCTATCATGCGGCCAAGGCCTTTTTGGATGCGGGGCTCGAAGTGCTGGTAGTGCTGGGCCATGAGGCCGAAACGATCCGTTTCATGCTGCCAGAATCCAAGCGCATCAAGACGGTCTTTTCGCCGCGTTATCAGTCGGGGCTTGCCTATTCGCTGTCGATCGGCCTACGCCGCTTGCCGCCTGAAACGCGCTGGGCCTTGGTTGGGTTGGGCGACATGCCCCTGGTCAAGCCGACCACCATTGCCCGGCTGGCGGCCAAGACCAAGACCGCGCAAAACTACGCCATCGTGCCCACCTTTCGCGGCGAGTGGGGCAACCCAGTTGCGCTGTCGCATCACATGATCCGCGAATGCCTGACCTTGGAGGGCGACACGGGTGCGGGTCAAATCCTGCGCCGCAATCCTCAGTTCGTCGAAGAAATGCCCGTAGCCGATGAAGGCGTGGTCCGCGATGTGGATACGCCCGAGCTTTACGCAGCCATGCGGCGCCTCGATCGCTACTAGTCGGCGTGGCCGAACATTTGTAAAGGCTTGCAAGTGTGGCGCGACACAGCG
>CAZHYF010000335.1:0-2390 GCA_964536635.1 uncultured Rhodospirillaceae bacterium | reverse complement strand
TAGCCTATTCTTCGGCGTTGGGCCCACGCAGCGCCAACAGCAGCATGGCCCCGGCCAGCGCGATATCTTTCAAAAAGATCGACATCTCAAGCTGCTGCTTGGCGGCATCTTCAACGGCCCAAAAGTTGTGGTAGAAGACGGCGGTCGCCAGCGCGAAAACGCACAAGATCAAGCCAGCCAAGCGCGAGAGAATATCCGGGCGTCCAACAATAACCAGCAGACCACCGATCACCTCGACCGCAACGACTGCCAAGGCCAGGTAGAAGCCCATATCAGCCTCGACAAGCGGCAGCACAATCGGGGTGGTCTCGGTTATGGCGTCTGCCGTGGCATTCAGGCCATAGAGCATCTGCTGTTGAAATGCTTCTAGGTTCAATGCTTTGAAGATGCCCGATATTACGAACACCAGGCCCATCAACAAGCGCGCAACAAAAAGTAACAAGCCCATGACATGCTCCCTCGTCTGGTCTGAATTTCAGCCAGTCTAGAGCAGAAGCGCTGCGGCTGGCGAGTCTTGCCTGTGCAAAACCTTTCGCCTTGTGCGCAAAGGCCGCGGTTGCCCTGCTGCTTGCCCCCTCAGCGTCAGCGCTGAGCCAGGAAATGGTCGATGCCGCCTTGGGCGACGGCCATGTCCTGTTGCGGGCTGCCCGCCGATACACCGATACCGCCGACAACCTCACCGTCGATGAGGATCGGCAGGCCGCCGCCGACCGACGAAATGCGCCCGCCCACCTCGGTGTGGATGCCGAACACCAGGTTGCCGGGCACGTTGGCCGCATTGTACTCATGCGTCGCCTTTTTGGCACCGGCTGCGGTGAAGGCCTTGTCCTGCGCGATGGTGATGGAGGTGATCTTGGAGCCGTCCATGCGCTCAAAGGCGATGAGGTTGCCGCTCTCGTCCACGACAGCGATACACATGGCCAACCCCATGTCTCGGGCGGTGGCCTTGGCCCCCGCAAGCAAAATATTGGCGTCGTTCAGGTCCAGGCGGTTAACGGTCAACATAGCGGCCTCCAGCAATTGCGATGGGCATTTGTGCGGCGGAAATCGACGCCAGGCAAGCAAACCTGCGACACCTGCCCCGGTTACGCGAAACCATTCCACGGTTTAGAAAGCGTCTTGCTTATGCGGAACCTTGCGCCTAAAGCACTAGCCAAACCCTCTCGATAAGACCCCAAGAGCCTGGAGAAACCTATGAGCGAACGCCTGACCGTTGGCGACCTAAACGTGGCCCAAGACCTGTACGACTTCATCAACAAAGAAGTCCTTCCGGGCACCGGCATCGAGGCAGACACGCTCTGGGATGGCATCAACGCTTTGATGGCCGAAATGGCGCCGCGCAACCGCGCGCTTTTGGCCAAACGCCAAGAGATCCAAGAGCAGATCGACGCTTGGCACCGCGAGCGCCAGGGCCAGGCGATCGACATGGAGGCCTACCAGGCCTTCTTGCGCGACATCGGCTACCTGCTGCCCGAGGGCGAGGATTTCAGCGTCGAGACCGCCAACGTGGATGAGGAAATCGCCAGCATCGCCGGCCCCCAATTGGTGGTGCCGATCATGAACGCGCGCTATGCCTTGAACGCGGCCAACGCACGCTGGGGCAGCCTTTATGATGCGCTCTATGGCACCGACGCCATCAGCCAGGACGAGGGCGCCGAGATCGGCAAGACCTACAACCCTGCGCGCGGCGCAAAGGTGGTGGCTTGGGCCAAGGCCCTGCTGGACGACGTGGCTCCGCTGGCCGAGGGCTCTTGGACGAACGCGACCGGCTTGCGGATCGAAGACGGCGCCTTTGTTTGCGACCAGGGCGGGCTGAAAGACCCCGCGCAGTTCGCTGGCTACTATGGCGAGACCGATGCGCCCGGCGGTATCTTGTTCAAGAACAACGGCTTGCACATCGGCCTCAAGATCGACGCCGAGCACCCCGTCGGCAAGGACGACGCGGCCAACATCGCTGACCTGGTGATCGAGTCTGCGGTCTCGACCATTATGGACTGCGAAGACTCCGTGGCTGCCGTCGATGCCGAAGACAAGATCCTGGCCTACCGCAATTGGCTGGGCTTGATGAAGGGCGACCTGTCGGCCAAGATCAAAAAGGGCGGCAAGGACATGATCCGCCGCCTGGCTGCCGACGCCAAGTTTAAGGCTTCCAACGGCGATGATCTGGTCTTGCAGGGCCGCTCATTGATGCTGGTGCGCAACGTCGGCCACCTGATGACCAACCCTGCGATCACCGATGCCGACGGTCAGGAGCTGGGCGAAGGCTTGATGGATGCGGTCTTCACCGTGCTGATCGCTATGCACGATTTGAAGAAGTCTGACGGCCCGCGCAACTCGCGCCAGGGCTCGGTCTATGTGGTCAAGCCCAAGATGCACGGCCCCGAGGAAGT
>CAZHYF010000334.1:0-2397 GCA_964536635.1 uncultured Rhodospirillaceae bacterium | reverse complement strand
CTGGTCGGCAAGGTGACGCCCAAGGGCGAAAGCCCCATGACGCCGGAAGAAAAGCTGCTGCGCGCCATCTTCGGTGAGAAGGCCTCAGACGTGCGCGATTCATCGCTGCGCCTGCCGCCTGGCTCATCGGGCTGCGTGGTTGACGTGCGGGTCTTCTCGCGCCGCGGCATCGACAAGGACGAGCGCGCTCTGTCCATCGAGCGCGCTGAGATCGAGAGCCTGGCCAAAGACCGGGACGACGAGCGCGCGATCATCGAAAGCTCCTTCTTCTTCCGCTTGCGTGAGCTGCTGTTGGGTCAGACCATCGTTGATGGCCCGGCGCGCTCTTCCAGCGCTGAAGTGATCGACGAAGCCATGCTGGATGAGATCCCGCAGGGCAACTGGCGCCTCTTCTCGGTGGCCGACGACGAAACGATGGCCGGCATCGAACGCGCCAAGCAGGAGTTCGACCAAGAGGTTGGCGAGATCGTCAAGCGCTTCGAGGACAAGGCCGATAAGATCCAGCGCGGCGACGAGCTGCCTCCTGGCGTCATGAAGATGGTCAAGGTCTACATCGCCATTAAGCGTAAGCTTCAGCCCGGCGATAAGATGGCGGGCCGCCACGGCAACAAGGGTGTTGTCTCGCGGATTAACCCCATCGAGGACATGCCCTTCCTGGCCGACGGTACGCCGGTTGACATCGTTCTGAACCCCTTGGGCGTGCCTTCGCGCATGAACGTGGGCCAGATCTTGGAGACCCACTTGGGCTGGGCCGCACGCGGTCTGGGCGTCTCGATCCGTCAAGCGATTGAGGCCTATCAGCACAAGCAGGTCAGCGACCTGTCCGACGTGAAGGACCGTTTGAAGTCTGCCTATGGCGACGAGATCTTCAACGAGTCCATCGCTGACATGTCCGACGCCGAGGTGCTGGAGCTGTCTGGCAACCTGGTCAACGGTGTGCCCATGGCATCGCCGGTGTTCGACGGCGCGCGCGAGTCTGAGATCGAAGAGCTGCTGGAAAAAGCGGGCCTGCACGGCTCGGGTCAAAGCGAGCTGTTCGACGGCCGTACTGGCGAGCAATTCGACCGTAAGGTGACCGTGGGCTATAAGTACTTGCTGAAGCTGCACCACCTGGTGGACGACAAGCTGCACGCGCGTTCGATTGGTCCTTACTCGCTGGTCACCCAGCAGCCCTTGGGCGGTAAGGCGCAGTTCGGCGGACAGCGCTTTGGTGAGATGGAGGTTTGGGCGCTGGAAGCCTATGGCGCAGCCTACACCCTGCAAGAAATGTTGACCGTCAAGTCGGATGACGTGGCGGGCCGTACCAAGGTCTATGAGTCCATTGTCCGCGGCGATGACAACTTCGAAGCGGGTATCCCGGAATCCTTCAACGTTTTGACCAAAGAACTGCGTGCTTTGTGTCTGAACGTCGATTTGGTCCAGGAGCGTAACTAGCGCTGAGACAGCGTTTCTCTGGCCTGGCGTCGCGGTCGGCGCGCCGGGCCAACGCCCTCCCGTATTGCGCCGCTTTATCCAAGCGGCATCGTCCCCAAAAGGAGACACCTTATGAACCAGATGTCTAAGATCTTCGGCCAAGAGCCCGAACTCCAGAGCTTCGATGCTCTGCGGGTGACCATTGCCAGCCCAGAGCGCATCCGCTCTTGGTCCTTCGGCGAGATCAAGAAGCCTGAAACCATCAACTATCGTACCTTCAAGCCCGAGCGCGACGGCCTGTTCTGCGCCCGCATTTTCGGCCCGGTGAAGGACTATGAGTGCTTGTGCGGTAAGTATAAGCGCATGAAATTCCGCGGCGTCGTCTGCGAGAAGTGTGGCGTTGAAGTCACCTTGTCCAAGGTCCGTCGCGAGCGCATGGGTCACATCGACCTGGCCGCGCCTGTCGCCCACATCTGGTTCTTGAAGTCGCTGCCATCCCGCATTGGCCTCATGCTGGACATCCCGCTCAAAGAGCTGGAGCGCGTGCTGTATTTCGAAAACTTCATCGTGGTTGAGCCTGGCCTGACCTCGCTGAAGCAAAAGCAGACCCTGACTGAAGACCAGTACATCGCCGCGCAAGAAGAGTACGGCGAAGACGCATTTGAAGCCATGGTCGGCGCGGAAGCCATCAAGCGCATGTTGCAGGAAATCGACCTGGAGCACGAGCGCGATACGCTGCGCGCGGACATGCGCAACACCAACTCCGAAGCCAAGCGCAAGAAGTTGGTCAAGCGTTTGAAGCTGTTCGAAGCTTTTATCGACTCGACCTCCAAGCCCGAGTGGATGATCTTGGACGTGCTGCCGGTGATCCCGCCTGAGCTGCGCCCGCTGGTGCCGCTGGATGGTGGCCGCTTCGCGACATCGGATCTGAACGATCTCTATCGCCGCGTCATCAACCGGAACAATCGCCTGAAGCGCCTGATC
>CAZHYF010000333.1:0-2410 GCA_964536635.1 uncultured Rhodospirillaceae bacterium | reverse complement strand
GCTCGGCCTTTTTTGTTTGTGGGCGGTTGTCATGTGCAGCAAGACATGCCACGGCAAGAGGCAAACGCGCGAAGTCGGCTTACATTTGCGCCAAAGGCGTGAGCGTCGAGAAGTGGTGCGCCGGTGTCCAGGGCAGGCGGTCCATGGGCTCGCCAGAACGGTTGATCCAGGCCGAGGTAAAGCCAAAGCCCGCAGCGCAGCTAGCGTCCCAGCCGTTGGAGGAGACAAACATCACCTCTTCAACCCGGCAGCCCATCTGTTGTGGCACCAGCGCGTAGACCTGAAAGTTGGGCTTGAAGACGCCGACATCCTCGACCGAGATCACCGCGTCTAGAAGCTCGCCAATGCCGGCGTTGTCAACCGCGCCCGCCAGCATGTCCGGTGAACCGTTGGACAAAATGGCTGTCTTGTGTCCGCGCGCTTTGAGCGCGGACAGAACCTCGGGCACTTCGGGATAGGCCGACAGGCCCCAATAGAGCTGCAGTAGCTCCTCCCGAAGCGCCGCGTCACCGTCCAAGCCGGTCTTTTCTAGCGCCCAATCCAGCGCGTCTTGGGTGACCGTCCAAAAAGGAGTATGGGCACCGGTGATAGCACGCAGCCAGGAGTATTGCAGTTGCTTGTGCCGCCAATACTCCGCCAGGCTGGCTGCCTTTTCGCGCAGGTCGGCGCGCGTGGAGCGCTCCGCTTGCTGTCTGGCAGCAGCGCCCACATCGAACAAGGTTCCGTAGGCGTCGAAGACGAACGTGGTTTTGGGCATGGTCGCCCCTTTCTTCACAGTGGGTGGCAGAGCGCTTTTCGTGTGGTCAGACCTGGCCAGTGTACTCGCCGCGCGCTGGGTAGTCCTTTTCAATCGCAAAATCGATGGCCTTGATCAATTCCGAGAAGTGCGGGCGGACGAAGGGCATAGTCTGCACCGAGCCATAATAGAGCGTCTGCTCTGGCGTGACCATGAAGAGACCCGGTTCAGAAAAGAGGGCGGGCTCTTCGATGCCGATTGAGGTCTTGCCGCGCGACGTCGAGATATAAAGACCCCACTCGCGCGCTTTCTTCAGGGGAAGATCGTAGCCGATCCGCAGGGCGTCGGCACCGACACGCACCGCCATGTCTCGCGCCCGCTCTTCGCCATCGGAGCTGATCGCGATAGTGGTGACACCGCGCTCAGCGAAGTCGGGGGTCAGCCGCTCGAGTTCGCGCAGGTAGGTCGCGCAGATCGGGCAGTGCAGACCGCGATAAAAGCAAACCACTACGCCGCGCTGGGAGGCCTCCTGCGACAGATCGAAGGCGCCGTTGTTCACGGTTGGAACCGCAAGATTGGGTGTTTTCTGGCGGGGAATAAGCATGGTGGCCTCGTTGAAATTTTGTTTGTCCCTTTTGCTAGCAGGAATTAAAGTCAACAAAATCCCAAAAAACAGACCAAAAATCTGATTTAGGCGTCGATATGAGCAAGTTTGACAGACTAACCACCCTCATGAGCCGTTTTGCGCTAGAGGTGAAGGCCGTTGCGCCTGAAGCCGCGACGCTCATTGTAACAGCGGATCAAGATTTGCTGCCGCAGGGGGTCATTTACCACCCGAGAGGTCAGCGGGCAGAGGTCCGGGGCCAAGAGGTACTGATATCTGCGATGGTCGAGTGGGGCGGGGCGATGAACCCGCTTCTAACGGCGCTGCCTGATACGATTGAACTGGATCTCACCAGCGATCCAGACTGCTCTGCCTTAGTCACATTGCTGCAAACCGAGTTGCTGGCTCAGCGCTGTGGCATGGCGACCGTGGTCAACCGCTTGGGCGAGGTGCTGGTGGTGCGCCTGCTGCGCCATCAGATCGAGACCGGCTCGACCGAACCTGGTCTGCTGGCTGGCCTTGCTGACAGCCGCCTGAGCCGCGCCATCGTGGCCATGCATGACAAGCCGGGGCGGGGCTGGAAGATCGAAGATTTGGCTGTCATCGCTGGCCTCTCGCCCAGCCGGTTTTCAGAGCGCTTTGCGAGCCAGGTGGGCGAGACACCGGCCTCCTATTTGCGTCGCTGGCGGTTGATCTTGGCCAGTCAGGATGTTGCGAAGGGTCATCGCATCGAGGCTGTTGCCCGCCGCTACGGTTATCTGTCGTCGGAAGGATTTAGCAAGGCCTATAAGCGCCAGTTTGGCAGCGCCCCGATTGCCATGCGACCCGAGCGCAGCGCGGCCTAAATTTAGAGCTGCCTAGAAACGGCGCAGCGCAGGTGCTGCGCTTCACTTCTGAGGTCTTGTGCTCCAGCGGTCCCGGCGATAACAGAGCAGCTAGACGCAACAGGCTTGGTGATTTTGCAGACAAACCAATAAGTTAGGGCGAGCAAGCTGGAAGCAACTCGCCGAAACGTGTTCCTAGAGCAAGCCGCGAATGAGTGGCAACACGAGCGAGCATGGACTTGCGTT
>CAZHYF010000332.1:0-2421 GCA_964536635.1 uncultured Rhodospirillaceae bacterium | reverse complement strand
GCTGCCATGAGATCCAGCATCAAGAGGCGGCCAGTCAGACCTTGGCCCAGGCTCAGCCGTTCCTTGATGACCTCGCTGGCCATCCAAGCGCCCAGCAAGGGGCAGAGCGGCGCAAACACCCCCACCTCAGAGCAAGACTGGCCGGGCCGTGGGCTGGCCAAATCGGGAAAGAAATCGAGCAAGCGCGGCTGGCCGGGCTCATAGGGCTTGAGCATCGTCATCTGGCCCTGGCTCTGGAAGATGGCCCCCGCTACCAGCGGCGTTCCCAGAGCCTCGGCGGCATCCGCCACCGCCAGGCGGGTCGGCGCGTTATCGCAGCCATCGACGATAATATCGAAGTCCGCGAGCTGATCTTGCGCTGTCTCGGCGGTCACCATCACCTGGCGCGCATCCAGGCGCACATCGGGATTGAGCGCTGCCACCGCCGCGCGGATCGAGGCCACCTTGGGGTTGCCAATATCGGCGGTGGTATGCAGCACTTGGCGTTGCAGGTTGGACAGCTCCACCACGTCGGCATCGAACACCGTGATGTGGCCCAGACCTGCGGCCGCCAGGCTTTGCACCACCGCGCAACCCAGGCCGCCGCCGCCCACCACCGCAACGCGGCTGTTGAGCAAGGCGAGCTGACCCTCTTCATCGATTTCGGGCATCACCAGGTGGCGCGCATAGCGCTCGATCTGGGCATCGCTGAGTTCGACCAGGGGCGAGGCCGACCGGCTCACGATCCGGTCCCCGTCGAGCCGAAGCCGCCCGCGCCGCGTTGGGTCTTGTCCAGGGTATCGGTCCGGTGCCAGCGGGCTTGCTCAACCGGAGCGATGACCATCTGCGCAATGCGCATGCCACGCTCGATCACCACCGGCTCTTGGCCCAGGTTGATCAGCGGCACGCAGATCTCGCCGCGATAGTCGCTGTCAACCGTGCCCGGCGCATTCAGCACCGTCAGCCCTTGGCGCACCGCCAGGCCCGAGCGCGGCCGCACCTGCGCCTCATAGCCAGAAGGCAGCGCCATGGCAAAGCCGCAGGGCAGCAAGGCACGCGCGCCCGGCGCCAGGGTCAGCGGCTGGCTCACCGCCGCCATCAGGTCCATACCGGCCGATCCTGCGGTCTCGTACTTGGGCAGCGGCAGGTCGCGGCCGTGCTCTAAGGGCATAAAGTCGATTTGCATAAGGGGTCTCGCTGGGTACCAGGAGTGGCCAGCTTAGGACGCGGTGAGCGCGGCGGCAACACGTTCGGCCAGGCGCTGGGCCACCTCGGTCTTGCTGAGCTGCGGCCAGGTCTCGACCCCCGCGCTGTCAATCAGATGCACTTGGTTGGCATCGCCGCCAAAGACGCCGCGCTCGGCGCTGACGTCGTTAGCCAAGATCCAGTCGCAGCCTTTGCGCGCGCGCTTGGCCTGGGCATGCGCGATCACGGTCTCGGTCTCGGCGGCAAAGCCCACCACCAGGCCGGGCCGCTGCGGGCCTTGGCTCAAGGTTGCCAGGATATCCGGGTTTTGCTGCCAGGTGATGACCGGTAGGCCGTCGCCCGACTTCTTCATTTTTTGCGGCGCGATCTCGGCCTTCCAATCGGCCACGGCAGCAGCGCAAATCGCGGCGGCCACAGGCAGAGCCGCCTGGCAAGCCGCCAGCATATCGTCGGCGCTCTCGACATCGACGCGCGCAACGCCTGGCGGTGTCGCCAGGTCTACAGGGCCCGCCACAAGCGTCACTTGCCCCCCCAGAGCCGCCAAAGCCCCAGCAATGGCAAAACCCTGCTTGCCCGAGGAGTGGTTGGAGACATAGCGCACCGGGTCCAGCGCCTCGCGGGTGGGGCCAGCCGTGACAAGCAGGCGCTTGCCCGCCAAGGGCTGAGCCTTGGGGCTGAGCTGATTTTCGATAGCAGCCAAAATGGCTTCGGGCTCGGCCAAGCGACCGGTTGACACCTCTCCGCAGGCCAGATCGCCCGCTTCGGGACCGACAAAGCTGGCCCCGCGCTGGGCCAAGAGCGCCACGTTGGCCTGGGTCGCTGGATGCGCCCACATGAAGCCGTTCATCGCGGGCGCCAACAGTAGCGGTGCAGAGCTTGCCAGCAAACAAGTGGTGGCCAGATCGTCCGCCAACCCCTGGGCGGCGCGTGCCATGAGATTGGCCGTCGCCGGCGCCACCACCACCAGATCGGCTTCGCGCGACAGGCGGATGTGGCCCATCTCAGCCTCGTCGGTCAGAGAAAACAGCTCTTGATAGACCGGTTGCTCGCTCAGCGCCGAGACCGACAGCGGTGTCACGAATTCGGCGCCGCTTTTGGTCAAGATGCAGCGGACGCTCGCGCCCTGATCGCGCAGACGACGGATCAAGATCAGCACCTTATAGGCCGCGATGCCGCCGCCAATGATCAAGAGAATGCGTTTACCCGCCAGGGCCATAGGCTCGTCCTTTTGTGCCC
>CAZHYF010000331.1:0-2438 GCA_964536635.1 uncultured Rhodospirillaceae bacterium | reverse complement strand
GGCTGCGTAAGTTCTACGGATGAACCCCGTCAAAAATGGGGGGATTACCCCATCTACGAATGCGACCTGAAATTTAGGCAAGTCTGTTTTACCGCTGCAGGCCAGTTCGAAATCCTGCTTCGAAATCAAATTTCCGAAATTTTGAGCCAGTCGTTTGGAAGCCACCCACACGAACATCCTCGTGCCTTTTCTTCGGTCCAAGCGCGCAACCGATCGTTCGAGTCCGTTCTGAAGACATTTAACACCTCAAGAGATCCCCGCGCAGAGCACTTCAGAGCCGTTTACTCAAACCCGGCTTTGCCTCCAATTTGGATCCTCAAGGAGTTTCTGACATTTGGTCAGATTTGCCATCTGTTTAAAGATTTGGCTCCGAACATCAAAACCGACATCGCTAGAAGCTTTGATGTGTGGTCGGCGGAAGTCTTTGAATCCTGGATCATGTCCTGCTTGGACTTCCGCAACATCTGTGCCCACCACGACAGGCTCTTCAACCGACGCTTTCAAAAGCCGCCAAAGAGGCTGAAGAAACCCGGAGTTCCCCTTGCAGCCCCCTACAGCCTCAAAGCTGTCGCAGAGTGCCTGGACTACAGCTTGGAAGCCAGGGGGCAGACCTCCAGTCTTGTTGCCAACCTGCAAGCAATCCTACAAAACTGTTCCCAAGTGGAGCCGGTAGAAGTCGGATTCTGACCGAGAGCCGGAGACAGGAAGGCAACCGCACATGGACTTTGAGACCGTCAGCGCAGCCGAGTTCGGCGCCAGCCTCACCGGATTGGGGCTCAATCTGCTGGTGCGCGATGTCGAGCGCACGGCGGGCTTCTTGCAGGCGGTGTTTGGCATGGGGGTCCATCGCCTCAGCGCCGACTTCGCGATCATCACCTATGGCGCGGACACGGCCCGCCAGGTCTTTCAGCTCCATGCGGACCCCACCTACCACGCCAACCCCTTGCTGGCTCTGCTGCCCGAAGCGGCCCCGCGCGGGGCCGATGTTGAGATTCGCCTCTATGACAGCGACCCCGAGGCCGCCGTGGCCGCGCTGGAGGCTCTGCCCGCAGCCGACCGCCAGGCGCTGACCCTGTTGCAGGCCCCAGCCGACAAGCCTCATGGCCTGCGCGAGTCCTACATCTTGGACTATGACGGCTACGCTTGGGTGCCTTCGCGCAGGATTTGAAGCGCGCCGCGCCGCCCCTCTCTCGCAGCGACATTAGGGCGCGCAGGATCTAAGGCGCTGATATCGTGCGACAAAGCACCGAACAATCGCGCAGATGACACAACTTGAGCCCCTCCAGCACCCTGCCCTCTGGCCTTGCGCGGCGTTTTGCAGTCCAATGCGCGCCAAACCGCAAGATACAGCCCGCAAGGAGACGCTCATGGACCTGCACGCAGACCCCCTTTGGCAAGAGCGAAAGGCCCGCGCCGCCGCTTGGTTCGAGAGCCTGCGCGATCAGATTTGCGCCGCCTTCGAAGCCATCGAAAGCGATCTTGAAACGCCTCAGACCAACCCCGCTCCGACCCGCCTTGAGGCCGGCCGCTTCGAGCGCAAGACCTGGAAGCGCCCCACCCGCGACGGCAGCCAAGGCGGCGGCGGCACCATGTCGATCATGGAGGGCCGCGTATTCGAAAAGGTGGGCGTCAATATCTCGGTGGTCGAAGGCCAGTTCTCGCCCGAGTTCGCCAAATCCATTCCAGGGGCCAACGAGGACCCGCGCTTTTGGGCGTCCGGCGTCTCCCTAGTGGCGCACATGCAGTCGCCCTTGGTGCCAGCCGTGCACATGAACACCCGCATGATCGTCACCACCCAGGGCTGGTTTGGCGGTGGCGCCGACCTGACCCCCATGCGCCGACGCGAGGAAGACAGCCAAGCCTTCCACGCCGGGCTGCAAGCGGCTTGCGACAAGCACGACCCCGACTATTATCCCAAGTTCAAAAAGTGGTGCGATGACTATTTCTATCTGCACCACCGCAAGGAGCCGCGCGGCATCGGCGGCATCTTCTATGATCAGCACAACACCGGCGATTGGGAGGCCGACTTCGCCTTCACTCAGGACGTGGGCCGCGCTTTCTTGGCGAGCTACGAGCCCATCGTGCGCGCCCACATGCACAAACCCTGGAGCGAGGACGACCGCGAGCACCAGTTGGTGCGCCGTGGCCGCTATGTCGAATACAACCTGCTGCACGACCGCGGCACACTGTTTGGCCTGAAGACCGGCGGCAACATCGACGCCATCCTTATGTCCATGCCGCCGGTGGTCAAATGGCCCTCGCCCCTGTCGGACATTAGCAGCGACCTGGTGTAAGCGCAGGAACCAGCGCCGCTTCCAGGCAAAAGCACCACAAAAAAAGGCGTGCCATCCGGCGCGCCTTTTTTCTTGCCTTCTGGGTAGGCCTAGTTTGTGTAGACCCTACATGGGCAAGGGGATTTCGTTGATGGTGCTGCCGTT
>CAZHYF010000330.1:0-2481 GCA_964536635.1 uncultured Rhodospirillaceae bacterium | reverse complement strand
CCAGAGCCTCGCGCAGATTAGGGCAGCGGAGCACCCAATTGAGCGGCACCAAACCGTCGAGCAATTGAGCGCGAATGTCGGGCTCATCCAGGCCGAACCAGCGCGCATGCGGCGGCGTCGGGGCGTCGGGATTGATGGCGATCAGCTCAAAATATTGCCGCGGTCCCAGGCGCATCAGTACGTTGTGGGTGCCCATCTGCAAGTGCTTGCCGCCCAAGGGCAACGCTTGGCCCAGGCGCTCTTCGAGGTGGCGCAAACCGCTTGGCAGATCCGCACAGCCCAGCACCAGATGATCAATCTCGTAGACCGGTGCGGCCGACATCAAGACGCCAGACTGCGGCGAAGAGCTGGCGCTCTGCGCGCTGCTCTGGGGGGTGCCTTGGGGGCTGCTCTGCGGTGCTGGCGCGCCTGAAACAATCAGGTGAGCAGGGGAGGCCTGGCCTTGCTTGCTGGTCATGCGCAACCTTTCTTGGACGGTTTTAGTTGACGCTTCGCCCCGCGAGCTTAGCATAGTTCTGCCCCCTTGAGGACCGCTGGCTATGCTTGAAACGCTCCGCATCGAAAAGAACATCAAACGCGCCAAACGGGTGCGTTTCACCTTCAACGAGACCGAAATCGAAGGCCATTTGGGCGAGCCCTTGGTGGCGGCGCTTTGGGTGGCTGGCGTGCGCAGTCTGCGCTATGCCCCGCGCGATGAAAAGCCGCGTGGACTCTATTGCGCCATGGGCAATTGCCAAGAATGCGCGGTCATGATCAACGGTATGAAGGCGGAAGCCTGCCGCGTTGTGGTCAATGAGGGCATGGTTGTCACCAGTTTGCGAGGCCCGCGATGACCCAGCAGCGCCCCCGCGACGACCGCTCTCGCCCCGTTGGAGGCCGCGCCAGCGCTGGCGAGGCGCGCCGCGAGCAGGTCGAAAAATTTGATCTCATTGTGCTCGGCGCGGGCCCGGCTGGCATCGAGGCTGCCTTGACCGCGCGATCGCTGGGGATGCGCACCCTGGTGATCGACGAAGCGCCGCAAGCGGGCGGCCAATACTACCGCGCGCCGAACTTGGCCGTGCAGGACATGCCGTCAACGCCCGAAAAACGCGATGGTGATCGCTTGCGCATGCGTCTGGCCGAAGCGGACGTCGAGACTTGGTTCAACCATCGCATTTGGTCGATCGAGCCCTCCTATCGCGTGGCTTGCGCGACCGGGGTTCACAATCGCCTGGCCGAAGCGCCCGCCATGATCATCGCCACCGGTGTGGTCGAAAAGGTGCGCCCGGTGCCGGGCTGGACCCAGCCGGGGGTTATGGGCTTGGCTGCGGCAGCGATTATGGTCAAGTCCTATAAGGTGGTGCCCGGCCGGCGCGTCTTGCTGGCGGGCTCTGGGCCGCTGCTCTATGACGTGGCGACCAAGATTTGCGCAGCAGGTGGCGAAATCGCTGCTCTGGTGGACGCTGTGCCCATGGCAACCTGGATGCGCCAAACCACCCGCTTGGCGCGCAAGCCCAAGCTGTTGGCCAAGGGTCTGGGCTGGATGGCCTACCTGCGCGCGCGCGGCGTCAAGATCTACCGCGGCCACGCTCTCTGCGAGGTGCTGGGCCAGGGCGAGGCCGAGGGCGCCTTAATCCGCAAGGTGGACAGCGACTGGTACCCGGTCGAGGGCAGCGAGCCGATCCAGATCGACTGCGATACGGTCTGCTACGGCTATGGCCTGCAACCGGGGCTGGACATGAGCCGCCTGCTGGGCGCCGAGCACGTCTATAAGCGCTCGCGCGGGGGTTGGACGCTGAAGACGGATCGCTTTCTGCGCACCTCTTTGCGCAAGGTCTATGCGGCGGGCGACGTTGCCGGGGCCTTTGGCATCGACCTGGCGGGGATGCGCGGACGGCTGGCGGCCTACACGGCGGCCATGGATGGCCGTTTCATCGAGCCCAAGCGCTTCCGCCTGGAAGCCAAGCCGCTGAAGGACGCGCTGCCGCACTCGGCCAGCTTTGGCCGCGCGGTCAACCGTCTGTCCATGCCGCGCCGGGGGCTGGTGGCTTTCATCACGCCCGAGACCACCATCTGCCGCTGCGAGAGCATCACCCGCTCCAAGTTGGAGCTGGCGATTCAGCAGGGCGCGCATTCTTTGACCACGCTGCGTTCGGCGACGCGTTGCGGCATGGGGCCCTGCGGCGGGCGTTATTGCCTGTCGGCGGCCTCCACCATCCTGCGCGAGGAGCTGGAGATCGAGTTCGGCGATATCGGTATCGTCAAGGGGCGCTCGCCCTTGCGCCCGGTGCACATCCGCACCTTTACGCAAGATTTTTCCTATGCCGACCTGCCGCCGCGCAAGCCGCCACCGCTCTAGCCTCTTCCGAATTGTCCCCCAACCGTGAGCCCCTAAACCCCATGAGCCACCAGACGCTATGAGCCAAGATTTTGACATCGCCGTTGTCGGCGGCGGCATCATGGGCTGCTGCACCGCGCTGGAGCTGGCACGCTCGAACATGC
>CAZHYF010000329.1:0-2499 GCA_964536635.1 uncultured Rhodospirillaceae bacterium | reverse complement strand
GTGACCCAGGTCATCACCGAGACCGGACGCGCACTTGTTGAAGGCGTGAACATGGTCACCAAGCACCAAAAGCCCAGCCAGACCGCCGCCGGTGGCCTGGTGCAAAAGGAAGCCACCATCGATCTGTCGAACCTGATGGTTCTGGATCCTTCTGACGATAAGCCGACTCGCGTCGGTTTCCGCGTCGAAGAGGACGGCAGCAAGGTCCGCGTCGCCAAGCGCAGCGGTACCGTTATTCCTGAACCCGATTGGAGGGCTTAAGGCGTGGCACGCTTAAAAGATCATTATAACGACGTCGTGCGTGGCAAGCTGCAAGAGCAGTTCGGCTACAAGAACGTCATGCAAATCCCGCGTCTGCAAAAGATCGTTGTCAACATGGGTGTTGGCGATGCGGTTGCAGACAAGAAAAAGCTGGATGCAGCCATCGCCGACATGACGCTGATCACCGGTCAAAAGCCCGTTGCAACAGCAGCGCGCAAGTCCATCGCGGGCTTCAAGCTGCGCGAAGGCATGAAGATCGGCTGTAAAGTGACCCTGCGCGGCGAGCGCATGTACGAATTCCTGGACCGCCTGGTGAACATCGCCATGCCCCGTATTCGTGACTTCCGCGGTATCAACCCCAAGGCATTCGACGGCCGCGGCAACTATGGTTTGGGTCTGAAAGAGCAGTTGATCTTCCCGGAGATCGACTACGATAAGATCGACCAAGTGCGTGGTATGGACATCGTTTTTGTAACCTCGGCGAACAGCAACGAGGAAGCCAAGGCGCTGTTGGAGGGCTTTGATATGCCCTTTAGCAAGTCGTAAGGAGAGGCTGATATGGCTAAAAAAGGTATGATCGAGCGCGAAAAGAAGCGGGCTGCAAGCGTTGCACGCTTGGCTGAAAAGCGCGCCGCCCTCAAGGCTCAGTCTCGCGATTTGAGCCTGGCACCCGAAGAGCGCTTCTTGGCTCAGCTGAAGCTGGCGAAGTTGCCCCGTTCTTCTTCCAAAATTCGCATGCATAACCGTTGCTTGCTGACTGGTCGCCCGCACGGCTATTACCGCCGCCTGGGTATGTCTCGTATTGCTCTTCGTGAGCTGGGCTCAGCCGGGAAGATCCCCGGCATGACCAAGTCAAGCTGGTAAGGGAGGAAAGCACATGTCTTTATCTGATCCTCTCGGCGATTTGCTGACCCGTATTCGCAACGGCCAAATGGCCAAGCTGTCCAAAAT
Organism: uncultured Rhodospirillaceae bacterium; assembly: GCA_964536635.1. Lineage (GTDB taxonomy): Bacteria > Pseudomonadota > Alphaproteobacteria > UBA7985 > JAUIBT01 > JAUIBT01. The sequence continues at coordinate 1,287 of CAZHYF010000329.1, read as the reverse complement.
CACCTCACCGGCGTCTAAGCTGCGTGCGGGCGTTTTGGAAGTCCTGCGCGACGAAGGCTACATCCGTGGCTACACCACCACTGAAGTGCGCAAGGGCGTGTCTCAGTTGGAAATCGAACTGAAATACTTTGATGGCGAGCCCGTCATTCGTGAGATCGCTCGCGAATCGACCCCTGGTCGTCGCAAGTATTCTGGCATCAAAGATTTGCAGCGCTATCGCGGCGGTCTTGGCACCTACATCCTGTCGACTCCCAAGGGCGTCATGTCAGATGCACAGGCGCGCCAAGAGAACGTCGGCGGCGAACTGCTGTGCCGCGTGTTCTAAGGAGTAGAGAATGTCTCGTGTAGGTAAGAACCCGGTCGAGGTGCCCAGCGGCGTTGAAGTCAACGTAAAGGGCTCTGTCATCTCTGCTAAGGGCAAATTGGGCGAGTTGAGCTTTGCTTTTCCCGCCTCTGTAAGCGTTGCGGTTGAGGACGGCAAAGTCGTCGTCACCCCCGCAGATAATTCCAAGCAAGCGCGTGCCATGTGGGGCACCGCGCGTGCGCGTATCGCCAACCTGGTTGAAGGTGTCTCTAAGGGCTTTGAAAAGCGCCTGGAGTTGGTGGGCGTCGGCTACCGTGCTCAGATGAAGGGCACGGACTTGAACTTGCAGTTGGGCTATTCGCACGACGTGCTGTTCAAGGTTCCCAGCGACATCAAAGCGGCCATCGACGGCCCGACCAACATTATCCTGACCGGTGCTGACAAGCAGAAGGTCGGACAGGTCGCAGCTGAGATCCGCAAGTGGCGTTCGCCTGAGCCCTATAAGGGCAAGGGTATCCGCTACCAGGGCGAATACATCATGATGAAAGAAGGGAAGAAGAAGTAGCCATGTCACACGCACGGAAACTCTTCGTACAACGCCGCATGCGCACACGCGCTCAGCTGCGTCGCAAGGCCAATGGCCGCCCTCGTTTGTCGGTCTTCCGCTCTGGCCGCAACATCTATGCGCAAGTTATCAACGATGTGGAAGGCAAGACCCTGGCGTCTGCGTCTACCGTTGACAAGAACCTGCGCGCCGACATCGCTAAGCCTTGGACTGTCGAGGCTGCCAGCGAAGTTGGTAAAGCTGTTGCTGAGCGTGCAAAGAAAGCTGGCGTAACTCAAGTGGCCTTCGATCGCGGAGCCTATCGTTTCCACGGCCGTGTCAAGGCCCTGGCAGACGCTGCGCGCGAAGCCGGTCTTGAGTTCTAAGGGCGACGGAAATCTAAGGAGAGATACATGGCCCGAGGTCAAAAAGAAGAACG
>CAZHYF010000328.1:0-2503 GCA_964536635.1 uncultured Rhodospirillaceae bacterium | reverse complement strand
GGGATCGGCACCCACAGCGGCAGGTCGGCGTCCAGCACGTGATCATCGCGCACATAGCCGTGGGCCAGCACAAAGTCACCCAAGCGCTGGGTCAGGCGCAGGCCCGCGCAGTGGCCCAACATGATCCAAGCCGCCGGGCGCAGCACCGCGATGTGGTCGGTCATGGTCTTGGCGTTCGACGGCCCAACGCCGATGTTGACCAGCGTGATGCCGTTCCCGTCGGCGGTCTTCAGGTGATAGGCCGGCATCTGCGGATTGCCGCCCTGGGGCTCCTCGAAAGCCTCATAGGGGCTGGCTGGGTCGGCGACGCTGCGCACCGCCAAGTCGCGGAAGCCATCGACATAGAACTGGTAGTTGGTGAAGAGCACAAAATTCTGAAAGTGCTCGGCCGCTGTGCCTGTGTAGTGGCGCAGGCGGTGCAGCGAATAGTCCATACGCGGGGCGTTGAACAAGGCCAGCGGACGCAGGGTCGAGCCTAGAAAATCCACCTCGGCATTGACCAACTGGTCGTCCATGGTCGCCAGGTCCGGGGCGTCAAACAGCCGGCTGAAGGCCTTCAGCTTGTCGGCACTAAAGGCCCCTTCGACATAAATGCCCTCTTTGAAGGCGAAGTGGATCGGGATCGCCAGATCGCTGAGGCTCACCTGGAAAGCGCAGCCGTGGTTGCGGTGAAGCTCCTTGAGCTGGCGCAGCAGGTAGCTGCGGAACAGGTCCGGGCGGGTCCAGGTGGTGGCAAAATCCCCCCGCGTATCGCAAAAGCCATAGGAGCGGCCGTCGTGATCGTTCAGCGCTTCGGTGATGGTGACCCGAATTTCGGGGTAGTAGGCCCGCACGGGTGCGGCGGGCTCGTCGCCGGCGACGAAGGCCTCGAAGGCTGCGCGCAGGCGCTGGGTCTCTTGATCATAGAGGCCGATCAGGGCCTCAACGGCATCTTGGGGCGTGGTGTAGGTCTGCATCGAACAGGCTTAGGCTGAAGCGCTGGCGAATTCAAGCTGGCGTTGATGCTGGCAGGCCTAGGTCAGGCGCAACAAGCGTTCGGCCACTTGGTCTTGCAGCTCCCAAAGGTGGGGATCGTGAATGCCCACTTTTTCGAGCTCAATGACGGTGTTCAGCAGGTATTCGGCCATGGTGCCGCCATAGCCGACGGCGCGGGCCTGGAGGTCAGCCAGCTGCGGCATCGCGGGTTCGGGGCAATAGATGGGATAGCTGGCGTCCACGGCAAAGACGATCGCCTGCACCGGCCCTTGGTCGGTCTCGGCGGTCACCAGCGGCGGTGGCACTGGCGGCTCTTTTTGCAGCAAGCTGACCAGCGCGGCCTCGGCGTCATCGCCCGGGTCCATGCGCAGAGCGACGCCCCGGCACTCCCCACCCTCAGCCATGGCCATCATCAAGCCGGGCCTGCTGGGCGAGCCGCGAAAGCGCCGATCCAGGGTGCAAAAAGCCCGCCGCCAGCCCTGGACGTAGGCGGTGCGGCGCTCGGCGACGACCATGCGCGGGTTCCAGATCAAAGAGCCCGCCGCAAAGACCCAAAGTCCCTGATCCTGGGGCAGCGCCCGCAAAATGCCCCGCGCGATCGCTTGGTATTCTTCAAGCGCCAGAGACTTGACCCGCACCGGGCCGCGCTCTTCGCAGCGTGCGGGCAGGCGGTCCACCAGAGCGCGGGTCAAGCGGCGCGGGGTGCTGGGGAAAGGATCGTGGGGTTGGGTCATAGGAATAGCGTGAAGGACAGGTTAGGAGGCCAGGGTTTGACGGTAGGCCTCGACAGCCTGCAGCAAGCTGGCGCAGTCGGGATCGTGAATGCCCAGCGCCTGGAACTGACCAACGATACTGGCGAGATAGTCATAGCTGGAGCCCAGAATACCGGCCCCGGTTGCAATATAGTGAACCTGCTGCTGGTGGCTGAGGTCGCCCCGGATATGATCGACGCTATGATCGGCCAGAAAGGTCAGGGCCTGCACCCGGCCGTCGTCCAACTCGGCTTGGACATAGCGGGGAATGTAGGCCGGGCCCACCACCTCGCGCCGCCACAAGATTTCGGTCTCGCGTTCAACGTCCTCGGCGGCGATGCGAAAGGCCAATCCCTCGCAAACGAGGCCTTTCCGGTCCTGGCCCTGGTCCTGGCCCTGGTCCTGGTCCAAAGCTGCCATCAGGCCGGGGGCTTCAGCGGTGCCGCGTCCACCCCGTACATCCAGCAAGATCATGCGGCGCGCATAGCCCTGGAGCCGCGCGCGACGCACCTCCAAAAACTCTAGCGCCGGATCCCACATCAGCGAGCCGTAGGCAAAGACCCAAAGATCGCCGCTGTGGTCGGCCAGTGCCTGGGCGCGCAGGGCCTCGCGCTGATCATCGCCGTAGACCCAATCGCGATGCGCCGCCAATTGTGGATGCTGCTGGATGAGAGACTCGACGTCGAAGGTACGAAAGAAGGAGTCCTGGGCGCCGGTGATGCGCCCGCGCAGCTCGGGGTGGTGGGCGAAAGGATCGCTAGGGGAGGGCAAAGTTT
>CAZHYF010000327.1:0-2517 GCA_964536635.1 uncultured Rhodospirillaceae bacterium | reverse complement strand
GCCCTCCAGCACCCCGACACCGAGTTCGACAGCAAGGCGCTGTTCGGCGTCGATATGGGCATGATCAAGGGCTTCTCTCAGCCCAACGATTATGTGCCCGACATTGACCCCGACTACCGTTTCGACCCCGAGACCACGGCGGCCATTCTGGTCGGCTTCCAGCACAATCGTCGTGTGATGATCCAGGGCTACCACGGCACCGGTAAATCGACCCACATCGAGCAGGTCGCCGCGCGCCTCAACTGGCCTTGTGTGCGCATCAACCTGGACAGCCACATCAGCCGTATCGACCTGATCGGTAAAGACGCCATCGTGCTGCGCGACGGCAAGCAGGTGACCGAATTCCGCGAAGGCATGCTGCCTTGGGCGCTGCAAAACCCAGTGGCGCTGGTGTTCGACGAGTACGACGCAGGCCGCCCGGACGTCATGTTCGTGATCCAGCGCATCCTGGAGGTCTCGGGCAAGCTGACCCTGCTGGACCAGAACAAAGTCATCACTCCGCACCCCGATTTCCGCCTGTTCGCCACCGCCAACACCGTTGGTCTGGGCGATACCTCGGGCCTCTATCACGGCACGCAGCAGATCAACCAGGGCCAGATGGACCGTTGGTCGATCGTCACCCAGCTCAACTACCTGGAGCACGACCGCGAAGTTGATATCGTTGCGTCCAAGGTCGATGCACTGAACACCGAGCAGGGCCGCGCGCAGCTTTCAAACATGGTGGCCATGGCCGATCTGACCCGCAAGGGCTTCATGGCGGGCGATGTCTCGACCGTTATGTCTCCGCGGACCGTTTTGACCTGGGCGCAGAACGCCGAGATCTTTGGCGACGTGGACCTGGCCTTCAAGGTGACCTTCTTGAACAAGTCGGACGAGCTGGAGCGCAGCACCTTTGCTGAATACTACCAGCGCGCCATGGGCCGCGAGCTGGCAGGCGTTTCGGCCATCGCGGCCTAAACCCGACCGATAGCGCGCCTTTCGGGCGCGCTCCATCCCCCAACGTTCCCGGCAGCGAACGGCAGTGTGATCGCGCTGGCCGCGTCGGGCAGAGGGCCTCTACGGCATGTCAAGCAAGACCAAAACCCCCCAGTTAGAAGAGCTGAGACGCGCAACCGGAGCGGCTCTGCGGGCTGTTGCCGGCGTGCAGGAGCTGGACGCTGTATTCGCGGCGCAGGCCCGCGGCAAGATCGGCCGCGAGGTCTATCTGCCCTCGCCGGGGTTGGAGTTGGAGCCCGAGGCGGTCGCGCTGATGCGCGGTCAGGCCGACAAAGAGGCGGTCAAGCTGCGCTATCACAACCCGGCGCTGCACCGCGAGCGCTCACCGGGCGATCCGGCAGCGCGGGCCATCTTCGATGCCTTGGAACAGGCCCGCTTTGAGGCGGCAGGCGCGCTGCGCTATGAGGGCGTGGGCGAGAACCTGCAAGCAGCGCTGGCTGACGAGTGCCGCCGCAAGAACCTGATGGTGGCGCAGAGCCAGGACGACGTGACCATGTCCGAGGTGCTGCGGCTGATGGCCTATGAGGCTATGACCGGCAAGCCCCTGCCCGAACAAGCCAAGCCCGCCCTGGAGGTGTGGCGCGATCAGTTGCCCGAGCACTTGACCCAGCGCTTTGACGCCCTGAAGGACAGCGTTTATCAGCAGGCCGACTATCAGCGGGTGATCAACGAAATCCTGACCGACCTGAGCTTCGATGTCGATGATCCGGGCGACTTCGATCCTGATGACGCCCAAGACGACCAGCAGGACGCCGACGAAGGCGAGCAGTCCGACCAGCAGTCGCAGGGCGAGGCCGAGAGCCAAGACGACAGCGCCAGCGTCGAGCTGGAAGCAGGCGAAGACCAATCCGGCGAGACCGACGACAGCCAGCAGAGCCAAGAGCAGTACGCCGAAGACGTGACCGGTGGCGGGGACGATGAGGACAGCGATGCGTCTGACACGCCGCCGCCCTACGTTCCGCCCGACCACAACCTGGGTAAAGATAAAGAATATCAGGTCTTTACCACCAAGTTTGACGAGATCGTTTCGGCCGACGAGCTCTGCGACGCCGACGAGCTGACCCGCCTGCGCGAGTTGCTCGACAAGGAAATGGAGCACCTGCGCGGCTTGATCTCCAAGATCGCCAACCGCTTGCAGCGCCGCCTGATGGCTCAGCAACAGCGCGCCTGGCACTTCAACTTGGAAGAAGGCCTGCTGGATACCGCGCGCCTGGATCGCGTTATTGTTGATGTGACCTCGCCGCTGTCGTTCAAGCAGGAGAGCGAGACCGAGTTCCGCGACACCGTGGTGACCCTGTTGATCGACAACTCGGGCTCGATGCGCGGGCGGCCGATTTCGACGGCGGCGGCCTGTGCTGACATCTTGGCGCGGACGCTAGAGCGCTGCGCGGTCAAGGTCGAAATCCTGGGCTTTACCACCCGCATGTGGAAGGGCGGCTCGTCGCGCGATGCTTGGATCGAGGCCGGCAAGCCGCGCAATCCTGGCCGCCTGAACGACCTGCGCCACATCATCTATAAGGC
>CAZHYF010000326.1:0-2517 GCA_964536635.1 uncultured Rhodospirillaceae bacterium | reverse complement strand
GGCTGCGGGTCTGCTCGAAAAATTCCTTCAAACGCTCCAGGCAGGACATGAAGGACCGTTTCTCATCGGCGTCCCAGTCCGCAAAAGCCCCCTCCAACGAAGGCTGCAGCAGCACGATGGCCTGCTGATAGGCCTCAGCGCCTTTACTGGTGACAAAAAGAACAAATGATCGAGCGTCATGGTCATGCGCTTCTTCGCGCAGCAACCCCTTGTTCACCATCTTGCGAATGATCTTGGAGACGCCCGGCTGCGGCATCTGCCGCTGGCGCGAAATGACGCTGATTGTCTTGCCTTCGCAGGGGCGATGCATGAAGTGGTTCAGCATGGTGAACTCGGCCATCGGCAGATTGATGGCCTTCAAGCTGGACGCGCCGGCAGTCGTCGCCAATTGATCGATTATTGCGATCCAGTTTATGATCCTGAATTCTAGCGCGCGCTCAAGATCCTTGGCACTCGTGTCGATTGGCACCGCCGACGCTCCTTTCCTATTGTGATTTCAACCATGCCTCAAAGGTCAAGGGTTCGCGAACCAAAGCCTTGAGGTCGGCCCGATCGATCGAAAACCCCACTCTTTTCTGCCAGGCGAACAGATTGATCAAGTCCGGGCTCACCATCGCCTTGAACAGCCAAATCGGCATAGGGATCCTGCGTTGCTTTTTGCCCTGCCGCGCACTGACCAACTTGTACACTTCGCGCAAAGACCTGGTGTCAGAGGTAAGCGAAAAGACCTTGCCGACCGCCGCTTCGGGCGTGTCAAACGCTGCCACGGCTGCGCGGGCGATGTCGATTGCTGAGACCCAGAGCAAGGGCGTATCCCAGCCGGTCACCCGGGGCCAGAGGTACCACAGGATCGCGGGGACGTACTTCTTTTCCCGCACCGTTTCCATAAAGGATACCGGGCGCAGGATGGTCCAGCGCAAAGTGCTGCGCCTCAAAGCATCCTCTAGCCGAGCTTTGACCGCAAAGTGGCGCACGCCATTCTTGGCATCGGGGTTGGCAACCGACGAATAGACCAAATGCACACCGGCAAGCCTCTCGGCAGCTCGAATGACGTTCATTCCATGGCGAAATTCTTTTTCGGTGTCCCGCATGTCCGCGTCGAGCGCGACGAACAGGCCGTCGATTTGCATGGGCAAGTTGGCAAACAGGTCCGCAGACCCGATGTCGGCCTCAACCAACTCCACGCCCAAGGCGCAGACATGTTGGGCCTTGGGCGATGTCGGGTTTCTGGTGACCGCGAGCACCTTGTAGCCCTGACTGACCAGCGCCTTGCAAACGTTGCTTCCCTGTAACCCCGTGCCACCGACGACCAATATCGTTTTTTTGGTATTCATTGTGATGTCTCCAATTAACATTCCATAGCATATACTTATATTCTTTAGAATACACATGCAAGATGGCACACCGAACTGTGAAGGCCCAACAGGACTCCGATTGTCGTGCCCTCGCAGGGGCGGTCATGTCGCGGTTCGGCATGTGGACCCCATGGAAGGGCAGGTACAGCGGTCGATCCATGGTCGGCAGCGCGCGGATGAAAGGGGCCGGACGGTCGCCCCGCTCCGGCTGCATGAAGCGTTGGGGGCCTTGTTGTGCAACGCCTTGGCCCCCTCTTGCGCGACGCCAGTAGCTTGGCAACCGCTCAAGGTCGCGCGACGGGCAAGTGGTGAAAAGTGGCGCGAAACCGCAAAATCGTGTTTTCGATTGACACCTTCCACAGCTTCAGGGATGCTTTTTTCTGCCGGAACAGCGCATACAGCCGAACTCCTACCTCGTCTACTGGAGACCAAATGCGATACTTGTCTGTTTTGATGTCCATTTTCCTGTCTTGCTCGCTCCCTGCGCTGGCAGTCGATTTGCCCGAGCGCCAGCAGATGTCGGAGCTTATCGGCTCAGCGCCATCCCAGGTTGTGGTTTATGAGCCCCACCTCACGACCAACGCCGGGCCAAGCGAACGCGCTTATCTGGGTTGGCCTTTTGCCGACGTCGCCGAGGCCTTGTTCGGCTCGAATTGGCAGGAGCAGGGCGATACAATTGAGTTCCGCGCGCTCGACGGCTACGTGTCACGGGTGTCGGTGGCGGACCTAAATGCCCATTCCGCCTGGCTGGTCACTGGCCTGCCGGACGGCGGACCGTTCACCGTGGATAATTTGCTTCAAAACGAAACGGGCATTCCGCTGGGCCCCTACTACCTCGTTTGGGAGAACATCGAGGATCAGGACATCTTCGAACGTGGTGCCTCGCTTTGGCCCTACCAAGTGGCCGAAATTCTGCCAATTGACTTGTCAGTCGCTGCGCTGCTGCCGGAAGGCCTTGATCCTGGGTTAGCTCAGGGCGCAGAGATCGCACGCAGCTATTGCCTGAACTGCCATACCCTAAACGGCTTCGGCGGCGACAAGGTTCCGGGCGATTTGGCGGCGCTGGCCTCCGCCTTTGAAGCCGATGCCTTCCGCGCTTGGCTGCTTGATCCTCGTGCTGTGAACCCCGATACCACCATGCCCGCCATTGCCCCCTCGCTGG
>CAZHYF010000325.1:0-2556 GCA_964536635.1 uncultured Rhodospirillaceae bacterium | reverse complement strand
ACGAGCACCAGCAAGTGAGTTTGCCACCATTATGTAACTGGCGGCGGAGGTGCGCAAACGCCTGACCTGGGGCGAGGAGGCGCCAGCGGTCAAGTTGTACGATCTGTGTTTAAGGCGGGTGAAGCTTGGGGAGCGGAGGTTTGGCAAGTGTTTGAGTAAAGAAGCGTCTGCCTGCTTGATCATAACTTCCAGCCGAAATATTCTGACTGAATGAATCTAAAAACAACATTTCTTTCGGCGGAGCGACAAGCGCTTATTGATGCCTATGAACAGGCCGGGAGGGCCGCGGTGGGGTTTTCCATGGATTACCCCTCGGGTTTGCACACCGGCATGCACAGCCACCCCAAGGCGCAGCTTATATACGGCATTTCAGGGGTCATGCGCGTCGAAACTGAAAGCGCATTCTTCGTATTGCCGCCGACCAAGGCTCTGATTCTGCCACACGACGAAATGCACTCCATTACCATGGAAGGTGACGTCGCGATGCGCGAGTTGTTCATTGATCGGGCGCTGGCGGAGAAGGTCGCACCGGAGGCGCGTGTCATGACCGCCAGCCCGCTTTTGCGCGAACTTATGGTCGCGATCTGCACCGAGCCTGTGGCGTGGGATGAGGCCGGTCGCGCCCCGCATCTTGTTGCGCTGATCCTTGATGAAATCGGGCGCGCCAAGACCTTGCTCACGCGCCTGCCGTCCATTCGCGAGCCACGGTTGCTGCGGGTTGCCAAAGCCATCATCGCTAACCCCGCCGATGCCCGATCTCTGGCGGATTGGGCCGAGACTTGCGGCGCCTCAGACCGGACCTTGGCACGGCTTTTCCTGCGTGAAACAGGGATGACTTTCGGCCAATGGCGCCTGCAAGCGCGGTTGCACGCGGCGTTTATCCTTCTGGTGACCGAGGGCGACATTCCGCGTGTGGCGCGGAAAGCCGGCTTTAGCAGTCAATCAGCATTTGGCGTCGCGTTCCGGCGGACCTTTGGTCTGACGCCCGCGCAAGCCCGCACACTGCACCTTGGATAGAGCGATCGAATTGGCCGTTTGACGACAAAACTTGTCCTTCTGTTTTTGGGAGGCCTGTGCAAATTGGAGGCGACGATCAACGCCGCCAAGAGGACAAATCCATGAGCACAGAACTTTTCAAAGAAATAGGTGTCATCCGGTCGGACAAACTTGAAGAAGGCCCGATCACGCCCGGCCAAATTCGCCGTAAGGCGCTGGAGGCAGGCGACTTGTGGGTTGGCGAATGCCATGTCACGGCACAGGATCAGCCAAGCCAGTGGCATCACCACAAGGACTTTGACAGCGTGATGTATATGCTGTCCGGCCGCATCCGCGTCGATCACGGCCCCGGCGGCACGAAGTCCTTTGAAATGGGCGCAGGCGACTACGCCTACTTCCCGCGCCGGCTGATCCACCGCGCTCAGATCCTCGAAGGCGGCGATGATGTTCGCTACGTTTTTCTCAGGATCGGTAAGGGCGAGACCCTGGAAAACGTCGATGGCCCCGACGCGATTTGAGTGACCGCAGAGTATTTATGAAGGAGCCAGACATGGCTGAAGATCTGTCCAATTGGACGCCCCGCCCCAAACCCTCAGCTCAACCGAGGGAAGGCCGCTTTGTTCGGCTGGAAAAGCTCGATCCGGTCAAGCACGCGGATGGCTTGTTTGATGCCTCGGCCCAACCCGATGGGGAGGAACGCTTCCGCTGGCTGCCCGATCTGGTGCCCAAAGACCGCGCCGAATTTCGCAAATGGGTGGAGCAGGTGGCCGCCAGCGAAGACCCGATTTTCTTTGCGGTGATCGACAAAGCCACCGGCAAAGTTGCGGGCCGCCAGACCTTCATGCGGATGGACCCGGCCAATGGCGTTGCGGAAATAGGCCACATCTACTGGGGGCCGCTTGTTTCCCGCAAGCCCGCCGCGACCGAGGCGCTGTTCCTGTTTGCAAGCCATATTTTCGATGATCTGGGCTATCGCCGCTTCGAGTGGAAGTGCAACAACGAGAATTTGCCCTCGAAGCGCGCTGCCGCCCGCTTCGGCTTTCGCTACGAGGGTGTGTTCCGTCAGCACCTAATCGTTAAAGGACGCAGCCGCGACACCGCTTGGTTCGCAATGCTCGACAAGGATTGGGTAAAGCTTCGTCCTGCGTATGAGGCGTGGCTGGCTGACGATAACTTTAACGAGCATGGCGCACAGCGCCGGAAGCTCGAAGACCTGCGGTCAGAACTCGGGGCAGGATAAACGTTTTGGATCGACCTTTACCTATGGTTGAGCGGCTATTGGTTTGAACGTGCCTGGTTGCAAGGTCAACCGAAATGTAAGCACACGCCCCCTTGGCTCCGGCCGAGGGGGCGGTTTTTGCGTTTGTGGTCTTGGCGTCGCTGGGTAAGATCGGCTCATGAACCGATATGGCACCTTCTTGCGAATGATCGATAAGCACAACCTGGACCTGGTCTGTGCCTGCGGCCATGCTTCGAACGTTTCGGTCGCAGACCTGATTGAATGTATGCCGCCGCAATCTCGCATAGCCGATGTACTGCCGCGCATGCGTTGCGCTCGGT
>CAZHYF010000324.1:0-2559 GCA_964536635.1 uncultured Rhodospirillaceae bacterium | reverse complement strand
CAATGGCAGCGGGCCACGCGCCGCCGCAGACAGCAGGCGCGGCAACAGCGCCGTATCGCCCGCTCCATAGATGCCGCGCGGACGCAAGCTGATGGGGCCAAGGTCGCTGCGCGCCAGAACCCGCCGCTCGGCTTCGGCTTTGGTAGCAGCATAGGCATTGACCGGGCGCGGCAAGGGCGCGGTCTCGCGAACCGCCTCTTGATCGCGAAAGGCGAAATAGACCGACGGCGTGGCAATGTTGACAAAGCGGCGCGCTCCCAAGACCTGCGCCAAGTCGAGCGCCCCTTCGGTGCCCTTGACATTGGCCGCCTCAAAGCACGCACGTGCCCCCCAAGGCGCCGACAGGGCCGCACAATGCACCACCGCATCCAGACCTTCCAGGTCATCGGGCAACCTGCCAAGCGGTCGGCAAAGATCGGCCTGTAGGAGGCGCAACCCCTTGCGCTTGAGCATCGCCAACTTGGCCGGATCGCGGCCTTGGGCCAGCACCTGATGCCCTTTTGCTGCAAGCTGCCGCGCCAAATGGCCGCCCAGGAAGCCGGTTGCTCCGGTGACAAGCACGCGCATGTTAGACCTCGATCGCCAGGCCGCCGAAGCTGACGCCAGCCGATGTGCCCAACAGCAGCAGCCGCGCTCCGGCAGGCAAAGGCTGCGCCTTGCGCGCAATATCCAGCGCGATCGGGATCGAGGCCGCGACCTGGTTGCCGAGCCGCCTAGCAATGCAAACAACCTGATGCGGCTGGAGCCCGGTTGCCCGCACCATGTGATCCAGCGCCAGCGGGCTCGCCTGATGGGGCACCACAAGATCAACCTGATCCTGCCGCCAACCCGCCAGCGCCAAGAGCTGGCTCACAAAGCGCGGGAAATGGCGATGGGTCAGTTTGAACAGCGCGGGCCCATCCATGCGGAACACAGCGTTCTGACGATAGGTGTCTAGGTCGGCCTGCGGATCCAAACGGGTGCCACCGGCCAGGATCGAGCTGGCCTCGTAGGCCGAAGGGAAGCTGCGCATCATATATGCACGCATCACGCCTTCGCCTGGACCCGCAGCCTCCAGGATTGCGGCTCCTGCCCCGTCGCCAAACAAGGCGGCCACCTCTGGCTGGTCGTGCCAAGGCAGCGCGCGCGATGCCATCTCTGAGGATACGATGAGCGCACGCCTTGCCTGGCCCAAGGTGATGCGCGCCGCAGCCACATTGAGCGCCGACACAAAGCTGAGACAGGTTGCATTGATGTCGTGCGCCTCTGCCGCGCCTTCCTTAATGCCCAGGCGGCGCATGACCAAAGGCGCTGTCGTCGGCAGTGCTTGGTAGGGCAAGCCCGAGGCGCCAAGGATCAAATCAATGTCGTTCGGCTCCAGTTTCGCGTCGGCAAGTGCCGCTTGGGCGGCCTCAACGGCAAGATCAATCTGGCTCTCTGCGCCGCAAATTCGTCGGCTCACGACCCCCGACAGCCGCTCGATTTCGCCGGTTGGCAGCCCCAAGCGCTGGTCCAGCTCTCGCGAGCTTAGCTCGGTTGCGGGCAGCGCGTGGCCGGTTCCTGCGATACGAACGCGAAGCGGCTGGTACATGGTCTTGATCCATTCGGCAGTTGCTTTTTGAACACTGTTCAATATGATCAACAAACAGAGAATGTCAATATATTGAACACTGTTTAAAACACTTCATGGCCCGCAGAAAAGATCATACACCAGACCAACTCACCGCGCTCATTTTGAAAGCTGCGCGCAAAATTGTTATTGAACAAGGGCTTAGCGCAGTTTCAGCGCGCAAGATTGCCAGCGAAATTGGGTATTCGCCCGGAACCATCTATCAGTACTTCGCCACCATTGCCGAAGTTGTAACGCGGCTCAACGCAGAGACTCTGGCCAGACTGTCGCAAGAATTTATGGTCCGCGACCTGGAGGCTTCCCCTTCCCAAAGGCTGCACAACTTCGCTGACATCTATTTGGACTTCATTGCAAAGCACCCGAACCTTTGGGGGGCGCTGTTCGAATTGCGGCGCGCACCAGACGAGACGGTTCCAGACTGGTATGGTGAGCAGATCGACGGACTGATTGGGCAGATCGCCGACTGCTTCGCGGCCCTGCCGAGTGCAGGCCAGCCCCCGCGCTATGCCGCCGAGTTGGTCTGGTCCAGCGTGCACGCGGTCTGCTCGCTGGCGGCAGCAGGCAAACTGCCGCTCATTTCGGACAAGGGACTGGAAACCATGGTCCACGACCTGGTGGAAATCCACCTGAAAGCCTATGTCCTGCGCTAGGAGGCGTTTCGCCAAATAGCATGCAGCGGCGGTAGCTCATTCAGATTGAGGGAGGCGCAGTGCCTTCGTAAGAGCCTCAGGAGCACCGAAGGCACGATCAGGCGAAGCACGGCAAGAGGAGGCCCAGGGTGACACGGCCGCGCGCGCCCAGCTTTTGTTGACTGCCCGCTAGACCATCACAACGCAAAAACGGCCGCACCCTTTTGGGCCGGCCGATTCAAGTTCATCTTGTCTTGAAAATCTTCTGGAGCGGGCGATGAGATTCGAACTCACGACCCTTACCTTGGCAAGGTAATGCTC
>CAZHYF010000323.1:0-2559 GCA_964536635.1 uncultured Rhodospirillaceae bacterium | reverse complement strand
CAGCGACCCAGGAACTGGAGCGCCGCTTGGGATTGGCGATCACGTTGGTGGCGGTTTAATCTGCGCCCCATTCGTCGCCTTCAGCCGCGCTCGCTTTGCGCGCCTGGATCGCATCCAACACGCCCTGCAAGATGAAGGCCGCAGCCGCGCTATCGACCTGCTCGGCGCGTTTGGCACGCGAAACATCTAGGGTTTCGATCAAATCGCGCTCGACGGCGACGGTTGACAGGCGCTCATCCCAGAACACCACCGGCAGGGTGATGCCCGCTTGATGATTGAGATTGCGGGCAAAAGCACGGGTTGCTTGTGCGCGGGGGCCCTCGCTGCTGTCCATGTTCAGCGGCAGGCCCAGGACCAGGCCGCCGACGCGGCGCTCTCGGATGATCGCCTGCAAGGCTTCGGCGTCTTGGCGGAATTTTTTGCGCTTGATGAGCGGCAGGGGCGTTGCCAGCCGCTGGCTTGAGTTGGACAGGGCAAGGCCGATGGTCTTGGTGCCCAAGTCGAGGCCCAAAATCGGAGTCTGCTTTGGCAAAGCGTCTAGATCTCGCATCGCTAGTGGTCTAGATCAAATTCTGAGGTGGGAAAATTGTCATTTACAGCTTTGCCCTGTAGTGAGGCCCTGAGCCTTGGTTTCGGTTTGGTTATTCACGGCAGCAATTCCTGAAATTCATGCAAATCGTTGGGGGGCGGCCTGACCCCATGCTAAGCTGCGCCCTGGACGGATTGCCGCAGCGTAGTCCTCCGTAAACACACGCAACGGCTTATAAAAGGACACGTGTCGAATGAAAGGTATTTCTCTGGCCTTCTTACTTGTTGGTCTGATCTCGGTGACGATCGGCATGATGTGAGGCATTCATATGGCCATCAGTGGCGATCACTCAACCTCGCCGGCACACGCTCACTTGAACCTGATCGGCTTTGTGGTCATGTCCATCGCGGCATTCTACTATCATAACGTCCCGGCAGCGGCGCAAACAATGTTGGCCAAGGTCCACTTGGGCGTCGCCGTCCTGGGCGAGGTTTTGATCGTACCGGGCATCGTTTTGGCACTGAAGAAGGATGTTGAGCAGCTCGCGGCCATTGGCTCAATCCTAACCTTGATTGCTATGCTCATCTTCCTCGTGACCGCGGTCATGAACGCGCGCAAGGCCTAGGCGCGCCAATCTGACAGCGGCGGAGCGCTCTTGTTGTAGGAGTGCCCGCCGTTGCCCGGCCCAGCGATGGCCGGGGACTTTAGCCGCCCAACTCGAAGGCGGTCGCTATTGGGCCAAAAATGCGGGCGGCATCTTGCCTGACTTGTCCCGTGGTGCTAGGGCTTTGCGCCTATATTACTCCGGAACAGACAGACTTTTTGCCATGGCCATTGATCGTGACACCGTCACGCGGGTGGCGTTCCTGGCGCGTCTCGAAATCGACGACGCACAAAAGGACGCTATGACCCACGACCTTTCCAACATCCTGACCTTTGTTGAGGCCCTGAACGACGTGGACGCTTCAGGTGTCGAGCCGATGACCTCGGTGGTCGAGGCCTATGCGCCCTTGCGCGAAGACAAGGTGACCGACGGGGGCTATCCCGACAAGGTGCTGAAGAATGCGCCGGATCGGGTGCAAGACTTCTACGCGGTGCCGAAGGTGGTGGAATAATCATGAGCAATGCATTGGATTTGACCCTGGCTGGCGCTTTGTCGGCCATGGAAAAGGGCGATTTGTCCTCCGTCGAGCTGACCCAGGCCTACATCGACCAGATGGCCGCTACCCGCGATCTGAACGCCTTCATTACCGAGACCCCGGACCGCGCGTTGGATATGGCCAAGGCCTCGGACGCGCGCCGCGCCAAGGGCGAAGTTGGCGTCATGGAAGGCATTCCCGTCGGCATCAAGGATCTGTTCTGTACCGAGGGCACCCGCACCACTGCGGCCTCGCAGATCTTGGGCAACTTCGTGCCGACCTATGAATCAACCGTCACAACCAACCTGTTTGGTCAAGGCGCGGTCATGCTGGGCAAGACCAACCTGGACGAGTTCGCCATGGGCTCGTCGAACCAGACCTCCTATTTCGGCGACGTGATCAACCCCTGGAAGACCAGCGACGGCAAGAACCGCGCGCCCGGCGGCTCTTCGGGTGGTTCGGCGGCTGCCGTTGCGGCCAAGTCAGCGCTGGGCACAACCGGCACCGACACCGGTGGCTCGATCCGCCAACCCGCTGCTTTTTGTGGTATCACTGGCATCAAGCCGACCTATGGCCGCTGTTCACGCTGGGGCGTGGTCGCCTTCGCCAGCTCGCTGGATCAGCCAGGCTGCTTTGCGCGCACGGTGGAAGACAACGCCATCATGCTGCGCGCCATGGCGGGTTATGACCCCAAAGATTCGACCTCGATCGACCGCCCCGTGCCCGACTACCGCGCCCAGATCACCGGCGACATCAAGGGCAAAAAGATCGGAATTCCCAAGGAGTACCGCGTCGATGGCATGCCTGCCGAGATCGAAAAGCTGTGGCAGCAAGGCATGGATTGGCTGCGCGACGCGGGCGCTGAGATCGTCGATATCTCGCTGCCGCTGA
>CAZHYF010000322.1:0-2624 GCA_964536635.1 uncultured Rhodospirillaceae bacterium | reverse complement strand
AATGGCTGTTGGACATGCCCATGATCAGCCCGCGCTTACCCGTCATCAATGCCATATTATCAGCCCTCGTAGCGTGCGAAAATCAGGCTGGCGTTGGTGCCGCCGAAGCCGAAGGAGTTGGAGAGAACGGTCTGGATATCGTCGCGCTCTTGGGTCTCCAGCAGGATGTTCATACCTGCCAATTCGGGGTCCACGGTGTCGATGTGCGCCGACTTGGTCAGAAAGCCGCCCTCCATCATCAACAAGGAGTAGATGGCCTCGTTGACGCCCGCTGCGCCCAGCGCGTGGCCGGTGAGCGACTTGGTGGACGAAATCGCGGGCATGTTATCGCCGAAGACGTTGCGCACCGCGCCCATTTCCTGACGATCCCCGACCGGTGTCGAGGTGCCGTGGGCGTTGATGTAGTCGATCTTGCGTCCGCCGATGGTCGCCATGGCCTGCTTCATACAGCGCTCGGCGCCCTCGCCCGACGGAGCCACCATGTCGTAGCCATCTGAGGTCGCGCCGTAGCCGATCAGCTCGCCATAGATCTTGGCGCCGCGTGCTTTGGCGACTTCCAGCTCTTCCAGCACGACAAGGCCGCCGCCGCCCGAGATGACAAAGCCATCGCGGTCCGCGTCGTAGGCCCGCGAGGCCACGGAGGGCGTATCGTTGAAGTTGCTGGAAAGCGCGCCCATGGCGTCAAAGCTGACGGTCAGGCTCCAATCCAGCTCCTCGCCGCCGCCAGCCAAAACGCGGTCTTGCTTACCCCATTGGATCAGCTCGGCCGCGTTGCCGATGCAGTGCGCCGAGGTCGAACAGGCCGAGGTGATGGAGTAGTTGACGCCCTTGACCTTGAACATGGTCGCCAGCACTGCTGAACAGGTCGAGCTCATGACCTTGGGCACTTGGGTCGGGCCGACTTTCTTGGGGCCTTTTTCGCGTGCCGTATCGGTGACAAAGGTCTGCCACTTGGTCGAGGGACCGCCTGAACCAACGATAATGCCGGTGCGCTCGTTGGAGATTTCGGCTTCGCTTAGTCCTGCGTCGGCCAGAGCCTCTTGCATGGCCAGGTAGTTGTAGGCCACGCCGTCGCCCATGAAGCGGCGCTCTTTGCGGTCCAGCACCTCCTCTACGTCCAGCTTGAGGTTGCCCGCAACGTGCGAGCGGAAGCCGTGGTCGATCTGCGACTGATTAATGCCGATGCCCGATTTGGCATGGCGCAGCGCGTCGGCCACTTCTTGCTTATTGTTTCCGATGGAGGAGACGATGCCCAATCCAGTCACAACGACACGGCGCATAGCAAACCTTTCCCAATTCGAGCCAAAAACGGTTGTCAAACCAACAGATGGTTAGTCTGCTTCGGGTTTAAACAGGCCAACGCGCATGTCCTTGGCTTCATAGAACACTTTTCCGTCGGCCAGCATCTGGCCATCGGCGATCACCATGATCAAGCGGCGCATGATAACGCGCTTGGGCATGATGCGGTATTGCAGCAGTTTGTTGGCCGGGGTCACCATGTCGGTGAACTTGAGCTCGCCAACGCCCAGCGCACGGCCTTTGCCTTGGCCACCCAGCCAGCCCAGGAAGAAGCCTGACAGCTGCCACATGGCATCCAGGCCCAAGCAGCCCGGCATAACCGGGTCGCCATGGAAGTGGCACTCGAAAAACCAGCGATCCGGGGTGATGTCATATTCTGCGATGATCTCGCCCTTGCCGTGCTCCCCGCCGTCTTCGCTAATGTGGGTGATGCGGTCCATCATCAGCATGGGAGGCATGGGCAGTTGCGGGTTGCCGGGGCCAAACATCTCGCCTTTGGCACAGGAAATCAGATCGTCGAATGAGAGACTAGATGGGCGGTCGGTCAAGGATGCACTCCGGTTTGTCTGGTCGTGTTGGGCAACGCGTGCCCGAAGCAGCGGCCACGGTAGCAGGAATGGCCGACATTTGTTGGCTGACTTAAGACGTCCAACCTCCAAGTGCAAGCCGCCACCATCATGACGCCTAACTGCCCCGTTCTATGGGCCTGCCCACGATGACGCAAGCAAAACCAACGCCCTATGCCGGGACAAATCAGCTCGCGCAGCCCGGATCGCAGGCGCGAGCAGCCATGGCATCAGGAACTTTACTTGAGTTTTTCTACGCTTTGGGCCACATGTAGCCCATGTTCCTACTATACTTGCCTGCAAGAGCGCGCGCGTGACATCTGCTCAAACCTCTGCCCCCGCGGCGACCGCCGACAGCCACAGCATGGCCGAGCGCCTCAAAGCTCACGGCGTGCGCGTTACCGAGCAACGGCTGGCGATCTCGCGCTGCCTGTTCGCACGCGGCCACCGACACCTGACCGCCGAGCAGCTAAAGGACGAGCTGACCCAAGAGGGCGAAAAGGTCGCCCTGGCAACGGTCTACAATACGCTGCATCAACTGACCAAGGCGGGGATGATCAAGCAAATCATCATTGATCCGCAGCGCACCTACTTCGACACCAACGTGCACCAGCACCACCATTTCTTCATCGAAGACAGCGGCAAGCTGTTGGATATTCCCCAAGAGCGCGTCCAGGTGCGCTTGGACGATTGCGACCCCGCGCAGGCTCTGGGCCCCGAAGGCATGAAGATCACCAGCGTTGATGTGGTGATCCGGGT
>CAZHYF010000321.1:1303-2659 GCA_964536635.1 uncultured Rhodospirillaceae bacterium | reverse complement strand
GCAAAGCCACTGTCGCGCCTGTCCCACGCGCTCGGGTTTTGCGCTTAGTGGCCGCGTTGGACGCAGAAGTCGGCCACATCGATCATGGCCTGGCGCAGATCGCCGTCAGGGAACAAGGCCAGGTCGTCCTTGGCCATGTTGACGTAGTGCTGGGCGCGCTCCAGCGTGGCGGCCAAGGTGCCGTGGCGCAGCATGATCTTCATGGCCTGCTCTAGGTCGCCGTCGTCCTGCTCGCCGCGGGCGATGACCCGTTCCCAAAAGGCGCGCTCGTCTGCGTCGCCACGGCGGTAGGCCAACAGCAGCGGCAGCGTAACTTTGCCTTCACGGAAGTCGTCGCCGATCTCTTTGCCCAACTCGGCCTGTTGCGCCGAATAGTCCAGCGCATCATCGACCAACTGGAAGGCAATGCCCAAGTTCATGCCGTATGAGCGCAGGGCGGCTTGGTTGGCAGCCGGTTGCTCGGCCACCACAGCGCCCACCTCACAGGCCGCGGCAAACAAAGCGGCGGTCTTGGCGGCGATGACCTGCAAATAATCTTGCTCGTTGATGCCCAAATCGCTGATCACTGAGAGCTGATGCACTTCGCCCTCGGCAATCGTGGCGGAGGCCGCCGACAGGATGCGCAGCACCTCCAGCGAACCGTCGGCCACCATCAGCTCGAAGGCGCGCGAGAATAGGAAGTCGCCGACCAGCACGCTGGCCTGGTTGCCCCAAACCTCGTTGGCCGAGGCCTTGCCGCGGCGCATGACGCTTTCATCCACCACATCGTCGTGCAGCAAGGTGGCGGTGTGGATGAATTCAACACAAGCCGCCAAACCCATGTGGCGCTCGCCCTCGAAGCCGCAAAGCCGCGCCGAAGCCAGAGTCAGCACCGGGCGCAAGCGCTTGCCGCCAGCGTTGACCAGATAGCCCGCCAGCTGGGGTATCAGGGCCACATGGCTTTGCATGCGCTCGACGATCAGATGATTGGTGCCGCTCAGATCTTCTTTGACCAGGCCCAGCAAGCGGTCCATGGCAGAGGCGGCCTTCTCCTTGGCTTTCAGGGCGACGACGTTGCTCACCGTAACTTCCTTGTTGTGGGGCCTTGGGCCCGGCGTGTTTTTGTGTCAGCGCGCGGCTGTAACGGCTTGGTAGCTGGATCGACCTGGTTGCGCGGTGCCCGGCAAGGCTGTGAGCCTGCAAAACCCTGGTTCCAAAACCCTGGCTCCAAAAACCCAGGCTCCAAAAACCCAGGCCCCAAATCCCAGAGCACAGTCCTTGGGCGCAAGTCTGGTCCATACCAGGGGTCTTAGCGGGAAAATTCCGCTTCGACCAGGGGCAGAGTGCCTCGCATCCACTTTGCCGCGCCTGGAAGCC
>CAZHYF010000321.1:0-1203 GCA_964536635.1 uncultured Rhodospirillaceae bacterium | reverse complement strand
GTGATCGACCTGGGTGCAGGGGTGGGCAGCGTTGGTCTGATGGCGGCCAAGCGCCTGCCAGCCATTCAGGTTCTGGGTTTCGAGCGCGACCCTGCCATGGCGGCGCTGGGCAATACCAACGCAAAGGCCTTGGGCCTGGCCGAGCGGGTTGCGATCAAGCCGCTGGATGTCTTCGACGCCCCCGCCCTTAACGCGGCTTGCGGGGCGCCCGGCGAGGCCTTGGTCTGCAATCCGCCGTTTACCCAACAGGGCAAAGGCCGTCAGGCCCAAGACGCCTATCGTGCCAGCGCGCACCAAAGCCCGCAGAGCCTGGAAGCCTGGATGGCGGTCGCCAAAAGCTGTGTGGTTGCGGGCGGCTGGCTCTTTTGGGTCCTGCCCGCGAGCCAGCTTCAAGGCGCGTTGAGCGCTGCGGCGCGGCTCGACTTGGGCGCGGCCAAACTGCTGCCCGTCCAGTCTTTTGCTGACCGCCCGGCGCGCCTCGTGTTGATCGCGCTGCGCAAGAACCGTCGCGGCGACAGCCAGATCTTGCCGCCGCTCGTCTTGTACGATGCGCCCGGCCAACAGAGCGCCGCCGCGCGCAGGATCTTGCTGGACGGGCGCGGCATGATGGAGGCTAGCCTTGGGTAGACCTGGACCTAGACTCTCAGCCATGGACACACAAACCCGCCTCCTCGAAACTGGTTCCGGCGCTGCCAATGCGCCCGCGCTTCGCCAGGAGCCTTGCGTGTTCAGCGCAACCATCACCCCACACCGCAGCTTGAGCTGGGTCGGGTTTCGCCGCCTCTTTACGGCCTTGGCGCTGATTTTTACCGGCGTTTCGGGCGTGTTTTTCGCGCTGGGAGCCTGGCCGATTATCGGCTTTATGGGTCTGGAATGGCTGGGGCTCTACTGGGCTTTTCGCGTCTCCTACCGCCAGGCTGACGCGCGCGAAATCGTCCAAGTTTGGCGTGACGAGACCCGGTTGACCCGGATCAGCGCTAAGGGGCAGAGCGAATGCATCAGCCTCAATACCGCCTGGGTGCAGGTCATCAACGAAGAGAGCCAGGACGCGCCGCGTCCGCTCTATTTGCGCTCGCATGGCCGTTCATATGCCTTTGCAGCAGTGCTGACCGCTGGCGAGCGGCGCGGGTTGGCGCGCGCCTTGCGGCAGGGCTTGGCCCAGGCCCAGCGCGCCTGGTCAGCTTAGAGCGTCGGGCGTTGGTC
>CAZHYF010000320.1:0-2690 GCA_964536635.1 uncultured Rhodospirillaceae bacterium | reverse complement strand
CTGTGTTGCAGCCGCTGGCACCGTGTTGCAGCCGCTGGGGCTTGACCGCTGTCGTTTGGGCGACTAGCCCAGGGACAAACGCCAGCAGGACGCGCGCATCACGCATGCGTTGCCCCGCGCCGCGCATCATGACGGATGGCCCTGTTGCGGGCCCAGCTGTGGAGCCGCCCTTATGTCTGATCCAACCCAGCCCTGCCTGCGCGCGGTGGCCATCGACGGGCCGGTGGCCTCGGGCAAGGGGACTTTGGGCCGCCGCCTGGCCAGCGCGTTGGGCTTTGCCTACCTGGATACGGGCGCGCTCTACCGGGGACTGGGCGCGATTGCTCTGGAGCGGGGCTGCGATCTCAGCGACGAAACTGCACTGGCGGTGCTCGCCAGCCAGCTTCAACCGCGCGATCTTCGGCGCGACGACCTGCGTAAGGAGGCCGTGGGCGAGGCGGCCTCAAAGGTTGCGGCCATGCCGGCGGTGCGCCAAGCGCTGGTGGCTCTGCAGCGCCGTTTTGCTGAAGCGCCGCCCGCAGGCAGCAGTGGTGTGGTGCTGGATGGGCGCGACATCGGCACGGTCATTTTGCCCGATGCTGCGCTGAAACTTTTTGTCACCGCCAATGAGGAAACCCGCGCGCAAAGGCGCTATGAGGAGTTGCAGAATAAAGGCGACTCGGCTACATACGCGCAGGTATTGTCAGATCTCCAGGCCCGCGATGCGCGGGACCGCTCCCGGACAACGGCGCCCCTGAAGCCCGCGGACGACGCAATTTTGCTCGATACGAGCGAAATGAGCATCGAACAGGCCTTCGAGCGCGCTTTTGACTTGGCTTCCCAGACGTTTGGCGCTTGAAGACATGGCAGGCACTGCTTGGCCGTAGACGGCCGGAGTGGTGCAATACCTGAGACCTTTAACCTTAACCCTTGGGGCGTCCCTTGGTTCGGCCGTCCGCTGACCCGTCCCTCTAACCTAGAAGACCCGTAACACATGGCATCTGCCACTATGGAATCATTTGAAGACCTCCTGAACGAATCCTTTTCAGAGACCCTGGAAGGCAAAGTAATCAAAGGCACCGTGCTCGGCATCGAAAACGACCTCGTCCTGATCGACGTGGGTCTGAAGTCCGAAGGCCGCGTGGCTCTGAAGGAGTTCACCTCGCCTGGTCAAGAGCTGGAAATCAAAGCTGGCGATCAGGTTGACGTTTACGTTGAACGCTACGAAGACCGCAACGGCGAGATCATGCTGTCGCGCGACAAAGCCCGCCGCGAAGAAGCTTGGATCGAGCTGGAAGCCAAGTCTGAAAAAGCTGAGCGCGTCAACGGCGTTATTTTCGGCAAGGTCAAGGGTGGCTTCACCGTTGATTTGGGCGGCGCAGTTGCCTTCTTGCCCGGGTCACAGGTTGACATCCGCCCCGTGCGTGACATCGGCCCCCTGATGGGCGAAACCCAGCCCTTCCAGATCCTGAAGATGGATCGCGCACGCGGCAACATCGTTGTCTCGCGCCGCGCCGTTCTGGAAGAAACCAGAGCCGAGCAGCGCGCCGAGCTGGTATCGAGCCTCAAAGAAGGCGATATCCTGGACGGTGTGGTCAAGAACATCACCAACTACGGTGCCTTCGTGGACCTGGGTGGCGTCGATGGCCTGCTGCACGTGACCGACATCTCTTGGAAGCGCGTCAACAACCCGTCAGAAGTTCTGAACATTGGCGATCAAGTCAAAGTCCAGGTCATCAAGTTCAACCCTGAAACTCAGCGTATCTCACTGGGCATGAAGCAGTTGGGCTCTGATCCTTGGGAAGGCGCTGTTGCCAAGTACCCCAAAGGTGCCAAGCTGGCTGGCCGCGTGACCAACATCACCGACTACGGCGCATTCGTCGAGCTGGAAGATGGCATCGAAGGCCTGGTCCACGTGTCAGAAATGTCTTGGGTCAAGAAGAACGTTCACCCGGGCAAGATTGTTTCGACCTCTCAGGAAGTCGAAGTCATGGTTCTGGACGTCGATCAAGACAAGCGCCGCATCTCTTTGGGTCTGAAGCAGTGCATGGACAATCCTTGGGATTCCTTCCAGGCATCGCACCCCGTTGGTTCGACCATCGAAGGCGAGATCCGCAACATCACCGAGTTCGGCCTGTTCGTTGGCCTGGACGGCCAAATCGACGGCATGGTGCACCTGTCCGACCTGGATTGGGACCGCTCTGGCGAAGAAGCTGTGCAGGACTACCAGAAGGGTCAGATCGTCCAAGCCAAGGTCTTGGAGGTCGATATCGACAAGGAGCGCATCGCGCTGGGCATCAAGCAACTGGCTGACGATCCCTTCGAGAGCGCCATCGACGGCTTCTCTAAGAACCAGATCGTGACTGTGACCGTTAAAGAGGTCCAGGACGGCGGCATGGAAGTTGAGCTGGCTGACGGCCTGACCGGCTACATCCGCCGCGCTGAGCTGGCCCGCGACCGTGACGAGCAGCGTCCAGATCGTTTCGCAGCTGGTGAGAAGGTTGATGCCAAGATCACCATGATCGACAAGCGCACCCGCAAGGTGAACCTGTCGATCAAGGCGCGCGAAGTGGACGAGGAGAAGTCTGCTATGGCTGAGTACGGTTCAACCGACTCAGGCGCCTCTTTGGGTGACATCCTGGGTGAAGCCCTGTCTGGCTTGAAGAAGTAAGCCAAGACCCAATACGCGGATAGGGCGCTGTCGCCCGCTC
>CAZHYF010000319.1:0-2711 GCA_964536635.1 uncultured Rhodospirillaceae bacterium | reverse complement strand
AAAGAGGCCAGTGAACGCTGGCGATCCTCGTCGCCCTCCAGAGCCTCCTGGAGCGAGATACGCGCGGCTTTGCGCGGACCTTCCTGGCGGCCACCACGGGCGGGAACCGCAGGGCCACCGCGACCACGATCGGCCTTTTTGGCGCCCTTTTTCGAGCCGCGGCGTTCATCCTCGTCGTCGGCGCCCTTCAGCTTGATGGTGCCCTTGGTGGCAGGCTTGGCTTCGGGCTTGCTGCGTGCAGGCTTGGCGATTGCCGGTTCATCGGCCAGCGCGGGCTCGGGGGCCAGGTCGGGCTCATCATCGTCCGCTGTGTCCTCGGCTTGCGCGGCGACGCGCTCGGCCTCCTCGGCCGCGCGGCGGGCAGCTTCTTCAGCTTCGGCCTTGGCGCGTTCGGCTTCCTCAGCAGCACGGCGTGCGGCCTCTTCGGCCTCGACTTGCGCGCGCTCTGCTTCTTGCTTGATACGCTCTTCTTCGCGCTTCTTGGCCAGCTCAACGGCGCGCAGGCGTGCGGCCCGCTCGCGGTCGGTCAAACCGCTGTTGGTGTCAGCCCTAGCGCCGCCATCGCCGCGGCTCTTGGGCTCGCTGGCCTTCTTGGGTGTCAGCTCAATCTTGACCTTAGGACGCGGAGCTGCGGGTGCAACGCCGGGCTCGACGCCGCGCTTACGCTTGACTTCGACCTGGACGGTCTTGGAACGGCCGTGGGAGAAGGACTGCTTAACCTGGCCACCGTCAACCGTCTTCTTCAGGCCAAGCGTGTTGCCGGTAGACAGTCGGAGGGGTTTGCGTTCAGAGTCTTTGGTATCGTTAGACATGTATGCCGGATGCGTCCTAAGCTAGGGTCTTGGTGAAACGGGGGGGCTTTGCGTTGACGCCGTGCGCGCCGGTTCCGCCAAATCGGTCATAGGCCTAGCAGGCTTGACCAGGGGCTGCAAGGACTCCAGCAGATTGAGGAGATCGGTGAGCCGACGCGGGTTCGACGGATGGCGCAAAGCCAGAAAATTGGTCTGAGCGCGGCCCAAATGCGCGCCCAAAACCGATGAAGACAAGGGCAAGACCCGATGGTCTAGGCCCAAATCTGCCCGCGCTTGCGTGCCGGGCAGGAATTTTGCGAGACTCGAGGCACTGGCGTCTTGCGATGACAGGGCCAGGCTGGCTTTGCCGCTGAGCAGCGTTGCTTTGGCCTTTTCGAAGCCCAGCTCTAGATGCCCGGCGCGCCGCAGCAAGCCCAATTGCTCCAACAAGGCTTGCTCCAGCCCCTTGGCTACGCTCTGCTCCAGATCGTCTGGAACCTGCACCTGACAGCGCGCGGCCCGCGCAAAACTGCGCTTAGCGCGCGCGGTGGCGAAGGCCTCGGGTGTCGGCGACAGCCAGAGCCCGCGCCCGGGCAAGCGGCCGCGCAAGTCAGCCACCAGCAACCCGTCTGGCGCCACGACGAAGCGCAGCAGCTCAGATTTTGGCCGCACCGTACCTGTGGCCAGGCAGCGACGCTCTGGACCCGAGGTGGGGCCGTCGCTCAGCGCGGGCTCTAGGCCCTCATGGCTGAGCGGCTCGGCGGCAGAATTGGGGGCCGGTGCTGTCAAAGCAGGGCATCTCCCTTACTCGGTCTCGTCGGCGAACCAGTGGGCACGCGCTGACATGATGAGAGTGTTGGCTTCGTCTTCGTTCATGTCGAAGGCCGCCATCATCTCTGCCAGTTCGTCGCCCGCCAGGTCAGCCAGGTCGTCACGGTTTTTGATGCCGTTTTCGACCAGGGTGAGAATCATTTGCGAGGTCAAGCCCTCGACATCGTAAATATCTTTTTGCAAGCCAGCATTCTCAGCTTCTTGCAGCTTGGTTTCCTCGACCATTTGCAGGTAGGCATGGGCACGGCTTTGCAGCTCGCCCGCAACGTCGTCATCAAAGCCTTCGATGTTGACCAGCACGTCCGGACCGACAAAGGCGATTTGCTCGATGGTCGAAAAGCCTTCGTTGACCAACAGGTGCGCGATCATGTCGTCCACATCCAGCGCCTGCATGAACAGGGCAGAGCGCTCTTGGAATTCTTTCTGACGGCGCTCGATTTCCTGCTCTTCGGTCATGATGTCGATTTCCCAACCGGTCAGGTTGGAGGCCAAGCGCACGTTCTGACCGCGGCGGCCAATGGCCTGAGAGAGCTGGTCATCGGGCACCACCACTTCCAGGCGGCCAGCGTCTTCGTCCAGCACGATCTTGGCGACTTCTGCCGGGGCCAAAGCGTTGACCACGAAGGTCGCGGGGTCTTCTGACCAAGGGATGATGTCAACCTTCTCGCCTTGCAGCTCGTTGACCACGGCCTGCACACGGCTGCCGCGCATACCCACACAAGCGCCGACGGGATCAACCGAGGAATCCTCGCAGAAGACCGCCATTTTCGCCCGTGAGCCCGGATCGCGCGCCACGGCTTTGATCTGGATCACGCCTTCATAGATCTCGGGCACTTCTTGTGCGAACAGCTTGGCCATGAACATGGGGTGGGTGCGTGACAAGAAGATCTGCGGGCCGCGCGGCTCTTCGCGCACGTCGTAGACATAGCAGCGCACGCGGTCGCCGACGTTCAGGACTTCGCGCTGGATCAGCTCGTCGCGGCGCAGGAAGCCTTCGGCGCGTCCGCCGCCCAGATCGACGGTCACGTTGCCATATTCGATGCGCTTGACCAGGCCATTGATGATCTCACCGGCCTTGTCCTTGTACTC
>CAZHYF010000318.1:0-2734 GCA_964536635.1 uncultured Rhodospirillaceae bacterium | reverse complement strand
CCGTTGGGGGCCAGCTCGACCACATCCAGGCCGACGCAACGCCGCCCGGCCAAGGCATGCTCCACCAGGTGTACGGCCTGATAGAAGCCCAGCCCACCCGGCACCGGCGTGCCGGTCGCCGGCATGCATGACGGGTCCAGCCCATCAACGTCAAAGCTGACATAGACCAACTCTGGGAAGTCGTCGGGCAGGTCCACCGCATGCAGACCGGTGGTCACCAACTCCTCGGCGTCGGCGCAAAAAACTGCGTTGGCTTCACGACTGGCGGCCTCATCGCTGGACAGCGCCCGCACGCCAAATTGTGCCAGGCGCACGCCCTCTTCGGCCAGCAAGTGCATGACCGAAGCATGGCTGTGCCTTTCGCCCTGATAAGCAACCCGCAAATCGGCGTGCGCATCGATCTGCACCAAGCCAATCGGCTGGCCCGGGTGGCTCTGCGCCAGCGCCCGCTTGACGCCCATGACTGCACCATAGCTCAGCGAGTGTTCGCCGCCCAAGGTGACCGGAATGCCGCCCTGCTGGACCACGGCCTGGGTGCGCGCAGCCAGGCGCTCCATCACTTCGGGCAAAGGCCCGTTGCAGTCCACAGGCGTTTGTGTGTGGATGCCCTCAGCACAGGGCTCGATGCCCTGGCAGAGCCGCTCCAGCTCGTTGGAGGCCGCCAGGATCGCCGCCGGGCCGTCTGCCGTGCCCGAGCCATAGGAGACGGTCCGCTCCAGCGGCATAGGGATAACGTGGAACTTGGCGCTGGCAGCCTGGTGCTCTACGCTGCTCAGCTCGCTGTCGAGGAAGTCGGACATCAGGACAAACGCTCCTTGAAATCAGAATAGCCAAATCTGCGCACGATCTTCAGGCTGTCGTCGCGCGGATCCCACAAGGCGATGGCGGGCAGTGGCACGCCGTTAAAGGTGTTGGTCTTGACCATGGAATAGTGCGCCTGGTCCAAGAAGGCCAAACGGTCGCCAATCGCTAGCGGTTGATCAAAGGCATAGTCGCCGATGACATCGCCCGCCAGACACGAGGGCCCGCCCAGGCGGTAGCGATGTGCTCCCTGCTGGCTTTCACCCATGATATCAGGGCGATAGGGCGCTTCGATCACATCGGGCATGTGGCAGGTGGCTGAGATGTCCATGATCGCCAGATCCATGCCATTGTGGGGCAGATCCAGCACCTCACCGACCAAGATGCCAGCATTCAGCGCAACCGCCTCGCCGGGTTCCAGATAGACCTCGACGGCGTAGCGCTGTCGTAGCTCTTGGACGAAAGCAATCAGCCCTTCGCGGTCATAGTCGGCACGGCTGATGTGGTGGCCGCCGCCCAGGTTGACCCACTTGAGCTGCTCCAAGAAGGGCGCCAACTTGGCCTCGGCCGCCCGCCAGGTGCGCTCCAGCGGCTCAAGCCCCTGCTCGCAGAGCGTATGCATGTGAATGCCGTCGATGCCCTCCAGCATGTCCGCTCTAAGCTGAGACAAGGGCCAGCCCAGACGCGAGCAAGGCGCGCAAGGATCGTACTTGGGCACCTCGCCTTCCGAGTGCTCGGGGTTGAGGCGCAGGCCGATTTCGACCGACTTGCCCAGCGCCGCCGCCTTGGCACGCACCTGGGGCGCAAAGCGCTGCCACTGAGCCGGAGAATTGAAAATGATGTGGTCGGACAGGGCCACGATCTCGTTCATGTCCTGGGCCTTATAGCCCGCGCAGTAGGTGACCACCTCGCCGCCGTACTCCTCGCGGCCAAGGCGCGCTTCGAAGATGCCCGATGCGCAAACCCCCGACAGATAGCGCCGCACCATGGGTGCCAGCTCGAACATGGAAAAGGCCTTGAGCGCCGACAGAACATGCGCGCCCGAGCGCTCGGCCACGTCGGCCAGGCAGGCCAAATTGGCCTCGATGGCGCTGGCATCCACGACAAAACAGGGCGACGCCACCCGCCCCAAATCGAAGCGCGTGAAGTTGCCCGCCTCGCCGGGCTGAGTGGTCATGAGGGTCTGGCTCATGCCCAGGCCTCCCGATGCAAGGGTTTGAAAGAACAGATGCGAAGCTGGTAAGCGCGGCGCCTAGAAATCGACCGGGCCGTCCAGCTCATGCACTTCCCAGGGCAGGCCTTGGGTGTTGAGCATGTCCATGAAGGCGTCGGGGTCCAACTGCTCCATGTTCCACACGCCGGGCTCGCGCCAGATGCCCTTCAGCACCATGGCCGCCCCGATCATGGCCGGAACACCGGTGGTGTAGGATACGGCCTGCGAGCCCACCTCAGCATAGCAGACCTCGTGATCGCAGATGTTGTAGATATAGTAGGTCTTCTCGACCCCATCTTTGCTGCCTGTGATGATATCGCCGATACAGGTCTTGCCCTTGGTCAGCGGCCCCAGATCGCTGGGATCGGGCAGCACGGTCTTCAAGAATTGCAGCGGGATGATCTCCACGCCCTCGTGCATCACGGGCTCGATTGAGGTCATGCCGATGTTCTGCAAAACGGTGACGTGATTGATGTAGGCATCCCCGAAGGTCATCCAGAAGCGCGCCCGCTCGATCTCGGGGTTATGGGCCGACAGGCTCTCCAGCTCCTCGTGGTACATGAGGTACATGTTCTTTTTGCCGACGCCCGGGAAATCGAATTCGACCTTGTGCGACATGGCGGGCGAGATAACCCAATCGCCGCCCTCCCAGTGACGCGCGTCGGCGGTGACTTCGCGAATGTTGATCTCTGGGTTGAAGTTGGTGGCAAAGGGCTGGCC
>CAZHYF010000317.1:0-2785 GCA_964536635.1 uncultured Rhodospirillaceae bacterium | reverse complement strand
GCGTCCATCTCGGGCTTGCGAATCTCAACGATGTTGATCGCAACGTCCTGGCCAGTGACATTCATCAGCTCCTTACGCAGCTTTTCAATGTCGGCGCCCTTCTTGCCAATGATGACCCCGGGGCGGCCAGAGTAGATGGTAACGCGCGGCTTCTTGGCCTGACGCTCAACGATGACCTTGGAAACCGCAGCAGCTTTCAGCTTGGACTTCACGTAGTCCTGGATTTTGTAATCCTCGTGCAGCAGGCCCATGTAATCCTTCGGATTGGCGTACCAACGCGAATCCCAGGTACGGTTCACACCCAAACGGATGGAAATCGGATTAACCTTCTGACCCATTAGGCTGCTTCCTTCTGGTCTTCGATTTCGCGGACCACAATGGTAATCCGGCTAAAGGGCTTCAAGATGCGTCCGATACGACCGCGAGCGCGGGCGCGGAAGCGCTTCAGAACCATGCTTTTGCCAACCCAAGCCTCCGCGACAATCAGCTTGTCGGGGTCCAGGTCGTGGTTGTTGGTTGCGTTAGCAACCGCACTCTCCAAGCACTTCTTCACGTCTTGAGCGACGCGACGCTTAGAGAAAGTCAGGTCGGCCAGGGCCTTTTCGGCTGACTTGCCGCGAATGAGGGTCGCGACAAGATTCAGCTTCTGAGGGCTGGTCTTCAACATTTTGAGCGTTGCTGCGGCTTCGTTATCAGCCAGCTGACGCTCTCTGGAAATCTTACCCATGGAGATACGTCCTTCTTACTTACGCTTGGCTTTTTTATCGACGCCGTGACCGTAGTAGGTCCGAGTCGGAGCGAATTCGCCCAACTTGTGGCCGACCATTTCTTCGGTCACCAGCACGGGGATGAATTGCTTGCCGTTGTATACGCCAAAAGTCTGCCCAACGAAGGGCGGTACGATAGTTGATCGACGTGACCAGGTTTTGATCACTTCATTTTTGCCCGATGAACGCACGGCTTCTACCTTCTTAAGCAGGTAGCCGTCGACAAAAGGGCCTTTCCAGACTGAACGAGCCATGTTGGTATCGCCTCTTCTTTACTTGCGTGCGTGACGTGAGCGCATAATCAGACGATCTGTCTTCTTATTGCTGCGTGTCCGCTTGCCCTTAGTCGGTTTACCCCAGGGGGTCACAGGGTGACGGCCACCTGAGGTGCGTCCTTCACCACCACCGTGCGGGTGGTCGATGGGGTTCATGACCACACCACGTACGTGGGGGCGCCAACCCATCCAGCGACGACGACCGGCTTTACCAAGGTTCTCGTTGTTGTGCTCTGAGTTTGAAACCGCGCCAACAGTGGCCATGCACTCTTGACGGACCAAACGCAGCTCGCCCGAAGCCAAGCGCACCTGAGCATAGCCAGTCTCACGACCAACGATCTGAACGTAAGCGCCAGCAGAGCGTGCGATTTGACCGCCCTTGCCTGCCTTCAGCTCGACGTTGTGAACGATGGTACCGACCGGAATCTTGCCCAAAGGCAGCGCGTTACCGGGCTTGATGTCAGCCTTTTCGCCTGCTTCCACCTTGTCTCCGACGTTCAAACGCTGCGGTGCCAGGATGTAGGCTTGCTCACCGTCTGCATACTCGATCAGAGCGATGAAGGCGGTGCGGTTCGGATCGTATTCCAGGCGCTGGACTTCCGCGGGCATATCCCACTTCTGGCGCTTGAAATCCACCAAACGGTAGCGGCGCTTGTGGCCACCGCCGATATGGCGAGAAGTGATGCGACCGGTGTTGTTACGACCACCGGTGCGGGTCAGACCTTCGGTCAGGTGCTTGACCGGCTTGCCCTTATAGAGGCCAGAACGGTCGATACGTACTAGGCCGCGTTGGCCGTTGGTGACGGGATTGTAGGACTTCATCGGCATGATCGTTTCTCCTTACACACCGGCGCCCAGGTCCAGGACCTGGCCCGCTTGAAGCGTTACAACCGCCTTTTTAACGTCTGAGCGCTGGCCCAGGCGTCCACGGAAACGCTTTACCTTACCTTTGGTGATCAAGGTGTTGACCGCCTTGACCTTCACGCCAAAGATGCTCTCAACAGAGGCCTTGATTTCAGGCTTGCTGGCATCGATTGCGACTTCGAAGGTGTACTGATTGTGCTCTGAGCCGCCGGTGGACTTTTCAGTCACGATCGGACGGCGGATGATCTCAAAGGTACGCTCGGCTGAAACAGCCAGCTTGGGTTGCGCCTTGTTACGGCGCGTCAGCATCAAACCACGGCTCATGACAGACGCTCCTCTAGGGCTGCAGCCGCGTCCTTGGTCAGGACCAGCGCATCGTGCTTCAGGATGTCATAGACGTTGGCGCCTTGCTGGGGCAGCACGTCGATGCCGATCAGGTTTTGAGCGGCGCGTGCGAAACCAGCGTCCACCTCAGCGCCCGTGACGAACAAGATCGACTTGGCGTCGAACTTCGCCAGCTTGTCGGCCAAATCGCGCGTACGTCCGCTCTCCAACTTGGCGTCATCCAGGATGATCAACTGACCGCCCTGCTGCTTGGCAGACAGCGCAGAGCGCAGTGCCGCCTTGCGGACCTTCTTTTGCAGATCGAAACCGTGATCGCGCGAGGTCGGGCCGTGCACCTGACCACCACCGATGAAGATGTGCGCATTGCGTGAGCCGTGACGCGCACCGCCGCCGCCCTTCTGGCGACCGAACTTCTTCTTGGTACGATTGTTTTCTGAACGCGTCTTAACCTTGTGCGTTCCCTGACGACGCTTGGCGAGCTGCCAAGTCACCGTCCGGTGCATCAGGTCTGCGCGAACCGCTGTGTCGAACACG
>CAZHYF010000316.1:1721-2789 GCA_964536635.1 uncultured Rhodospirillaceae bacterium | reverse complement strand
ATCTCCAAGCAGCAGCAAAGCTCGGACTGGGGCGCCCAGACGCTGAGCGATGCGCAGCAGGCTTATGCGGCCTCGGATGTGCTCTACCTGCACCGCATCAAGGCCGTGCTGGACGCCATGCTGGAGCGCGAGGGCCGGGCCGAGATCGCCCAGCGTTGCTTTGACTTTCTGCCGACCCGCGTCGCTTTGGATCTGCTGGATTGGGATGATACCGACATCTTTGCGCACGCCTAGTCAGGTCGAGGATTTGCCTGCCTCCAGCACGACACGCACGCACAAGTGGTAGAAGCAGGCTGCAACGCGACCGAAATTGCGACATGCAAGCTGTTGAAAAATGCAAATTCGGCAAGCGCAATCCCATTACCGCTATGGGATCGCCCGATTTGCCGCCTAGATAAGGGCCTATGAACCAAGCTCACTTTGCTCCGCTGGACCTTTATAGCCTGTGGGTGCGCCTGCTGCGCGCCTGCCTGGTGGTGGCTATGGCTTTGGTCTTTGTCGTGGTGCTGGTGGTGCCGCTGTGGGAGATGCTGCGCTCGCGCAATCTTTGGGCGACGCTGATCGCGGGGCGGATTCTGCCCAATCAGCCGGTTGAAAACCCGCGCCTGACTGAAAAAATCGACGATTTTCAATTTGATCTTCGGGCCAAGCGCGCCCTGCCGCTGAGCCAGGATTGGAAGCAGCTTGAAATTATCGACGCCTCTGGTGAGATCACCAATGACGACGGTACCGGCTTGATCGTGCGCGCGCTCAAGGGCGCCTACGATATGGAAAAGAAAGAAGCCGTGCTGAGCGGCAATGTCGAATTTCGCGATAAACAGGGTGAATACCGCGTAACCACGGCCTCGGCGGTGGTCAACCTGGATACGGAGACCGTGCGCGGCGACGATCCGGTGGCCGTAGAATCGGACGATTTCCGAGTTCAGGGACAAGGCTTCTTGGTCGAAGATCGCGGACGACGCGTTGTCATCACCGGGCAATCTGAGCTACTGATCTTTGATCAATTGCCGCAAAATCGCCGACAAAGTGGGGGGCAATAGCGCCGTTTGACCGGCCTGCGCAAAGGGT
>CAZHYF010000316.1:0-1621 GCA_964536635.1 uncultured Rhodospirillaceae bacterium | reverse complement strand
CCCATTGCGGTCACGGCCACAGAGGGCATCGAGTGGGACCAGCAGCGCAAGGTCTACATCGCCAAGGGCGACGCGGCGGTCAAACAGGGCGATGTCACCATTCATGCCGCCGAGCTGCGCGCCTACTACCGTGAAGGCAAGACCAAGAACCAAGGCAGCGGCGTTGGTTTGGGCTCGGCATCGGGCAGCATTCACCGCATCGAGGCCATCGGCAACGTCTACGTTAAGCTGGACAAGGACCAGTTGTCAGCGGGCAAAATCGTTTATGAGGTCGATAAGGAGCTGATGACCGCCACGGGCAACGAGCCTGTGTTTGCGGCAGGTGACGGCACCACTGTCCAAGCCAGCGAAGCGCTGATCTATGATCGTAAGAACAACCGGGCTTTGGCCAAAGGCAATGTGCGCGCTTGGGATAAAGACAACCGCCTGAATGCCGATGAGCTGGAGCTCGAATTTTCTACCGAGACCGCCAAGGGCCCCGGTGGCGTCCGCCCAACCGAGATCAAACAGATCGTTGCGCGCGGCCATGTGGTGATCGTCCAAGGCGAGGCGGCGGCTCAAGCGGATCGTGCGATCTATGATCCGGTCGAGGAGGCGGCGCGCTTGGAGGGCAATGTGCGCCTGGTCCAAGACGGCAACGTCTTGACGGGCCAATACGGCGAATTTTTCTTTAAGCCTGGCATCGGGCGGATTCTGGCGGTGCCACCGGGCACCAG
This sequence comes from uncultured Rhodospirillaceae bacterium, assembly GCA_964536635.1. Classification (GTDB taxonomy): domain Bacteria; phylum Pseudomonadota; class Alphaproteobacteria; order UBA7985; family JAUIBT01; genus JAUIBT01. Next base: position 905 of record CAZHYF010000316.1, on the reverse strand, counting down.
CAATCCTGGCAACAATCAGCGGGTCTTTATCGTCATCAACCCCTCAACGCTTGAAGGCGGAAACTAGGGCGGGCCATGGTAGATCGGCGCAATCCGCTCCGGGCCGACGGCTCGCTTGAACCACAAAGCAAAAACCCTCTCCGCAGCTTGAACGAGGAGCCGCAGAGCGTGGCGGATCGCCAGCGCCAAGCGCCCCAGAGCGGTGCGAGCGGGCGCCCTGAGCTCAACCCTTATGGCGATGCGCCTCTGCCCGGCGGTCCGGCGCGACCCGCTGGTTCGGGTGTTCCGGGCCGAGGGCAGGCACAAAAGGCGGCGCCGGGGCTTTTGGCGCGCGCCGCGGGGCTGTTCGGAGCCAGCAAGCCCGCTACCGGGCACCCGCAGTCCGTATCGCCACAACAGCAACAAGCCCGCCAACAACAAGAGCAGCAGCAGCGCGCGGCTTGGGAGCAGGAGCAGCGCCGCAGGGCTGCAGAGGCCCAACGCGCTCAGCAAGCCCGCGCCCAGCAACAGCGTGCTGAACACGAGCAGCGCCAGCGCGCTGCCGACGCGGAACGCGCACGCCAGGATCAGTTGCGCCAGGAACAAGCACGGGCCGAGGAACAGCGCCTGCGCGCGGCCTGGGAGCAGGAGCAACGCCAACGCGCCGAGCAAGCCGAGCGGGCGCGTCAGGAGCAGGCACGCAGAGACCAAGCCCGCCAAGAGCAAGAGCGCCAAGACCAGGCTCGCCGGACCGAAGAACAGCGCCTGCGCGTGGCTTGGGAGCAGGAGCAACGCCAACGCGCCGCGCAAGCCGAACGCGCGCGTCAGGAAGCGATCCGGCGTGAGCATCAAGCGCGCCAACAGCAGGAGCAGCAACGGCGGGCTGCCTGGGAGCAAGAACAACGCCGCCGAGCGGCTGAGGCTCA
>CAZHYF010000315.1:0-2808 GCA_964536635.1 uncultured Rhodospirillaceae bacterium | reverse complement strand
CCGCGCCGTCTTCGTCGAAGACTTGCTCCAGCAGTTCGGTCAGCGTCTTACCGCCCACCTCGGCTGAGTTTAGGTAGCGGATCAGGTTCTCAAACTCTGAGTTGATGTTGGTGTTCGACCCGTACTGTTGGGCGAGGATTTGGCGAAGGCGCATTAGACGGTACTCACGTTGATGGCGAAGCCAATGAAACGAAACAGGCCAGAGCCCTCAGTCACGCGGAATCGGTACTGCGCGGTGCGATAGCGGTATGGCCAACGGAACTCGTATTCACGAGCAAGGGTGACGCCGGTCGTGTATCCGGTGTCTGTCTCCTCCACTTCGACGCGGTGAAAGCCAAGCTCGCGCCCAAGCTCGTCCATTGCAGTCACGTCGATAAAGCCCTTCCCCGAGGCTTGGATAATCATGGAGGTGGTTTGCTTGTCTGAGGTCAGCGAACCGTGCCAAAGGAAGGGCGTCACGACTTCGATGTCTGGATAGATGGCCGTGCCGTCGTCGTACTCAGGCTTCTTGATATCGTAGAGCCCGCCCGGCGTGCCGACGACCAAGCGACCAGCCAAGGAAGCGCCGCAGCGTGCATTGAGGAATGTCGATGTCGAGAACTTGGCCTGAGCCTCACCGTTCTCCGGGTTGAGGCTGAAGGTCAGACGCTTACAGGCGTCGCCGCCTTGCGGGAAAAAGACGTGGTACTGGGCCAGGTCTTGGTCGTAGACAGCGCTGATCTCTTCGGGGTTCTTCACGCTCGCAACCAGCTCACGGTAGAGCAGGTCAATGCGGTCAGACATGGAGTAGCTGTAGACCAAGATGCCGTTCTCTTCCGAGCGCTTGATCGAGTGGATACCAGAGCGAGAGCAGAACAACAGGTCCGTACCAGCGCGCTGGATGGTGTTGTGCGAGATGCAGCCAATGTTGATGTTGGCGCGGTCGTCAATGGCCAAGTTTGTTAGGTCAGGATCGACGCGGAAGATGACCGTTACGTTGGGCGTAAAGACCGCCAGGCGGTCCTGCTCAAACGCGCCAAGGCCGGTGATGTTGCCTGCAATGCCAAGCAGGTTTGCGATGTCCACATAGGCACCGCGTGTCACGGCTTCTTCGTTGGCATCCTCGTCGTCGGCGAAGACCTCGCTATCGTCCACGCGTGAGAAGTGGATTTGCGTCTCACGACCCGCGATACCCGCAACGATGAAGCGGCGCTGTACGGCAGCACAGTAGGCGGGCAGCGCCTCGTTGATGAAAGTAGACTGGTTGACGCGGAAGTTGTTACCATCGAACATGATAACCTGGCGACCACTGGAGGCAAAGTGGGCCACGTTGTTGAACATGGTTGATGTAACAACAGCATCTTGCGGGAAGGCGTCCCTCAAGATGGTGGTGTCGCCGTAGATCGTGTTGCCGTCGCCGTCTGTGCCTGCTGGAACCTTGGAGTTGAGTTCTGAAACCAGGTTCTGCGCCTTGGCTGAGCGCTCGACGTACATGACCTTACTAGACGTGATGAAGCGAATGTGGGTGACGGGAAGCTGGCCGACGCCACGCACGGCCCCGCTGTCACGAACGATCTGGCCGCGCCAGTCGCAGTAGGCACCGTCCAGCACCACAAGCGGCAGCTCCTCGCCGATATCCATAGAGCGGATGTCGCGCGAGCTATCGAGACCCTGAAAGTTCTCGTAGCTGAATAGCTTGGTTTTGGTGCGGGGATCGGACTTGGTGCCTGCCATTAATCACCAGCCGTCGGCAGAGGCAGACCATTGATGGCGCTGCGCGGCACAGTGTACCGCTTGTTGGAAGCGCCGTCAGTCGGGTTGACTTCGATCTTGGTGTTGCCGTTGATGATGGCCCAGAGCTGACGGTTAAGTGTTTGATAATACTTAGGACCGTAGATCTGAACCTTGTCGCTGGTCTGCTGTTCGGCGTACTTAAGGAGTAGCCCGGCGATGATGATCTGGTCGTCAACACCGCGTCGGTCAGACAGGCTTTCGTAGTATGGGAGAGACCGCCCGTCGTGATACGGGTGCATGCGCACCTCGTCGATAATCTCGTTGGCGAACTCGATGAACATGAGCAGCACTTGGCCGTCAGACGTGCCGGGCGCAAAGTCGCCAAAACGGCGAAGCGCTTGTTCCGCTAAAGTTTGAAGCGGCGTGTACCCCCGAATGAGCTGGGGGTTGGTGTCTGAGCGGGCCAAGAAGTCTTCTCCATGTTAAGCTCTATTGCGCTCGCACAATCCGGCCAGTGGTGACGTGGTTGTGGCGACTGGCGCGCTCTGCCAAATCCTTCGGCAGCAGCCAGTACAAGCGCTTGGTTTTCGCGTCTCGGCGTGCCTGTCGGCCAATAAGGTCGAACGGGGGCGCTCCGAATTTCGTGTCGTCAAAACGAACACGCTCCTCGCCCTGTGAGGCTGGAGCTGGCTTTGCTGGCTCAGGTGATGCAACGACTTCCGGTTCGCTTGTGGCCTCGACGACCTGCGCTTCTGGCTCTGCCTCTTTGGGCGTTGCTACGGCGCGACGGGCGGCGGGTTTGCGAGTGGTCTTTGTTGCGGCTTTAGCCATGGGTTCTAGTCCTTTGTGTTAAAGAGGGTGGCCGAAGCCACCCTCCTCAATCCCCGGGTTACGCGCGCGCACCCCAGTTGGTGATGTAAGCGTGAACCTTGTCTTGCAGCATCTCCAGACCACACTCGGTCAGGTACTCGTGCTTGCGAGAGTCAGCATCATTCGCTTGGATGTTCTCCCGGATGGACGTGTCCGAACCTTCCAGGTAGCGGTAGACCAGATAGGGGAAGTCGATGATGACCATGGCATCCTTCATGTGCGCCA
>CAZHYF010000314.1:0-2810 GCA_964536635.1 uncultured Rhodospirillaceae bacterium | reverse complement strand
ACCCCAAGCAACCTTGGCGCTCTTGACACCAAGAGCTTGAGCTTTGCTCTAAACGAAAACCACCTTAGTGACTTCGTAATACTTGGTGCCTTTGGGCGTGGTGACCTCGACGGAATCGCCCGCGCCCTTGCCGATCAGCGCGCGCGACAAGGGCGCCGAGATCGACAGCAGGTTCAGCTTGATGTCGGCTTCCTGCTCGCCCACGATCTGGTAGGTGGCTTGCTCGTCGGTATCCTCGTCGATCACGGTGACGGTGGCACCAAAGCGCACCGTATCGCCCGACAGTTTGGACACATCGATGATATCGGCCAGGCTCAAGATGCCTTCCAGCTCTTGAATGCGGCCTTCGATGAACGACTGCTTTTCGCGCGCCGAGTGGTACTCGGCATTTTCCGACAAATCGCCGTGCGCGCGCGCTTCCGCAATGGCTTCGATGACCGCAGGCCGCTCGACCGCCTTAAGATGCTTCAGCTCGTCCTCTAATCGACCCACGCCCCCGGACGTGATTGGAATTTTCTGCATGCTCTAATGGCACTTTCTATTGGCTAGAGTTGAACAAAGCAAAAGGGCACGGCCATGCGCGGCCGAGCCCTCTGTTCGTGCTTAAGCTATAGAATAGGATTGAAGTGAGGCAACTTCAAGGTCTTGGTTTTGCAGCGCCTCTATGGCCTGCACCACCGCCTCGGCACCGGCCATGGTGGTGAAGTAGGGCATGCGCTGCATCAGCGCCGTTTGGCGGATCTCGAAGGAATCCTTGATCGCCTCGCGGCCCTCGGTGGTGTTGATCAGCAGCGCCACTTCGCCGTTCTTCATGCGATCGACGATGTGCGGGCGGCCCTCCAGCACCTTGTTGACCTTCTCGTTGGCGACACCGGCTTCATCCAGCGCCGCCGCAGTGCCGGAGGTGGCGAAGATCTCAAAGCCCAGCGCGACAAAGCGCTTGGCCACCATCGCCGCGCGGGCCTTGTCGTGGTCGCGCACCGAGATGAAGACCTTGCCCTTGGTCGGCAGCTTGACGCCCGCGCCCATCTGGGCCTTCAAGAAGGCGTGGCCGAAGTCGGCATCCAGGCCCATGACCTCACCGGTCGAGCGCATTTCTGGGCCCAACATGACATCAACGCCGGGGAAACGCTCGAAGGGGAAAACCGCTTCTTTGATCGCGATCTGGCCTTGCGTTTTGGGCTTGAGGTCAAAGTCAGCCAGCTTGGCGCCCGCCATGACCTTGGCCGCGATCTTGGCAATCGGCAGGCCGGTGGCCTTGGCAACGAAGGGCACGGTGCGCGAGGCGCGCGGGTTGACCTCGATCAGGTAGACTTCGCCGTCCTTGACCGCGAACTGGATGTTCATCAGGCCGCGCACCTTGAGCGCGTGGGCCAGCAAGTGCGCCTGGCGCTCCAGCTCGGCAATGACATCGGCCGACAGCGAGTGCGGCGGCAGCGAACAGGCTGAATCGCCCGAGTGCACGCCCGCTTCTTCGATGTGCTCCATGATGCCCGCGACATAGACCTGCTCGCCGTCGCACAGCGCGTCCACGTCAACCTCGGTGGCATCGCGCAGGTAGGAGTCGATCAACACCGGTTGGTCGCCCGACACCCGCACCGCCTCGCGGACATAGGTCTCAAGCTGTTCGCGGTCGTTGACGATCTCCATACCGCGGCCGCCCAAGACGTAGGAGGGGCGCAGCAGCACGGGGTAGCCAATATCATCAGCCGCCTTGCGCACGCCCTCCTCGGTGGTGGCGATGGCGTTCTCGGGCTGCTTCAGCTCCAGGTCGTGCAGCAGAGCCTGGAAGCGCTCGCGGTCTTCGGCCAGGTCGATGGCATCGGGCGAGGTGCCCAGGATGGGGATCATCTCGCGCTCCAGGGTGGCTGCCAGCTTCAGCGGGGTTTGGCCGCCGAACTGCACGATCACGCCCTTGAGGCTGCCTTTGGACTGCTCGGTGCGGGCGATGGCCAGCACATCTTCGGGCGTCAGCGGCTCAAAATACAAGCGGTCCGAGGTGTCGTAGTCGGTCGAGACCGTCTCGGGGTTACAGTTGACCATGATGGTCTCATAGCCAGCCTCGCGCAGCGCATAGGCCGCATGGACACAGCAATAGTCGAACTCGATGCCCTGACCGATGCGGTTGGGACCGCCGCCCAAGATCATGATCTTTTCGCGCGCGCTGGGGTCAGCCTCGTTCTCGGCCGCCACCAGGCCCGTGCCCTCATAGCAGGAGTACATGTAGGAGGTGTCCGAGGGGATCTCAGCCGCACAGGTATCAATGCGCTTATAGACCGGTGCCACGCCCACGGAGAGGCGGCGCGCGCGCACCACAGCTTCGTCGGTCTTGGTGAGCTGGGCCAGGCGGGCATCGCTGAAGCCTTGCTGCTTCAAGAGCTGCCAGCCTTCGGCATCGCTGGGCAGGCCCGTTTTAATGATGCGCTGCTCTTCGGCCACCAGATGCTCGACCTGGCGCAAGAACCAGGGGTCGATCTTGGTCGCGCCGGCGATTTGGGCCTCGGTCAGGCCGAAGCGGTAGGCCTGGGCCACGGTCAGCAAGCGGTCGGGCTTCTGCTTGGCCAGCTCGGACAAGATAGCGGCGGTATGGATGCTGCCGTCGGCCGCAAGAGCGCCGGGGATCTCGACTTCGTTGAGGCCGGTCAGGCCCGTCTCCATGGAGCGCAGCGCTTTTTGCAGGCTTTCGGCAAAGCTGCGTCCGACCGCCATGGCCTCGCCCACCGACTTCATGGATGTGGACAGCTCCGCTGGGGTGCCCTTGAACTTCTCAAAGGTAAAGCGCGGCATCTTGGTGACCACATAGTCGATGG
>CAZHYF010000313.1:0-2845 GCA_964536635.1 uncultured Rhodospirillaceae bacterium | reverse complement strand
CACAGCGGCAAGCAGGTCGATTTCCGCAACGTCATTTTGATCATGACCACCAACGCCGGTGCCAGCGAGCTGGCCAAGCCCGCACTGGGCTTTGCTCAGGAGCAGCGGGTTGGTGAGGATACCGAGGCGATCAACAAGCTGTTCACGCCCGAATTCCGCAACCGCCTGGATGCGATCGTGCCCTTTGCCTCGCTGCCGCCCGAAGTGGTGTCGCTGGTGGTGGACAAATTCATCCTGCAGCTCGAAATGCAGCTGGCCGACCGCGGCGTTGACATCGAGCTGAGCCAGGCTGCGCGCGCGCACTTGGCTGCCAAAGGCTATGATCCGCTTATGGGTGCGCGCCCCTTGGCGCGGGTGATCCAGGACGAGATCAAGAAGCCGCTGGCCGAAGAGCTGCTGTTCGGCAAGCTGGTCGGTGGCGGCAAGGTGGTGATTGGCTTTGAAGAGGGCGCGATCCGCTTCCGCTTCCCGGTGCCGCAAATCGAAGACGGCACGCAATCGCCGCCGCAACTGGAATCGACAACATAAAGGCTAGGCGCCCCGGGTTGAAACAGCTAGGGGCGCAGACTTTTTTTTGGGGGGGCTTAGCGCGCGGAGCAGCCCCGACGGGCGCGGTTAGCGCTTGCGCTTGGCGGTCTTGGTAACATCTGCGCGGGTCAGCCCGATGGCAAACAGATCCCGATCACTCCAGTTCGAATAATCGCTGGCTGCAGGGGTGCGGAAAGTGGCGATGTCAAGAATGCTGGTAAGGGGGCTGAACATGGTCGGTGCCTTCAACTACGATTGCCAAGGCGGTCAACCGCGACCGCAGATTTTATTTGGCTTACCTAGGTAGCATGAACAAGCGACGGGACTGCATTTCTGGCATGCGGTTTTTGCAGCGGCGGCTTGGCCGGGCCTTGGAGATTGGTTACATTTGCAATCAAAGGCGCGCGCATGCCATGATCACGCCTAAGTGAGGTCACGGGCGTTTGGCAATTAGTGCTGGCCGTCGCGGGCGGCAGGGTGGCAAGATCGGCGCCTTGGTTTCAACAAGTGGATTGATGTAACCCTATGAATAGACGCCAATTTGTGTTGGGGGCCGGTGCAGGTCTGATGGGGCTCAAAGGAGCCTTTGCACAAGACGCGACCGCAGATGCTTCGGCCGAGGCAGCGCACAACTATGTGCTGCGGGCCGGGACTGTGCGTGCGCAAATCCTGCCGGAAGGCAACCCTGCGACCCCCATGCAAGGCTTTGGCGGACGCTCACCGGGTCCGGTGCTGCGGGTCAAGCAAGGCGCCATGCTGAATGCCCGGCTCATCAATGGCCTGGAAGAGGGCACGGCGGTGCATTGGCACGGCCTGCGCTCTGACAACGCAATGGATGGCGTGCCCGGTTTGACGCAAGCGGTGGTGGAGCCTGGCCAGCGCTTCGACTACGCCCTGAGGGCGCCGGATGCGGGAACCTTTTGGTATCACTCGCACAACCGGTCTTGGGAGCAAGTCGCCAAAGGCCTCTATGGTCCCCTGATCGTCGAGGAAGCCAGCCCGCCAGATGTGGATCGCGACATCATTGTCATGGTGGACGACTGGCGCTTGCTCGAGAGCGGAGAATTGGCTCCAGGCTTTGCCGTCATGCACGACCAGGCTCACCAAGGCCGGCTGGGCAACTTTGCCAAGGCCATGATCAGCGACACAAGCCCGCTGCGCCAAGGCGACCGCCTGCGCTTGCGCCTGATCAACGTCGCCACGGATCGCATCTTCCCAATCCAGGTGACCGGCATTGAGGGCAAGGTCGTCGCCCTGGATGGCATGCCCTTGAGCCAACCGCAGGCCCTGAGCGAGATGGTGTTGGCGCCTGCGCAGCGGGTCGATATCATTGCCGATGTCGCTGCTACTCCCGACGCCGAGCCGGCCGTGGTGGTGGGCGCGCCCATGCGCGACGGGGTCTTCGTTCTGGGCTCGATCGCCGTGGAAGGCCGCAATGACCAGCGCCAGGCCTCAGAGATTACGGCCCTGCCGCTCAACGAGATGCCGCAAGTCGATCCCAAGGCACAGGCAACGCGCCTGAGCTTGCGCATGCAGGGCGGTGCCATGAGCCCCCGCTCGAACCGTTTGACCGATATTTGGGGCTTCAACGGCCAATCCGGGCTTGGTGACAAACCCTTTGCAGAGTTCAAACGGGGCGAATGGGCGCGCATTCGTTTGATCAACGACACGGTGTTCGACCACGGTATCCATTTGCACGGGCACCATTTTTACGAGCTGGATGACAAGGGCAAACCTGGTGCGTTTCGAGACACCACGCTGGTTGACGCGCGCCAGGAGCGCGACATCCTCTGCCGCTTCGATAATCCGGGCTCTTGGTTGTTGCACTGTCATATGTTGGGGCACCAGGCCTCGGGCATGAAAACTTGGGTGGAGGTCGTTTGATGCGATTTTTTATGCTTTTGGCGATCTTGGCGAGCACGCCAGCTTTCGCCGATCACGAACTGAAGGGCCGCGATGTGGCGGCGGGCGCAACCGGCTATGCCGATAATTGCGCGGCTTGCCACGGGGAAAAGCTGGAAGGTCAACCGAATTGGCGCACACCGGGCGACGATGGGGCCTTGCCCGCGCCGCCGCACGATGCCAGTGGTCACACTTGGCACCACGACAACGCGCTGCTGTTCAATTATACCAAGTTGGGCGGACAAAAGCTGTTGGAAATGAACGGAATCGTCGATTTCAAATCGGGCATGCCCGGCTTTGGCGAGCAGCTCAGCGACGCGCAAATTTGGGACATCTTGGCCTACATCCAATCGACCTGGCCCAGCAAAGTCCAGGAAGCAAACGCCAGCTTGAACCCCAAGCACGGCAACTAGAG
>CAZHYF010000312.1:0-2846 GCA_964536635.1 uncultured Rhodospirillaceae bacterium | reverse complement strand
TCGCGACGCGATTGCGCTGGACGCCTGCGATTTGCGCTCTAGACTGATGGTAAAATAAGCGCGTTGTTCACGATAAGAACAGGCGAGATTGCCACCAAATAACAGACCAGAGGCTACCATGACAGATACTCCCCAGTCCGATTTGGGCCACCGACCGCTCGTTTCTGCCGCTTGGCTTGCCCAGGCGCTGGGCGCAAGCGATCTCAAGGTGCTGGATGCCTCCTGGCATATGCCCAATGCTGGCCGGGATGCCCGCGCCGAGTTCGAGCAAGGCCATATTCCGGGCGCGCGCTTCTTTGATATCGACGATTGCGCCGAGGCGGGCGACCTGCCCCACACCATGCCCTCTGAGGCGCTGTTTGCGGGCTACATGGGCCGCCTAGGTGTTAGCAGCAGCGACCGCGTGGTGGTCTATGACAGCGTTGGGCTGTTCTCAGCCGCAAGGGTCTGGTGGATGCTGCGCGCTTTCGGTCATCGCGAGGTCTATATTCTGGACGGCGGGCTGCCTGCCTGGACTGGCGACGGCGGCACCCTAGAGAGCGGCGCGGCAACCCCCGAGCCCGCGGCCTACCAGGCGCACATCAACCACGCGGCGCTGGCCACAGCCGACCAGGTGTTACAGGCTTGCTCGCGCGGTTCGGCGCTGATTATGGACGCCCGCGCCTACGAGCGTTTCACCGGCGAGGCCGCTGAGCCTCGCCCCGGTCTGCGTTCGGGTCACATGCCGGGCGCGGCCTCCATGCCCTTTGGTGAGCTGTTGGAGCGCGGTCGGCTCAAGTCCAACGAACGCCTGCGCGCAGTGCTGGAGGCGCGCGGCTATCAGCCGGGTCGCCCGATCATCACTTCTTGTGGATCAGGCGTGACAGCGGCGGTGATCAGCCTCGCGCTGCACTGCTTGGGGCACGATCAAGCGCGTCTGTATGACGGTTCTTGGTCCGAGTGGGGCGGGCGTGCCGACCTGCCAGTGGCCACGGGCGGCTAGGGCGCTCGGCCGCAGGCGGCGGCGCAAAGAATGAAAGTCCAGGGTGTGCAACTTAGCGTTGCCGCGCATGTTTCGCTGCCCTTGCGCCCTGTCACACAGCGTAACATCTTTTGACTTTTCTAGGCCTCGGGCCTGGCGTAGACCAAGCCCGCAGCCCTGTTCCTCAGCGCTGGGGATCGCCCGCTTCGGTGGCGGTCTTGCGTGGCGATCATGTCTGGAGGGGCGCGCATATTCTGCTGCCTTTTCTGACCTCTAGCCGCGACGAGACCCCCATGAGCGATGCCCTAGCCGAACTGACCAAACCCATAGCTGCCGTGGTGCTGGGCGCGGGCAAGGGGACGCGCATGAAGTCCGCGCACCCCAAGGTTATGCACAAGCTGGCGGGCCGCAGCATGCTGGGCCACGTCATCGACGCGCTGGACGCTTTGGCCGCCGACGAGATTGTGGTGGTTGTCGGCCCAGACATGCCGCAAGTGGCCATGGAGGCCGCTCCGCACCGCGTTGTCGAACAAACCGAGCGTCTGGGCACCGCGCACGCTGCGCTCTGTGCCAAGTCTGCGCTCAAGGGTTTCCACGGCACACTGTTCATCTTATTCGGCGATACGCCCATGCTGACCGGCGAGGCTCTGTGCAACTTGGCGCTGGCTACCGAGACTGCGGATCTGGCGATCGCTGCCTTCGAGCCCGACGATCCCGCGCGCTATGGCCGGGTCAAGCTGGACCGCAAGGGTCAGCTTGAAGCCATTGTCGAATACAAGGACGCCAGCCTGGAAGAGCGCGAGATTGGGCTCTGCAACGGCGGTATCATGGCGGGCGACTGCCAAAAGATGCTGGCTTGGCTGGAGCGGGTCGATAACAACAACAAAGCCGGCGAATACTACCTGCCCGACGTGGTGAAATTCGCCGTGGCCGATAAGGCGCGCTGCGAGGTGGTCTATTTCGATGAAATCGACGTCATGGGCATCAATTCGCGCATCGAGCTGGCCAACGCCGAGGCTCTGATGCAGGACCGCTTGCGCGATGCAGCGTTGGAGGGTGGCGTGACCATGATCGACCCCTCGACGACCTACCTGGCTTTTGACACCCAGTTTGGCCAGGACGTGGTGATCGAACCTGGCTGCTTCTTTGGTCCTGGCGTCACGGTCGGCTCGGACGTGCAGATCAAAGCCATGAGCCACCTGGAAGGCTGCCGCGTCGCTGCTGGCTGCCAGGTTGGCCCCTTTGCGCGCTTGCGTCCGGGCTCGGAGCTGGCCGAGGGCGCCCGCATCGGCAACTTTGTTGAGACCAAGAATGCCAAGATCGGCCGGGGCTCGAAGGTCAACCACCTGTCCTACGTCGGCGACGCGCTGGTGGGCCAAGGCGTCAACATCGGCGCTGGCACCATCACTTGCAACTATGACGGCTATCTGAAGTACACCACCCAGATCGACGACGGAGCGTTTATTGGCTCCAACACGGCCCTGGTGGCGCCGGTGACGGTCGGAGCCAACGCGCTGGTCGGCGCGGGCTCGACGATAGAAAAGGACGTAGCACCCGAAGCTATCGCCACCAGCCGCGGCGAGCTGCGGGTTCTGGCTGGCGCTGAGACCCGCAGGCGCACCAAGCTGGCGGCCAAGAAGGCGGCGCTGAAGTCGGGCGCCTAACGGCAGGGTCAACACGGGCTTTGCAAGAAAAAGCAAGGGCCAAAACGTTTGAATTGCACAGCGCCCCGTCACAAGTGGCGCAGCGAAGCTAAGAATAAGAGGGTATCGGCATGTGTGGCATTATCGGCATTTTGGGACTGCAAGACGCGGCGCCTTTGTTGGTGGACGGCCTGAAGCGTCTGGAATATCGCGGCTATGATTCGGCGGGCATCGCCACGCTG
>CAZHYF010000311.1:0-2846 GCA_964536635.1 uncultured Rhodospirillaceae bacterium | reverse complement strand
TTTTTAACGCAAGTCCACGCTCTCTCGTGTTGCCACTCATTCGCGGCTTGCTCTAACCCTTGGGCATAGCGTCGAGCTGCTGCAAGGACCAGTGCACCCGGCGCTCGGCGGCTTGACCGCGGCGGCCCTTGAACTCGGGCAGGCGCGCCACGATCTGGCGGCTGCGCGCGCTGGTCTCGCCTTGCAGATATACGCTATCTTCCAGCTCCAGGTGGGCGCCCTCGATATCAAAGCGCCAGGGCCGCCCCTTTGGCAGATACAACAGCACCTGCTGGCGGTTGCCTTGCAGCGCCACGTTGACCTGCGGGTGGAGGTGGAAGCGCAGCACGGCAGGCAAGATGGTTGGGCCTGTCACCAGATCCTCGCCCTGCAAATAGTCGCCATCGCGCGCCAGCTTGAGGCTGCGGTAGTGCTTGGCACCGCCCAGCGGACGGTAGCCGTCGTGGTGCAGGTCGATGCCCAAGTAGTCGTCGGTCTCGTAGGGCTTGCAATAGACAGCCTGCGGCTTGCGGCCCAGGCCTGCGCCCGCGATCAACTCTGAGGAGTTGGTATCGTTAAGCACCAACGTCGAGTGCGCGGCGGTGGTGCGCTGGACATCGCCCCACAGGGCTTGGCGCTCGTGGCTGCCCATGTTGGTGATCAGCTTTTGCGTGCCGACGGTCATTTCAAACGACAAGGTGCCCGCGAAGGCTTGCTGGTCGAAGCCCGCGTGAGGCTGGGTGCCGCCGTCGATCAGCAGCGTCGCCCGGCGCGCGGTGATGCGGTAGAGCCCCGAGGCAAAGGCGGCCTTCAGCGGTGCCACCTTGTGCAAACAGCGCTCCATGAAGCTGGCCATGGCTTCGGGCGGCAGCGCAAAGCTCTGATTGTGGTGTGCCACCGAGCCGTCGTTGTGAACCAGCATGCGCATCAAAGGAGCCATGCGCTGGGCGGTGGTGGCCAAATAGGCCGGAGCCTGCAGGCGCATCGCACGGTGGAAGTCCAGCAAGTCGTGCAGATCGGTCAGCAGCGCTGCTTGCAAGGCCGGCGAGCGGTATTGCGTGCCCCCGTCGGGGCGGATCAGCCGGTCCAAGCTCTCCTCCAGCTTGCCCAGCATGTCCGAGGCCAAGGTGGTGCCATCCGGCAGGCACTGACCGCAGAAAATCAGCGCCTTTTCAATGGTCGCACGCGCATAGCTCAGCTCGTAGTCCTGGTAGGACAGCAGCAGGTGGTTGGCCTGGATCGCAATTTCTTGGGTCAGGCGACGGGTAAAGGCGGCGTTGGCGCCGTGGCTGATGAAGTCGAAGTGACCCAGCCAGGCCAGCAGGCGGTGGGCGGTGACCTCGCCATCCCAGGACAGGGGGTGCCAGCGCTTGTTCAGGTTGAGCCAGCTCGACACCATGTGGCGGGCGGCCTTGGCGCTGTCGGGGTGTTCGGTGGCGCGCAGCTCGGCCAGCCAGCCAAAGCCGTGCAGGCCGCGCAGCCAGGCCTCGGGCGCATCCTGAGGGAACCAGTCCTCTTCGATCAGGTCGATCCGCTCGCCGCCCAGCACGAAGCGCCCATCCATGATCATCTCGCCCTTGGTCTTGTCGCCGGGCACAAAGACCATGCCATGGCGGCGCAGGCTCAGCGGTTTGGAGCTGGACAGGTGCCAGCGATACCAGGGCGTGGTGCGGTAAAGACGCCGCCAAGAGCGCTGCACGAGGCCGAAAGGTCGGCGGCTTTGATCAAGCGGCAGGCCTTCGGTGAAGGGGTCCTGGCTGGCGGTGTTTTGCGTGTGAGACCGACGGGCGCTCTGCCGAACATTTTGGGGCGCCGTCGCAGTCGCTGGGCCTGTTTGCCCAAGCGCCTGACGGTCCGCAGTGAAATCGCTCGGTGCTGGCGCGCTGGCGCGTTGGAAGGTCAAAGGGCTCGACACGTTGGTTGCGGGCGCGGTCTAAGAAATGCTTGGCGGTTTGCGGGCCAGTCCGGCAATAGACGAGGCCTCAAACCCGGAGAAAAAGGAGGGGCCACCGTCAGCAGCCCCTTTGAGTCCAATATGTTCGGGATCAAACGAACAGCTTGATGCTGAGTCAGTTTGTGCCCAAGCGCAAGCGCCCGGCGCTGGGTTTGGCAGGACTTGCAGCCTTGGGTTTCTCCAGATCGCGGCGTTGCAAGCGGGCCGCGAAAAATCCGTCCATTCCGCCGTATTGGCCCCATGTTTGCGGTGCCACGCGGAAGAAACCCTCGGTTGTGAGCAGCGGTCTTAGCCAATCGGGCGTTGAGGGCAGCGGGCTGGCCACCAGCGGCAGAGCGCCCAGCGCGGCTTGGACCTGCTCGATGCCCTCTTCGGGCTCAAGCGAGCAGACCGCATAGACCAGAATGCCGCCGGGCTTGAGCAAGCGCGCGGCGCGGCCCAAGAGCTTGGCTTGCAAGCGGCGGTTGGTCAGCAGGCTATCTTCGCGGCGCTGCCACAAAAGCTCGGGGTGGCGGCGCAGGGTGCCGGTGGCCGAGCAAGGCGCATCCAGCAAGATGGCATCAAAACCCGCTTCATCCTCGAAGGTCAGCGCGTCTTGAGCGACAACCTTGGCACTGAGCTTGCAGCGCTCCAGGTTTTCGTAGAGGCGCTGGAGCCGGTTCTCCGAGATATCGACCGCGGTCACGTCGGCACCTTGCGCCGCAAGCTGCAAGGTCTTGCCGCCGGGTGCAGCGCAGAGGTCCAGCACCCGCTTGCCAGCCACGTCGCCCAGCATCATGACCGGGACTTGGGCGGCCGCGTCTTGCACCCACCAGTCGCCCTCTTCATAGCCCGGGAGCTGGGCAATACTGCCTTGGCTGGGGGCCAGGCGCAGCGCGCCATTGGGCAGGCGCGTGGCGACGATGTGTTGGGC
>CAZHYF010000310.1:0-2949 GCA_964536635.1 uncultured Rhodospirillaceae bacterium | reverse complement strand
TTGTAAATCCCCGCGACGCAACCGCCTTGGAATGGCAGACCTTCGCAGCGATTGGACCAGACCATGGGCGACTTATCCGCCAAAGCGGCAAAAAACCCGCCAAATTGGCTGCTCGCGGGCGCTTCGGGCTTGAGCCGCCTTGCGTCCTGCGCCTTTAGTGGCCCACTGCAACCGACCATTTATCGAGCCTGACTGCATGCCGCTGCGCCCTTTCCTTTCGCCCCTTCGGCCCTCTGCCCTGGCCCTTGGCCTGTGCGGAGCGTTGCTTGAGTTGGGCACGGGCAGCGCAGGCGCTCAGCAGGCAGCAAACCAGGCGGAAAACCAGGCGGCAAACCAAACGGCGCTGGCGGACAGCCCGCGTGAAGAGGCCCAGTTTCAAGCCTGGCAGCTCACCTGTTTCGCCGAGCCCGCCGAGCCAATGGCGCGCGCAGCCTGCGCGATCTCGACCCGCTTCGATTTGCGACCTGCGACCGACCAAAGCCCAAGCCACAATACGCTTCTGGTTTTCTCGGTGACCTTCAGCCCTGCAACCGAGGGCCCGGTTGGCATCTTCTCCCTGCCGCTCGGGGTCGATCTGCCCAGCGGATTGGCCCTGGTCTTTGGCGGCTCACAGAGCCTGCGCCTGCCCTTTGAGACCTGCAATCAGACCGGCTGCCACGCAGGCCTCTTGCTCAACGCCGAGGTCAATGAGCTGTTGCAGGCGGGCCCGAGCCTGGAAGTCATGTTCCAAAACGAACGCCAGCAGACCATCAAGCTACCTCTATCCTTAGAGGGCTACGCCGCCGCCGCCCAGGCCCTGGCCGAGCGCCAGGCTGCCTCCTAGGGCGTGTTTGGCCAAATATCATGCGCTAATTGCGCTCTAGCCTGCTGATCTAGATACACAGCCTCAATCCTAGAGCTGGGGCTTCGGGTCAGCGCTGCCAATCCTTCCAGTGCCCCAAAAGCCGGATTGCCCGCAAAGGCCGCCTCGACATAATCGTAGACAGGGCGGTAGCCGGCGGCGAAGTCTACAAGGGCCTCGGGCGGGATCTGGTGTCGGATCTTGGTATGATTGATGCGGTTGCCGTAATCACCTGGCGCAAACTTGAGCCCCAAAAACCGGCACAGGCGTTTGATCTCGCGATCGCAAAACATGGTCTCGTAGAACAGGATTAGGCTTCGCTGCGGCAGAGCCCTTGTCATGGCCTCAACCGTGCGACTGTAGTCCGAACGCAGGCGATCACCGGCGCTCAGGTGCAAGGTGCGCATGGCAGCAAGTTCTTCGTCCAGGCTCCAAGAGGTGCCGCGCGTCTTGCGGCGCAGGGCCATGCGTGCAGCGCTGTTGAGGCGGCGGACCGGGTCTCGCATAATGAACACCGCCCGCAGATCAAGTCCGGAGCGGGCGAGCTGCGCGTCGATGGTCCGCAGGTGGTCCGCCGATAGGCCCGCATAGCTCGGGCTAATATCGCCCGTCAGCCGGACGCCCGCTTGGCAAGCCAGTCCGCGAAAGTAGGCATAGTAGACATGCGGGCAAGCACGAAACGCCAGCTTGACCAGGCGATCGTTGCCCTGGTAGCTGGCCGGGTCTTGGCGGTCAACCTGATGCGCAGCGCGCTCCATGCCCTCCAGAGACTCGAACGCGCTCGGCCCAAGCAGCTCATCGAAAAAGTGGTACTCCTTGGCGATGCCCAGATCGACGCCTTTGCGCGCACGCAAGTAGTGCGCCAGCCAGGTGGTGCCAGCCTTCTGAGCACCCATGCCCAGCAAAAAGCGCGGTCGAGGCCAAGTCAGCAAGCGCCTGCCCCCGTCAGCACGCAACGAACAGTCAGCCCTCCGCCAAATATGCACCCAGCTGGCACACCGCTCATCGACGTGCCAGCAGCATACGCGGCCCGGCCAGGGGCTTGGCTTCTGCAACCGGCTGTGCGGTGGCCTTGGCAAAGGCCGGCGCGGCCAGGGGCGACTTAGCGGGCAGAAGCTGGAACAGGCGTTGGTTCATCGCCTCGTTGACCAGATGCACGTCATAGCACTGCCGCGCATGCTGGTGGGCGGCCGCGCCGTGCAAAGCGCACAAACTGGGTTGATCCAGATAGCGTTGCATGGCCTGGCTCAAGGCAGCAGTGCAGCGGGTCTCGACACACAGCCCGGTTTGCTCGTGGATCACTGGCTCGCGCGTGCCGGGGCTGTCGCCCAGGATGGTCGCACGCCCAACGGCCATGGCCTCCAGCGCTGAACGCGGCGTGCCCTCGCGGTAGTAGGAGGGCAAGACGAACACATGAGCCCGCGCCAATAGCCCCGGGATATCATCGACCTGGCCCAGACGCTCGACTGCCGGAAAGCGCTCCAGGTTCGCAAGCGTCATGCTGTTGGGGTTGCTGTCCGGTGCCCCGGCCAACAAGAAGCGCGCCTGCGGATAGCGGGCTTTCAGGCGCTCTGCGGCGGCTGCGTATTCCAGAATGCCCTTTTGCCGAATGAGCCGAGCGATCATGACAAAGATCACGCCGCCGTCTTGCGGTTCGGACAGAGGTGCTTGCGGATACAAGCGCAGATTGACCCCCGACCCGTTTATTTGGCTGCAAGCCGCCTTGCGATCAAGCAGCCCGCGCGCCACCAACTCCTGGCGGTCATCGGGATTTTGGAAAAAGATATGATCGGCGCTGCGCAGAGCCTGCGCCAGCCCGGATGCTGCGATCATCCCGACCACACGGGCGCGCAGTCCTTGCGGCACATCAAAGGTGCTGCCGAGCCCGGTCACCAAAGCCGCAGTTTTGCAGCCCGCAGCGCGCGCGATTGGCAGGCCAAAAATCATGGGCTTGATGCCATAGGCGACCATCAAGTCGGGCTGGAAGTCCCGCATGACGCGCTTGAGGTCTTGGCGATATCGGATGTCGGCCGCAACGTTCGCTCCGGTTCGATCTAGGGTTCGGACTCAATTGGCCCACCAGACCAGCGCAGCCACGAGGAAGACAG
>CAZHYF010000309.1:0-2952 GCA_964536635.1 uncultured Rhodospirillaceae bacterium | reverse complement strand
AGGGCGTGGAACTGCGGCAGGCGGTGAAAGGGCACGGCGGGGAAGCTGTGGTGCTCGCCGTGGTAGGGCATGTTCCAAGCCAGCCAGCGCACCAGGCGGTTGGTGAAGGTGGTGCGCGAGTTTTCAAGCATGTTGGCCACCAAGGGGCAGCGGCCGTGCTCGGCCAAGAGGTAGAGCCGCAAGAAGGGCTGGCCCAGCAAGATCGGCAGCAGCCAAATCCAGATCAGCAGACCCGAGCTCAGCGCCAGGCTGCCCGCCAACAGCACGGCATAGGCCGCGAGCATGAGCCAAGCCTCGCGCTGAATGGCGTTGCGTTTGGCTTTGGGCACAAAGGCATCGGCGTTCCTGCCGGCAGCATTGCGCGCCAAAACCTGGATCTGTCCCCACCAGACCGGCAGACCTGAGACATGGCGCAGATAGGCCAGCCGCGTTTCGGGCTTGGGGCTGGCCAGTTCCGGGTCGCGCTCGGGGTCTTGGGTGTAGCGGTGGTGGGCGAAGTGGAAGGCGCGAAACCAGTGCGGCGGCAGCAACAAGACCAGGCCACAAACCCAGGCCACCGCCTCGTTGAGCCAGCGCGTCTTGAAGGCCGTCAAATGGCTGACTTCGTGCAGCAAGGTGAACTGAAACACCAGCATCACACCCAGCGGCAGCAGCGCGAGCGGCCAACCTGGCAGCTCCACTGCAATCACCAGCGCCAGCATCGCTATCAAGCCCCACTGCCCCGCCAAACGCCTGAGCCCCGGCCCGTTGGTCAGCCGCAGCAAGGCCGCGCGTTGATCGCGGCTCAAGCTGGCAACAAGGCGCTTGTGGTCCATGACGGCGGCTCGGACCTTAGGCCGCGCTGGCGTGTTGTCCGCGCTGCTCGTCGGGATAGAGCCCCAGCGGGTGCAGCATGCGGGCTTGGTTCTGCTCCAGCCGCTCGACACTGAAATCTTCGACCAGGCCGTGGAACAGTTGATACCAGTTCACCTCAGCCTTCAGACGGGTGAAGACCGAGCCCAAGCCGATCGCCGCGCGATCCATAAAGACGAAGGGCTTGGGTATGGTCACCCCGCCGATACGCTTCAGCTCGGCGCGCACGTTGGACATGGCCGCCTGGCCCCGCTTGGTGGTTTCACCGCCTTGCAGCAACTGGGCCTTGTCCTCCATCAATGGGCCGTAGAGGAAGCTGGCCCAGATGTTCAGCGTCTCGATAATTTCTTTGGTCAGCACCTCAAAGCCCCAGGCCTCATAGGCGTGAACCGCCAGCGCCTGATCACCGTCGCGAATGGCACGGTAGAGGTCGATCACGCCGCCGACAAAGCGCGGCTCAAAGATGCGCACACAGCCGAAATCCAGCAGGTTGAGCGAGCCATCGGCCGAGATCGCATAGTTGCCGAAGTGCGGATCGCCGTGGATCATGCCGTAGTGATAGAAGGGCGTGTACCAAGCGCGAAACATCTCCATCGCAATGCGGTTGCGCGCCTCTTGGCTCGTCGCCTGATCGTCGAGGAAGTCGATGAAGGGCCGGCCTTCAAGCCAGGACAGAGTAATCAGGCGGCGCGAGCTCAATTCGTCCACCACCTGGGGCACATTCACCTTGGCGGTGCCTTGCAAGATCTGGCCAAAGGCCTTGGCGTAGCGTGCTTCTTGCTCGTAGTCGAGTTCTTCGCGCAGACGATAGGTCAGCTCGCTGAAGATCTCCCGCGTGTCGATGATGCCCTCATAGCGCTTGAACATACCCATCAGGGTCTTGAGCTGCACCAAGTCTGCCTCAACCGCAGAGCTCATGTCGGGGTATTGCAGCTTGCAGGCCACCTGGCGACCGTCGGGCAGCACGGCCTTGTGGACCTGGCCTAAGGAGGCCGCAGCGGCGGCCTCGCGCTCAAAGCTGGCAAAACGCGCCTGCCAGTCGCTGCCAAGCTCGGCCTTCATCCGCCGTTTGACGAACAGCCAGCCCATGGCGGGCGCATTGGACTGGAGCTGGCGAAGCTCGGCGGCCACCTCCTCTGGCAGCAGGTCCGGGACGACGGCCAACAGTTGAGCCGCCTTGACCAGCGGGCCCTTGAGATTGCCCAGCGCCTTGGCCAAATCGGCAGCATTGGCTTCCGACATCAGATCACCGCCGGCCAATTTGCGCACGCCGACCTGCATGGCCACGCCCGACAGCGAGCTGCCGACGCGCGCATAACGGCCCAGGCGGCCGGTCAAAGAATTGTCTTCAGATGCTGCCATGGTGGCTCGCCTTCGTGTTGATCAGGGTCTGGGGTCAGACGTCTGGGGTTTGGGCTCTATGGATTCAGTCTTCCAGCGCCTCAAGCTGGTCGATCAGGCCCGAGATCATCATCAAGCCCTTGTCCCAGAAATCGGGCGCTGACGCGTCGAGGCCGAAGGGCGCCAACAGCTCCTTGTGGCGCTTGGAGCCGCCTGCGCGCAACATCTCCAGATACTTATCGGCAAAACCAGCGTCAGCGTCTTGATAGACCGCATAAAGCGAGTTCACCAGACAATCACCGAAGGCATAAGCGTAGACGTAGAAGGGCATATGGATGAAATGCTGCACATAGGACCAATAGTGGTCATAGGTCTCATCGTAGGTGAAGACCGGGCCTAGAGAGCGGGTCTGCACGTCCATCCAGATATCGCGGAACTGCTCGGCAGACAGCTCGCCTTGTTTGCGCGCTTCATGCACTTGGGTCTCAAACTCGTGGAAGGCGATCTGGCGCACCACGGTGTTCAACATGTCCTCGACCTTGCCCGCCAACAGGATCTTGCGCTTGGCAGGATCGCTCTCCTGGGCCAGCAGTTTTTGGAAGGTCAGCATTTCGCCAAAGACCGAGGCGGTCTCGGCCAGCGTCAAAGGCGTCGAGGACTTGAACAAGCCCTGCTCGCCTGCCAGCACTTGGTGGACGCCGTGGCCCAGCTCGTGCGCCATGGTCATGACATCGCGGTTCTTGCCCTTGTAGTTCAACA
>CAZHYF010000308.1:0-2962 GCA_964536635.1 uncultured Rhodospirillaceae bacterium | reverse complement strand
TTTTTCAGCAGGTCGTCGGCAGTAAGGGTGAGCCATGAAGCGTGTCATGAGCGTTATGCATCTTCGCGATATCGAGGAGGCAGCGCGCCAGCTTGAAGAAATCGAAGGATTGGTGGTCAGCCAGGACTTCTATGATCCTTTGCTGGATCCTATCGAGCGCGCCGAAAACCTGGAACTTGTAGCTTATGCTGAAGACCTGGCGCTGGCCATGGAGGCGCTCACCTTGCTGCGCGAGCAGGGCCACAGCGCAGAGCTTGAGGAGTTGCCGGATATCGATTGGGTCTCGCAGACCCAAGCAGGGCTGCCGCCGGTGCAGGCGGGGCCTTGGCGGTTGCACGGCTCGCACGATCGGGCGCAGGCGGGTCGGGCGCACTGGCACTTGCGCATTGACGCCAACACGGCTTTTGGCACGGGCCATCACGAGACGACCCGCGGCTGTTTGCTCGCTATGGAAGCCTTGCGTCGTAAGCGGCCTTTGGGGCGCGTCTTGGATGTGGGGACGGGGACCGGCGTCTTGGCGCTGGCCGCGGCGCGTGCCGGAGCGCGCTCGGTCATCGCCAGCGATATCGACCCCGAGGCCTGCCGGCGCGCCAAGTTGAATGCGGAACAAAATGGTCTGCGCGCGCGCCAAGTTGCGGCCACCGCGCGCGATGCGACTTGGGGCCGGGAGCTGCGTTTGGTGACCGCTGCGGGCGCACGGGTGCCAGCCTTGGTTTCCGCAGCACCCTATGACCTGATCTTTGCCAACATTCTTGCCGGGCCTCTGATAGATCTGGCTGGCGATTTGGCTAGTCTGATGCGACCGGGTGGGCAGCTCATTTTGGCGGGTTTGATCCAGCCTCAGCGCCAAGCAGTGGAGGCGCGCTATCGCGCCCAGGGGCTGCGGTTGCAAGATCGCCTGCATTTGGGCGATTGGCCGACCTTGGTCTTCACACGCCCCTAGCCTAGCTTGGCATGAACAGTGCTAGACAGGCCGCCTGCTTGCTGCTTGAAAGAGGGGGAAGCGCTCATCAAACCCCGGAGACCAGCATGGCCAAGCCACGCGATTTGCTCGCCCACCTGCAAGCCGATTTGCAGACCTTAGAGATCGACGCCTTGCTGGTGCCGCGTGCCGACCGCTACCAGGGCGAAGAAGTGCTGGCTTGCGACGAGCGCTTGGCAGCAGTGACCGGCTTTTCGGGCTCGGCAGGCAGTTTGCTGATCACCGCCAATGCGGCGGTGCTGTTCGTCGATGGCCGCTATACCACGCAGGCGCCCCGCCAGGTTAAGCCGCGTCCGATTGAGGTTATCAACTCCGGCGATCTCAGTTTGGCGGCCTGGTTGGCCAAGCGGCCTGAGCTGAGCAGAATTGGCGTCGATCCTTGGCTGATGACCTTGCAGCAAGCCGACAGCCTGAAAGCCGCGCTTGGCGATGGACAAAGCCTGGTCGCTCTGGATGAAAACCCGGTTGATCGTCGCTGGCGTAGCCGTCCCGCAGCACAAAAGGCACGAGTGCGCCACCACCCTCTGGCGGTCGCGGGCAAGAGCACAGCGGACAAGATCGCTGACATTCACGCAACCATTCCTGGCGGTCACGCGCTGTTCGTTGGCCTTCCCGAGCAGGTGTCTTGGTTGCTGAATGTGCGCTCGGACGCGCTGGAGACCACGCCGTCGGCCTTGTCCTATGCGGTGCTTCAAGCCGACGGCCGGGTGGATTGGATCCTTCACGAAGACAGCGCGCGTTCGGCCGCCAGCCTCAAGCTGCCCCAGGTCAGCGTCACCCGAGATGCGGTCAAGGTGCTGGGCCAATTGCGCACGCCCCTGTTGTTGGATGCCAGCACGACGCCCTGGGCGATTGAGCTCGCTTTGGCAGCGCTACCGCAACCAGTGGCAACGCGCCGCTATAGCTCGCCGATTGCGATGATGCAGGCCTGCAAGAACGCGGCAGAGCTCGCGGGCATGCGCGAGGCTCACGAAATCGACGGCGCGGTGATGGTGGAGTTCATGGCGTGGCTCGACACACAGTTGCCGGGTTTCTTGGACGAGTATCAGGCCGCCGACATGGTGGACAGCATGCGTCGCGCCCATGGAGCGACCAGCCTGGCCTTTGCAACCATCTCTGCCAGTGGACCCAACGCGGCCTTGCCGCACTATAGAGCCACGGCAGACAGCGCACGCCCCTCGGAAGCAGGAGAAGTCTATCTGGTGGATTCTGGCGGTCAGTACGCCATGGGCACTACGGACATCACCCGCGTGACCTTGATGGGGGCAGCAACGGCTGAACAGAAACGGCTCTACACCCTGGTGCTTCAGGGGCACTTGGCGCTGATGCGCGCGCGCTTCCCGGAAGGAACAACCGGTCAGGCGCTGGACCTCATAGCGCGCTTGCCTCTGTGGCAGGCGGGGCTGGACTACGACCACGGCACAGGGCACGGCGTTGGAGCGGTGCTTAGCGTCCACGAGGGGCCGCAGCGGATCGGTAAGCCCGTCCAAGGCGCAGCGCTGGTCGCTTTGCAGCCTGGCATGGTGGTGTCGGTCGAGCCAGGTTACTATCGTCCCGGCGAGCTGGGCATCCGTATTGAGAACCTAGCGATCGTGCAGCCCATGGCACGCCCGGGTGATGAGCGCCCCATGCTGGGCTTCGAGAACCTCACCTGGTGCCCCTACGAGCGCGCCTTGATTGATCTTGGCTTGCTAACGGACGAAGAACGCCAGCAGGTCAACGACTACCATCGCCAGACGCTGGCGGTGCTGCAAGGGCGCCTGTCAGCACCCGACCGGGCTTGGCTGGAGCTGGCCTGCCGTCCGCTCTAGCTGGGCATTGCCAGGGCCGTTCGTCCGGGCTCGGCGCTAGTGTCTGGAATTTCAGAGCGACAGACCTTTTGGGACGCCTGGACAAACGGCGACAAAAGTGCCGGCTTCACCGCTGCGCGCAAGCGGGAGCGTCGGTCCCAAGAGCGCAGGTGACTTTGCGCTCATAATA
>CAZHYF010000307.1:0-3006 GCA_964536635.1 uncultured Rhodospirillaceae bacterium | reverse complement strand
CGATCACCGCGTTCGCCACGGCCACCGCGACGGTCGTCGCGTTCGCCAGCAGCGCGGGCACGCATGACCGCAGACGGGCCTTCTTCCAGCGCATCAACGCGAACGGTCAAGAAGCGCATGACGTCTTCGGACAGACGCATACGGCGCTCAACCTCATCAACGCCAGCAGAGCTGCCAGCGATGTTCAGCATGATGTAGTGTGCTTTGCGGTTCTTGTTCACGCGGTAAGCCAGGTTACGCAGACCCCAGAACTCGGTCTTGGTCACTTCACCATCGTTTTCGCGGATAACTTCGGCATACTGCTCTGCCAAAGCTTCAACCTGAGCCTGGCTCAGGTCAGGGCGTGTCAGAAACACGCATTCATATAAAGCCATGTTGTACTCCCTATGGCCTATTAAGCGTCAGCGGTTGCTCGGCGCTTTCAGCCAGTTCGAACCCAAAGCTGCGATTTGCGCAGGCTCTCAGGTCCGCTCAAACTGGCAAGGAGTTTTGCGGAGCGCGTTTTCTAGCCGGTTTGGCGACAAATGCAAGCCCCGAATTGGCTTGCGCGGGGAAAACCAGCCGTCGAGTGGTCGCGCTGCTTGACATTTAAACCCTAAGGTGAGACGCCCCGAGGCTGAAACTTCTGCAAACCCACGAGCAAAGAGGCAAGCAGCATGCGCGTCGCTTTTACCTTTCCGGGCCAAGGCAGCCAAGCCGTTGGCATGACCCAAAAGATGGCCGAGAGCTTTGAGGAAGCCCGTTTGGTGCTTGAGGAGGTCGATGAGGCCTTGTCGCAAAATCTTTCAAAGTTGATGGCAGACGGGCCGATTGAAGAGCTGACCTTGACCGCCAACACCCAGCCCGCGCTGATGGCCGCCTCTATGGTCGCAGTGCGCGTCCTAGAAGAGCAGGGCGGCTTCCAGATTGCGGACAAGGCGGAGTTTGTTGCCGGACACTCGCTGGGCGAATATTCGGCGCTGACCGCGATTGGCGCTCTGAGCGTCACCGATGCAGCGCGGCTTTTGCGACTGCGTGGCCAGGCCATGCAGCGCGCGGTTCCTGAGGGGCAGGGCGCGATGGCAGCCCTGTTGGGCCTTGAGATGCCGACAGTGCAAGAGGTCTGCGAAAAGGCTGCTATTGCCGAAGACGGCAGCCGCCAAGTTTGCGATGTGGCCAACGACAACGCGCCGGGGCAGATCGTTGTCTCTGGCCATGCGGCGGCCATAGATCGTGCGATCTTGCTGGCCAAAGAAGCGGGCGCCAAGCGGGGGCTTAAGCTGCCGGTCTCAGCGCCCTTCCATTGTTCTTTGATGGGCCCAGCCGCTGACGAGATGGCCGAGGCGCTGAGCAAAGCCAACATTGCGCCTCTGCGCGCGCCGGTGGTGGCCAACGTGTTGGCGCAAGCCTACCAGGACGAGTCCAAGACCGCTGAGCTGCTGGTTAGCCAAGTGACCGGGCGCGTACGCTGGTCGGAATCGGTTGCCTGGATGGCTGAACAAGGCGTGACACATGCAATCGAGATGGGCTCGGGCAAGGTTTTGTCAGGCCTCAACCGACGGATTGCAGCGGATTTGACCTCGCTGAACTTGGATGGCCCCGGGGATTTGGATAAGGTCTTGGAAGCTCTGAACGGCTAGTCCAGCAACCGCCGCCTGGCGCGTGCGCCAGCGGATTAAAGAAGCCTAAATACACAAGAAGGAAAGCCCTATGTTCGATCTCAGCGGAAAGCGCGCGCTCATCACGGGAGCCAGCGGCGGCATTGGCGGCGCCATTGCACGCCAGTTTCACGCGCAGGGCGCTCAGTTGGTCATCTCTGGCACTCGCCGCGAGCGTCTGGAGGGGTTGGCCAACGAACTGGGCGAGCGCGTTGAGATTGTCACCTGCAACCTGTCTGATCGCAGCTCGGTCGCAGAGCTGGTGCCGCAGGCCGTTGCTGCCATGGGTGGACTGGATATCCTGGTCAACAACGCCGGCCTGACCCGCGACAACCTGATGATGCGCCTGAAAGACGAAGATTGGGACGCGGTGATTGACGTTAACCTGACCGCCAACTTCATCCTCAGCCGCGCCGCGATCAAAGGCATGATGAAGCAGCGTTGGGGCCGCATCATCAACATGTCGTCCATCGTTGGAGCCACCGGAAATCCTGGTCAAGCCAACTATGCGGCCTCTAAGGGAGGCTTGGTTGCTATGAGCAAGGCGATAGCCGCCGAAGTGGCTTCACGTGGCATCACCGTCAACTGTATCGCGCCGGGCTTCATCGGGACCGAGATGACCGACGCGTTGAACGACGACCAGAAGAGCAAGCTGTTGACCAGCATCCCGGCAGGACGCCTGGGCTCGCCCGACGATATTGCCAGCGCTGCTGTCTACCTGGCTTCTGAAGAAGGCGGCTACATGACCGGTGCAACTCTGCACGTCAATGGCGGGATGGCGATGCTCTAAGGGCCTTGGCTCTGAGGGGCAATTGCCGCTGAGAAGGAATTTCAAGATAGTGCGGGAGGGGATGCACTTGAGGCTTGGCAAAAGCAGCTATGCAAGCAATGATGACCTTATCCAGGATTTTTCCGCTTGCATTCCGCACGATGATGGTCTTGTTTGCCGCCAACCTGCTGGTCAAGTCGCGTTGAATCTCGCAAAGTCTTGAGAAACGACCCCATATCCTGGCCGATTGGCCTGGCCACTGGGATGAATAGAAGTTCGATTTATATCACTAAGGAAAGATCATGAGCGATACTGCTGAGCGCATCAAAAAAATCGTTGCCGAGCACCTGAACAAGGACGTGGGCGAAATCTCATTGGAGTCTAGCTTCATCGACGACCTGGGCGCTGACTCCCTGGACACCGTTGAGCTGGTTATGGCCTTCGAAGAAGAGTTCGGCATCGAGATTCCTGACGATGCAGCTGAAGGCATCTCTACCGTTGGCGATGCGGTCAAGTTCGTAGACGAAGCTGCCTAAGGCGAAGAACGGCTAGGACATCATGGAATTACGCAGAGTCGTCGTCACCGGCATGGGGATCGTA
>CAZHYF010000306.1:0-3016 GCA_964536635.1 uncultured Rhodospirillaceae bacterium | reverse complement strand
AGTGAATCAGATCATAGCTTCAATGGGAATCCCTTAATTGAGTACGGACCCTAGGCGCACCGCAAAGACCCTGGCTCCCAGATCGGCGAGCTGCTGGCTCACCTGACCCTGAGGATCAGAGGCCCTGGCCAGCACGACGCCGACCTTGTGCCCAGCAGCGATCCAGGATCGAATCAAATCAAGCCTAAACTTCAATAATCCTTGGGCATCATGGCCATTCAACAAGATTTTCGACACACCAAGAGCCCGTAACTACGTTCAGTTTCACTAACTCGTCAAAATTGAACTTCGATTATAGCTGCCTTCAAGTTACACTGTTCATATGAAGTTGGACAATATAGACTCAAAGATATGTTAATATTTCATGCCGATCTCAGATCTATAAGTATGAATTCTTTTATATACTTATGAATATTAAACCATTCGTTTAGCACGTTGAGACTGATCTCGCCGGCGCCTAGCCTGAGGCACGGGCTGTTGTGCCCCAGGAACCCGCGTCCGGCTTGATCACGGGTCTTCGCTCTATCGTCAGGAGGACAGGCCGCTGTCGTGTTGTGCTCTGTTGCCGATCTTCGCCACCAGCGCCCTCATGGAGCCCATGCTGGCCGCGCTTGAAACGCAGCAAATCCCCTACCTTGCCCATTGTGACGGTGACCAAGTGGCGCACGCCCGCCTGCGTGCCCGGCAGTCCGGCGACCAGCAGTCCGGCGACCAGCAGTCCGGCAATCGGGCAGTCCCGCCCGCACAACAGAGCTGGGCGCATATCAACGCCAGTCAGGACAATCACGGCTTACTGGCCGCGCGCCTCCAGGCCTGGCGCGCCCTATGCGACCAGCCGCGTTTTGCCCAGTTCGATTATGTGATCAATTTCGACCCTGACGACCTGCTGGCTGAGACCTGCGGCCGCTTGCTGGCCGAGGGGGCCGCCGTCGGCGCGGACGTCATTGAATTCAACGCTCACGTGATCCGCGGGGCCAAGA
This sequence comes from uncultured Rhodospirillaceae bacterium, assembly GCA_964536635.1. Lineage (GTDB taxonomy): Bacteria > Pseudomonadota > Alphaproteobacteria > UBA7985 > JAUIBT01 > JAUIBT01. Next base: position 2,036 of record CAZHYF010000306.1, on the reverse strand, counting down.
TCCGCCCCCTCTACAAGGGCCCCTATGGTGCCTACCTGAGGTACTGGGGCGCCGAGGCGGCCTTCATGGACCGGCGCATGCGATTTTCGGTCTGGTCAAAGCTGGTGCGCACCTCGGTTTGGGAGCAAGTCTGCACCCGGCTGGAGGTTCTGTGCGATGGCGCTCTGCCGCATTTGACCAACGGCGAGGACATCGTTTGGACCTGGCTGTTAAGCCAAGAGGCCCAGTCCTGGCGCTACATCAACCAGCCGCTTTACGGCTATCAAGTGCACCCCCAGTCGGCATCGCACCGCATCGCGGCCTCCCTGGCGCGCAAGAAGTACGATGACATCCGCATGGCCCACCGCCTCATTCGCCGCGATCTTGCCCGGCGCGATCCCCTCAACCGCAACGCGCTTTTGGACGGCCTTGCGCGCATCGAAGTCGGCAACTTGAACCACAGCGTGGTGCCAAGCTACCTGCGCTTGACGCCGGACGAGCAAGGTCAGCTTTTCTCGGACGATGATCGCCGATTGCTGGCCCGCGCTGGAGCCCTGCGGCCGCGCGCGCGCAGCCGCTGCCTGGCCTCCTATGGGCGCGAATTTCAGGCTATGGCTGCCGCGGTGACACGCCCAAGGCAGCTAGCGATACCACGCCATCAAAGCGCCTCTGGGGCGCGGCGGCTTGACGACTGACGGATCAGCGAGACCGGGCTCCAGCCAACCGCAAGCATTTTACATGCTCTATCTATTTGATTTATCATCGAAATAATCGAAGCCCTTGAGTCCAAGGCCTTGGAATATGCTCGAACGCGCGCGGCCAGGATCCTGGCTGTCGGCCTCTGCCCGCCCCAGAACACCGCCGCGCCGGCGAAGCGTCCGGGCCACCTGCAACACCGGGGCCAGCGGAAGGCCTGCTTGCATCATAGCGCCCAACAGCGCCAACAGGCGCGCGCGCCAGGGAAAGAGCGGTCGAATGGCTTCTAAGCGCAAGCGCGCCTCTGGCAGCCGCTTGCAGCGGTAGGACTCCAGCACATGCAAGACAGCCAGTCGCCACAGATAAGCACGCAGGCTGTCGCGTCCCGCGATATCCTGGCTCTGCTGGGCATAGGAGCGCAAAATATAGGGGACCGCGTTCAGCCGCGCCTGGCGGCTGTTGTCCTCGAACTCGCCAACGCAGGCCACCAGGCCGCCATCGTAGGCGACCGCCTGCGCGCCAGCCCCGCTTTCGGCCAAGCGCGCCCAAACGAATAGATCCTCACCTTGGGGCTCGCCGAGTGGGAACCCGCCGATGCGCTCCAGAGCCTGGCTGCGCACCATATTCGCTGACGAGCGCACCACGGGTCCGCGCGCCGCGCTGGCAAAATAGTCTGGCACATAGCCCAAGAAGTCCGCCGGAAGGCCGCCTGCGACCCGCCGAGGCTCCTGGTCCGCCGTGCGCCGCTGGTAGCCAAAGCCGAACACATCGGCCTTGGGGCAAGCCAGCGCCAGCGCCCGAGCCCGCGCAGAAAAGCAAGGCAGTAAGCAATCATCAGCGTCCAAGAAGGTGAGATAGGATCCGCTTGCGCCGCGCCAACCGCGGTTTCGCGCCGCTGACACGCCCTGATTGCCTTGCTCCAACAACCGGATGCAGGCGTGGCGCTCACCAAGAGCGCGCACCAGGGCTGGGCCATGATCTTGCGAGCCATCATCGACCACAATGATCTCGGCAACCGGCTCGTCCTGCGCCAAAACAGACTGGAGGCAAGCGGCAATCCAATCTTGCTTGTTGAACAGCGGAACGATGATTGAGAGCGAAAACGGCATCTCCAGGCCATGCCCTGCACACCTCCTGGTCGTCAAATCAACGTACGAATATATTTTGGTCCAAAAGAATAGGTCCAGCCCTGTATTAAAAGCTACATAATCGAACGGATGCAAACGGTCTCGAATAAACCAGGGATAAACGAGCCGGGTTGCAATCTTATCAATGTTTGACCGCCTGGGCTGTGCTTCTTTAAAGGTTCTTGGCGCGCCTCGTTTGCCGCCGTTTTTCAAAACACCCGATCACAGAACTAG
>CAZHYF010000305.1:0-3046 GCA_964536635.1 uncultured Rhodospirillaceae bacterium | reverse complement strand
ACCACAGCGCTAGAACGCGCGCGTGACAGAGGGTAGAGGCGCATGACGCAGCACACAAGGACCGTCCTTCAGGTCGCCCATGCAAATCAGATCAGCCAGGCCAACCAGATGGCAAACCAGATCCGCCAGGCCGCGCAGGCCACCAGCTCGGCCAAGGTCGCAGATCTGGCAAACGCTGAAGCGCAGCCGCAGAGCTGCACACCACCGATCACCCGCGCCGCCATGCCCAAGGGCAGCCGGCGGGCCTTGAGCGCGCTGGCGCTCTTGCTGCTGGCGCTGGCAACGGCGCTGGCCGTGGGCCTGCCAGCCGGATCAGCACAAGCCGCAGAGCCCAAGTGCATGCTGCATCAGTTCTTGAAGGGAAAGTGCAAGATCGGCCAACCCCAAGAAGAGCCGAAAGAAGCCGCCAAGAGCGAAAGCAAGAAGAAACCCGAGAAGAAGAGCAAATCCAAGGCTGAGGCGCCAGAAGCCGCGCCCGAGGCAGCGTCAGGGGCGGCCCAGGAAGCCGAGCCAAACTGGGTCTTCACCGACCTGGCCAAGTCGGGCCCCAACGATATTATCGTCTTGCCGGATCATGCCACCATGCAGGAGTGGCACAAGCAGTCCTATGCCGAAAACGCCTACCGCAATCCCTACAAGCGCAAGCGGAGCGAGTTGCCCTCCTACCCGCAGCGCCCTTGGAACAACCGCCTGCCCTTCTTCAAAGACCCAAGCATGGGTGTCATGACCTCGGATTTTGGCTGGCGCAATTTGAATGGCTTGGATTTTCACGGCGGAATGGACGTCAAGGCGCCGGTGCGCACCCCGGTCTATAGCCATGTGTCGGGCGAGATTATCAAGATCTTCCACGGGCGCGGTACCAACGTCGGCATCATTTTGCAAACCGATGATGTCCAGCACCTATTCTGGCACATGACCCCTTTGCGCAAGTACCAAAAAGGCCAGCGCATCGAGGCCGGGCAGATGATCGGCAAACTGGCGCCCTGGGGCTACCAGACCCACCTGCACTACGCGATTTTCGTTGTCGGGCCAACCGGAACCGATGCCAAGCGCGACGACAAAAACGCCATTGATCCCGAGTATGTGCTGGATCGCTTGGAGCAAGACGCCCAAGCGCCTGAGGCCGCACGCGTCTGGCGCAGCAGCCAGCAATTACCGTTCGAGCAGCAGCTTGACGATACAGGCGATGGTGGGGCCAAGGCTGAAGCGCTGGCCTCTTTGCCCGAAGCCTGGGGAGTGGTGTTGCCGTGACCCGCTTCCTGTTCTTCTGTCGTGGCCTGAGCACGGCCCCCGGCTTGCGGCCCGACCGCCCGGTGCAAGGTCAAGGTCAAGGTCAAGGTCAAGGTCAAAGCCATGGCCTTGGACGGGGATCTGTTCAAGATCGCATTCGCGCTGGCCTTCGAATTGGCGCGCGCGTTGGCATTCTGGGGCCAGGGCCAGGAACAGGGCTAGGGCTAGGGCGTGTCCTGGTCCTGGCGCTCATCCTGACCGGCCTGTTGCAGACAGCGCCACTACGCGCTCAACCCTTGGCCAGCGATGACGCGGCCGCCGACCAGTTGGGCGCCGTGCAGCACGCCCAGCGCGCCCTGGAGCAGAGCTTCGCGCGGCTGGCGTTTGATGCCGCGAGCTGGCAGGCCCACCTGCAGCTTTGCAACGACTGCCAGGCCGAGCGCCCCGACCCCAAGGAGCAAGCCCCCGCTCTGCCCCAAGACCCGCTTGGCGCCTTGGAGTTGAGCGCGCTTGAAGCCGAGTTGGCGGCCCAAAAGGCCCTCTACGATCAGGCGCTGTTGCGCGATGCCGCGGTCAGCGCCGCGGGCCTTGCGCGCTATGAGCAACGCTGCCTAGACTGCGCCGAACCGGGAGCGCTTGCGGGGCTGAAGGAACGCATGCGCGCGCAATGCAGCGCCTGGGCCGACCAGCGCGCCGACTGCCAAGCCGCATCCGCGCCGCGCCAATATGGTGGCAGCCATTCCTGGCACCTCGATCACGCCCGAGCGCTGACGCTTTGCCAAGAAGCCTACCAGAGCGCGCCCAACGACCCCTGGGCGGCCTTCCTTTTATGGCGCAGCCAGACCCTGGCGCAGCAAGACCCCCAACTTTTGTCCTATGCCGCCCAACACGCCGTCCCGCCAGCGCTTGCCGCTTTGGCCTGGAAGCGCCTGGCACAGCACCTGCCAGCGCGCAGGTTGGCCGAAGCCGCCTGGCAAGCGGGCGATTTGAACGGCTTGGTAGTGCTGGCTTTGCTAGAGCGGCGTGATGGGGCGTCACCGCAGACTTTGACACAGATGCTGGCCCCCGCAATCGATGCCGACCATCCCTGGGCGCTACGCCTGGCGGCGGTGCTGGAGAGCTCGCCAGCGCTCAAGGTCGCCTACTTGGAGCTTGCCATTCAGCAAGGCGACCGCCAAGCCCAAAGCGAGCAATTGCGCGCCTGGGAGGCCAATTTGGGTTCAGCCGGGAACCGCAAACTTGCAGCGCGCGCACATATCCTGGCGGTGGCTCAAGGCCTGACGGTCGCTGAACAGCTTTGGTACGAAGACGGGGATCAGCGCCCGACCAGACTGGTCAAGGCTCTGCAAGAGGAGTTGATCGCGCTGGGCCACCTCAGCGGCACTCCCGACGGGGTTTGGGGCAAGAACAGCGAGGCCGGTTTGCGCAGTGTTAGCCTAGCCGAAGTCGCCGCCTGGCAGCCCGAGCCTGTGGGTATCGAACAGGCCAAGGCCGCCAGTGTTGACGAGGACCAAGACCCCGTGCCTTCCACCGACAGCGCCGCTGCTGCGCAAGGCTCGTTCGATGAAGCGGCCACGAGCGAGGCGAACACCAAAGCCGAGGGCCTGGAGCTGGTGCAAGACCAAACAGCGGCCGACGACGATACCGAAGAAAGCGTTGTCACCGCTTTGGTAGCTCCTTTGCCTAAGCCGAAGGGCAATCTTGCCATCGTCGAACCGGAGGCGCCGGCCACCCCCAAAAAACGCGGGACCGTCTTTAAGAGCAAATCGGATTAGGGCGAAACCTGAGCACTTATGCTCGCTTTTGGGGGCTTTGC
>CAZHYF010000304.1:0-3053 GCA_964536635.1 uncultured Rhodospirillaceae bacterium | reverse complement strand
CTAAGCTGAATGCGGCAAGCGCGGCGCTTTATGACCGCAAGCGGCGCAACGCCAGGGGGGCAAAATAGATCGGGATCTGCACCACCCCTAAGACCAGGCCATAGCTGTCGGGCAAGTAGGCCTCGACCAGCACAAAGACCATGGCCGCGTTGCGCACCGCATGCCCCAAAGCCACCAGCCCCGCCGCGCCTTTGAGCTGCAATCCCACCTGGCGCAAGACCGTGCGCGAGACAAAAAAGGCCGCCAACGCCAGACCCACGACAAAGGTCAGAGCCCGACCGATGTGCGCGATCTGCCCCCAGTCCCGCTGCGCCAATCCGTGGTGCAGAGCTGCGCTGACCTCGGCCTCCAGGCCAAAGGCGATCAGCGTCACCACCGCCAAGCTGGCGAACTGCCAACCCGAGCGGCCACGCTCGGCCAGCCCCAAACGCCGCGCCCCCCAAGCCGCCGCCATGGGCAGCGCCAAGAACAGGGTCGTGGCCTTGGCAAAGCCTGCCAGGTCAATCGCCACCCAGGAGGCAAAAAACAGGCTGGCATTGAGGAACAAGAACAGCGGCGTTGCCACCAGGCCGCTCACCAACAGCGTCAACATGAGCCGGGGCCGGCGGTCGAGCAGAATAGCAAAATTGGTCACCAGGTAGACGCTGCCCGCCGAATTCAGCAGCAAGGCGATCAGCAGCCAGTCGCGCGGCACCCCTGCCAGGGCCAACCCGCCGACCAGAACCCACGGCAAGAGCCCCTGCCCCCAGATGGTCAAGACCAATGGCTGCCACCAGATAAAGCGCGCTTCACCCGATTGCCGCGGCAAAAGCAAGAGCGATAAGAAGGTCAAGATCGGCAGCAGAACCGGCACCCAACCCGCAATCTGGCGGTCAAAGCCCGGTGTCCACAGGGCGATCAACGCGGCGGCAAAAGCAATTTCGGGGCCACGGCGCAAGACGGGGCTGAACATGGCGAGGCAATCCGGTAGAAAGAAGCAGGGCCAGAAGCATTGCCCGGCCAGAGCGCTGGGGTCAACGCTGGTCTCACGGGCCGCACGAGACAGCTTCGCAGGGCTCAGCCGATCAAAATGTTACAAAAATTCTTGACTTTCATAATTTCCGTAACATAACGTCAGGAAAACTACGGAGCCGCCCGCAAGGTCGAACCAAAGCAGCCGCTCCCAGGAGGAACACACGCCATGAGCCAAGCCCCCACGCAGGACCAACGCGACCTGGCAAAACGCGTCGCAGAAGCCATGCTGAGCAATGACCTCTACTCGCAATCGCTGGGCATGCGCATCGTCGAAGCCGAGCCCGAGCGCTGCCTTATGGCGATGACTGTTGCTGACCAGCACCTCAATGGCCACAAGATTTGCCACGGCGGCGCGATTTTCAGCCTGGCGGATACGGCCTTTGCCCACGCTTGCAACTCGCACAACTTGGTGACAGTCAGCCAGTCGGGCGCCATGTCCTACCTGGCGCAGGGCCAGTTGGGACAAACGCTGTTGGCCGAAGCGGTCAAAGCCGGCGGCGCTGGTCGCAGCCAAATCTATGATATCAAGGTTTGGGTCGAAGAAACCGGAGAGCTGGTGGCTCTGTTCCGGGGCCAGTCGCGCCAGATCAAGGGCCAGGTGATCGAGGCGGCCGCGCTCTAGCCCGCCGCATCCAGGCCCGACCACACAGAACGCCATAGGGAGTATGGGATATGGAACTTCTGTCAAAGCTGCTGCACACCCAAGCCAAGACCGGCTTCAGCCAAGCCAGCGGCCTGGTGCGCAATGACCTGTCGCCCGACATCAGCTTGATCAACCCGATCGAGCTGGCGCCGCGCGCCGAGATCGAAGCTCTGCAACTGGAGCGCCTGCACTGGAGCCTGTCGCACGCCTACGCCAACTCACCCTTCTATAAGGCCAGCTTCGATGCTGCGGGCGTCAAGCCGGACGACCTGAAGAGCCTGGCCGATCTGGCCAAATTCCCCTTCACCATGAAGTCGGACCTGCGCGACAATTACCCCTTCGGCATGTTCGCGGTTCCGCGCGAGCAGGTGTCGCGCATCCACGCCTCCAGCGGCACCACCGGCAAGCCGACCGTGGTCGGCTATACCAAGCGCGATATCGATACTTGGGCTGAGGTGGTGGCCCGCTCGATGGTGGCGGCCGGCGTGCGTCCTGGCGATATGGTGCATATCGCCTATGGATACGGCCTCTTCACCGGCGGCCTGGGCGCGCACTACGGCGCAGAGAAGCTGGGCTGTACCGTTATTCCCATGTCCGGCGGCCAGACCGCGCGCCAGGTGCAGTTGATCCAGGATTTCAAGCCGCGTGTGATCATGGTCACCCCCTCCTACATGCTGTCGATTGCCGAGGAGTTCCGCCGTCAGGGCATCGACCCGCGCTCTTGCTCGCTGGAGATCGGCATCTTTGGCGCCGAGCCTTGGACTGAAGCCATCCGCCAGGAGATCGAGACCACCTTTGACATGCACGCGGTGGACATCTTCGGGCTGTCAGAGATCATCGGTCCAGGCGTTTCCAACGAATGCGTCGAGACCAAAGACGGCCTGCACATTTGGGAAGACCACTTTTTGCCCGAGATCATCAATCCCGAGACCGGCGAAGTGCTGCCCGATGGCGAAGAAGGTGAGCTGGTCTTCACCTCGCTGAGCAAAGAGGCGCTGCCGATCATCCGCTACCGCACCCGCGATCTGACCCGCTTGCTGCCCGGCACTGCACGCTCGATGCGCCGCATGGCCAAGATCACCGGCCGCAGCGATGACATGATCATTCTGCGCGGGGTCAACGTCTTCCCGACCCAGATCGAGGAGCAGGTGCTCAAGATTGCGGCCCTGGCCCCGCACTACCAACTGCGCCTGTTCAAGTCGGGCCCAATGGACTCCATGGAAGTGCTGGTCGAGTGCCACCCGGAGGCGCAGGACGCCGAAGCACGCCAGACGGCAGCCAAGCAGCTATCGTCGAATATCAAGACCATGGTCGGCATCAGCGTCACCGTGGATGTGCGCGATCCCGGCGGCGTGGCCCGCAGCGAGGGCAAGGCCAAGCGGGTTCTGGACGAGCG
>CAZHYF010000303.1:0-3072 GCA_964536635.1 uncultured Rhodospirillaceae bacterium | reverse complement strand
AGATGGTTATGCCCGGCGACAACGTGAAAATGAACGTTGAGCTGATCGCACCCATCGCAATGGACGAGCAGCTGCGTTTCGCGATCCGCGAAGGTGGCCGCACGGTTGGCGCCGGCGTGGTGTCAAAGATCAACTAAGGTCATTTCGGCTTTTGGTGAGAACGCCCAGCGTTTAGCTGGGCGTTTTCTATCCTCAGCAAGACTATTGTAGGTAGAAGAATGGACAGTCAAAATATACGGATACGATTGAAGGCGTTTGACCATCGTATTTTGGACAACTCGACGCGCGAAATCGTCAACACGGCCAAGCGCACTGGCGCCGAGGTACGTGGTCCTATTCCGCTGCCGACTCGCATCGAAAAGTTCACGGTTCTGCGTGGTCCCCACGTCAACAAGAAGAGCCGCGATCAGTTCGAAATCCGCACGCACAAGCGCATGCTGGACATCGTTGACCCCACTCCCCAGACCGTTGACGCGCTGATGAAGCTCGACCTGGCCTCTGGTGTGGACGTAGAGATTAAGGTTCAAAGCTAATGGCAAACCGTACTGGTGTAATTGCCCGCAAGCTGGGCATGACTCGTATTTTCGCGACTGACGGCACCCACGTGCCCGTGACCGTGCTGCAAATGGACGGCTGCCAGGTTGTCGCGCAGCGCACCGAGGACAAAGACGGCTATACCGCTCTGCAGTTGGGTGTTGGCGCTGCGAAAGCCAAGCGCACCAGCAAGCAGATGCGCGGCCACTTCGCCAAAGCGAAGGTCGAGCCCAAAGCAAAGGTTGCTGAGTTCCGCGTTCCGGTCGAAGGCCTGATCGAAGTCGGCCAAGAAATCACAGCAGACCACTTCCAGGAAGGCCAGCACGTTGACGTGACCGGCACCTCTATTGGTAAGGGTTTTGCCGGCGCTATGAAGCGTCACAACTTTGGTGGTATGCGCGCCTCGCACGGTGTGTCTATCTCGCACCGCGCACACGGTTCAACCGGTCAGTGCCAGGACCCCGGTAAGGTCTTCAAGAACAAGAAGATGGCGGGTCACATGGGTGACGAGCGTGTAACCACTTTGAACCTGTCAGTCGCGCGCACCGATGTTGAGCGTGGCTTGCTGTTCATCCGCGGCGCCGTTCCTGGTGCCGAGGGCGGCTGGGTTTTCGTTCGCGACGCCGTGAAGAAGACCATGCCAGAAGATTTGCCGATGCCCGGCGCACACCGCACCTTGGGCGCGGTTGCCGTAGCGGCTCCGGCAGAAGAAGTCTCTGAAGACGCTGCAGACGCAGCAACTGAAGAATAAGTTTTAGACGTACCGAGGGTAAAGGCTTATGAAAGCGCCAGTGGTCTCTATTGACCAGGAGAAAGTCGGTGAGGTCGAGCTGCTTGACAGCGTGTTCGACACAGCGGTTCGCGCAGACCTGATGCACCGGACGGTGACTTGGCAGTTGGCCAAGCGTCGTCAGGGTACGCATAAGGTTAAGACGCGTTCTGAAAATAACCGCACGAAGAAGAAGTTTGGTCGCCAGAAGGGCGGCGGTGGCGCGCGTCACGGCTCACGCAACGCGCACATCTTTATCGGTGGTGGTCAGGTACACGGCCCGACTCCCCGCGATCACGGCTTTGATCTGCAGAAGAAGGTCCGCAAAGCGGCTCTTCGTTCGGCTCTGTCTGCAAAGCAGCAGGGCGGACAGCTCATCATCTTGGAAGATGCAAAGTTGGACAGCGGGCGCACCCGCGAGTTGGCCGACAAGCTGGCCAAGTTCGATGCCAAGTCGATCCTGTTCGTTACCGGCTCTGAAGTGGATGCAGGCTTTGCACGCGCCGCTCAGAATTTGATCGGTATTGACGTGCTGCCTCAGCAGGGCGCCAACGTCTATGACATCCTGAAGCACGACGCGCTGGTCCTGACCAAGGACGCAGCCGCAGCCCTAGAGGAGCGCCTGTCATGAGCCGTGGTTTGATGCTTACTCGCCGCGCCAAGGCCCAGCCAAAGGTCGCGGTTTCCGCCGAGCGCAGCTATGAAATTTTGCGTCGCCCCATTGTCACCGAGAAGTCTACCGGTGGCGCGGAGCACAATCAGTACACGTTTGAAGTCGCAATTGATGCCAGCAAGCCAGAAATCAAGGCTTCTGTTGAGGGCATCTTCGGCGTCAAGGTGAAGGCGGTCAACACGTTGATCACCAAAGGTAAAGCGAAGCGTTTCCGCGGACGCCTGGGCCAGCGCTCAGACGTGAAGAAAGCGGTTGTTACGCTGCATGCCGGCCAGGTCTTGGACCTGGGCGCCGGGGTGTAAGGAGAAACAATCATGCCGATGAAGTCCTACAATCCCGTCACCAATGGCCAGCGTGGGCTGGTTCGTATTGACCGCTCAGGCCTGTACAAGGGCAAGCCGGTCAAGAACCTGACCGAGGGTTTGACCCGTACCGGTGGCCGGAACAACACGGGCCGTATCACCTCTCGCCACATCGGCGGAGGCCACAAGCGTCGCTATCGCCTGGTCGATTTCAAGCGTCGTAAATGGGATATGGCCGCTGAAGTTCAGCGTCTGGAATACGATCCGAACCGCACTGCGTTCATCGCTTTGATCCAATATGACGATGGCGAGCAGGCTTATATCCTGGCACCGCAGCGTCTGAAGGTCGGCGACAAGGTTGAGGCCGGTGAAACAGCCGACATCAAGCCGGGCAACGCATTGCCTCTGTCGAAAATTCCAGTCGGTACCATTATCCACAACGTCGAGCTGAAGCCTGGTAAGGGCGGTCAGATCGCGCGTTCGGCGGGCACTTACGTGCAGATCGTTGGTCGTGAGACTGGCTATGCGCAAGTGCGTTTGACATCTGGTGAGCTGCGTTTGATCCGCCAAGAGTGCATGGCCACTGTTGGTGCGGTTTCTAACGCCGAGCACAACAACGAGAACCTTGGTAAAGCCGGTCGTCGGCGCTGGATGGGTTGGCGTCCCCACGTACGTGGTGTTGTCATGAACCCCATCGACCACCCGCACGGTGGTGGTGAAGGCCGTACCTCAGGTGGACGTCACCCCGTGACGCCTTGGGGCAAACCGACTAAGGGCAAGCGGACACGTAGCAA
>CAZHYF010000302.1:0-3077 GCA_964536635.1 uncultured Rhodospirillaceae bacterium | reverse complement strand
ATCAGTCAGCTAGAGCGGAAGGGCTGTTGCAAGACCAACGCCCGACGCTCTAGCCAAAGGGCGCTCTAGGCCAAGCGCGGCGCTTTGGCTGCCGCCAGCAACAGCTTAGCCGTCTCCAGGATCGAGGCCATGTGGCTGCGCTCGTGGCCGTGGGTGGCCTCACAGGCGTAGCACACTAGGGCCATGCGGCAGTCGTTGCCCGCCATGCTCGCCGGGTGGGTGTCCGAAAAATAGTAGCGGAACACATCATCGCTGGCGGACAGCCCCTCGGCCACGCAGAGATCGGACAGGGCCCGCGTCAGACCAAAATCGTAAGGCCCACCCTTATCCTTGTGAACCAGGGTCACGCCCATAGCGCTGGAGCCCTGATCGGGCGCATTCACGGCAATATCAACGGCCAGCAGCTCGGCAACGTCGGGGCCAAGCAGGTGTGCGCCACCGCTGCCGACTTCCTCGGTGACCGAGAACAGCAGGTGCAGATCGCGACCGCGCGGCTCAGGATCCCCGACCAGCAGCTCCGCCAAGGCGAGCAAGATCGCGGTGCCCGCCTGATTGTCGATAAAGCGCGCCTTGATCAAGCCGTCGCCGGTCACCTGTGGTTCGGGATCGAAGAACACATAGTCGCCGACCTTGGCGAGCGCCTTCAACCCAGCGGCGTCCGCCTGCCAATCCGCCATCACGTCGAGCCGCAGCTCCAGATTGTCCCACGACACCGGCTGGCTCTCCAACTCAGCGCCGAAGCGATGACCCGAAGCCTTGAGCGGCATAACCGTTCCTGGAACCAGACTGCCATCGCGCCGCTCCAGCCGCACCCGCGCGCCCTCGACCACCCGCGCTGACAAGCCGCCCAGCGCGGTCATGCGCGCGCGACCGTTGGCATGGTGCCCCGTGACCATGGCGCCCAGCGTATCCAAATGCGCAGCCATAGCCAGGGGCTCGCCGGTCTTGGGGCCGGTGGCAGGCAGCACAGCCTTGACCGCGCCGCGTCGTGTCATCTGGGTTGCCAGGCCAAGCCCGCGCAGATGCGCGGCCACCCAAGCGGCCTTGGCTTGGCTGCGGCCGGTGGGCGAATCAATCGCCAACAGCGCCAACAGCAGCGTTTGTAGCCGGTCTTGTGATAAGCCCATCACCCTGCCCTCACGCGCCAAGCATGACATCGGCGCCGTCGATGGCACGCCGGAAACCTGCAAACAACTCGCGCGATTGCGGGTTGTGCTTGGCCTGGAATTCGGGGTGCCACTGTACCGCCAGCACTGGCCGCGCGGCCGACGGAAGCGACACCGCCTCAACCAGACCATCGGGCGCTTGGGCTTCGATGCGCAGTCCTTGGCCCAGCTCGCGCACCGCCTGCCAGTGCAGCGAGTTGGTCATAAAGCGCGGCTCGGATATCCAGTCGGCCAGCAGACCACCGGGCAAGATTTCGACCTCGTGATTGGGGCCATAGCGCACAGCGATGTCATCGCTCTTGGGCTCGCGGTGGTCGTTCAGTTCTTCGACCTCGTGCACAAGCGGATGCAAGCTGCCGCCCAGAGCCACGTTCAGCTCCTGGATACCGCGGCAGATGCCGAGCAGCGGCTTGCCCTGCTCCAGCGTTTCTTTGATCAAGGACTGGGTCAGCGAGTCGCGCCGCAAGTCGCTGGGTTCCACCACCTGTTGGCCTTGGTGCGCTGGCGCCATAACGCTGGGGTGAACATTCGACAAGCCGCCCGACAGCAAGACGGCATCAACCCGCGCAACCAGGCTTTTGACGTCAATCCCTCCGTCAAGCGCCGGGATGATGATCGGCACAACATCCGCGCAATCGCAGAGCGCGCGCAGGTACTTGTCGCCGCATTTATAACTCTCGTGGCCATCAACATTGATGAGATCCGACGGGACGGCTACCAAAGGCTTTAGGGTCATAGCGTTTCGTGTCACAGTTCGTGGTAAGACTCGCTAGTTTACAGCCAACCTCGCGTGAGAAAGCAAGCTGATATGATTGCCTCCCTGGCCTCTTGGCTCACCTATTTGCTGCCGCCCTTCTTGTTGATCGCAAGCTGGCAGATCATCACCCGCCGCTTGATGATCAAGCTGTACTGGTTTCCAGCCTTCTTGATCGCGCTGGTGCTGACCTACGCCAGCTATGTCGAGCCGCGCCGTCTGCTCATCAAAGAGACCAACCTATCGCTCTCGGCACTAGCAGCGCGCGCTGATAACCCGAAGGAGCTGAAGGTCGCGCTGTTCTCAGACACCCGCTATGGCATCTTTGGTCAGCCCATGCCCTTGTGGCGCATTCATCGCGCGGTCAATCGGGTGCGCCCTGACATCGTGGTGATTGCGGGCGATCTGGTGGACCGCGCCGACCCGATCGACCTCCGCCGGTTTTTCAGTGAGCTGGCAGGCTTTGAGGCCCCGGTCTATATGGTGACCGGCGACAGCGACCACGACCCGCAAGACCGAAGCTACGTCGAGCAGATCAAACAGGCCGCCTCGCGCTTTGGTGCGCAGGTGATCGACAACCGAACGGTGACGTTCGAGCATGAAGGCGATACGATCGCGCTTACCGGCTTGCCGGACCTCAAGCTGGGCTCGCAGCGGGTCAAGATTGGACCTGGTAGCGTCGAAAGCGACCTGCACTTGTTGTTGGCCCATCGCCCGGACCATGCGGCGGCCTTGCCGCGTAACAGCGGAATCGATCTGGTTATGACGGGCCATACCCGCGGCGGTCAAATTGCGCTGTTTGGCCTTGAGCGCTGGTTCAACCAAAGCGAGTTGCCCTTTTTAATGGGCCGCCACGAGGTCAATGGTTACCCGCTGTTCATTACAGGCGGCATTGGCATGGCCTTGTTGCCCCTGCGCATCGGTGTTCCACCGCGGGTGGATATTCTGACCCTGCGGTTTATCTAAGCGTCACTGCAACTGACCCAGGCGCGCGCGCGTTGGCAGAGGCAAAACAAATTGAAAGAATTTGCAAAATCCGCTTGACCACCAGAGTGTGATTGCGTATCCAACCGCTCCCGGGTGCCCTTAGCTCAGTCGGTAGAGCAACTGACTTTTAATCAGTGGGTCGCAGGTTCGAATCCTGCAGGGCACACCAC
>CAZHYF010000301.1:1977-3084 GCA_964536635.1 uncultured Rhodospirillaceae bacterium | reverse complement strand
TGGTCGCGTCGCCATCGCTTGATGCGGGTCCACACCGCGCTGCACCTCTTGTGCCGCGTGGTGGGCGCGGGCGTGACCGGGGGTCAGATTGGCGAAGACAAGGGCCGCCTGGATTTCGACCTGGAGGCCAGCCCCGACAAGGCCGCGCTTGAGACCGCAATCAACGCTCTGATCGCTGCCGATCATCCCGTCAGCGCCGAGGTCATCGACGAGGCCATTTTGGACGAGCAGCCCGAGCTGGTGCGCACCATGTCGGTACAGCCGCCGCGTGGAACCGGCAGCCTGCGCATGGTGCGGATCGGCACGCCCGAGGCGTCAATCGACTACCAGCCCTGCGGCGGCACGCATGTGGCCAGCACGGCTGAAATTGGCCCGGTCACCATTGGCAAGATCGAAAAGAAGGGCAAGGCCAACCGGCGCATCTACCTGCACTTGGCCGATTGAGCTCCTATCGTCAAGCGGTCAGCGCGACCTCGACCGACAGGGGGCCGATGGCCTGATAGTCAGCGCGGCTGAACGGCTCAAAGCCTTGGATCGACAGGGGCTCCAGCAGGTGCGGGGGGCAATCTGCCAGCAAGCGACGCAGCAACGGCGCAGCGCCGGCATGTTCGCGGCTGGTGACCAGGGGCAGCCCCGGCGCGAAAGCTGACCAGCCGATGATGCGCAAGGCCGCCGTGCGTTCGGGCCAATCGCGGCACGCGTTGTGCCAGGACACGCAGTCGATGGCCGCGACGTCGGCTCTGCCGTCGCACAGCGCTTCAATCGAGCGCGCGTGCCCGCCGGTCCAAACCAATGCATCAAACACGGGCCCTTGCTTGGCCAAGTCGGCAAAAGCCTGCATCAAGAAGCGATAACCCGACATGGAGTGCCGCGCCGTCGCCGCCGCGCTTGCGCCTCTGCAATCCTCCAGGCTCTGCCGCCCGCTGTCCGCGCGCACAACGATAGCCGAGCGATACCGCGGCCCCTGGCAGCCCTCCACCGCATAGCAAGGCGTGGCCACCAGCTCGACCCGCTCTTGCAGGTGCGCGTAGTAGGGATAGCCGCAGGTCTGGCCGAAGATCAGCGTGGGGTCTTGCCACAATGCGAAGCCCTCGCGGTCTTGGCTCA
>CAZHYF010000301.1:0-1877 GCA_964536635.1 uncultured Rhodospirillaceae bacterium | reverse complement strand
GCCGACGCAAGGGGTGCATAACGGGCTCCTTGGGCCGCAGAGCGTAGCGCAGCAGGCTGCGATAGCCCTGCAGCACATAGCCCGCGTTCTGCTGTTGCCAGGTTTGGCGCTTAGCGGCGTAGGCTGCTGGCAGCTTGTACCAGGCCAGTCCGGGCAGCTTGTGGTGCACCAGGTGCAGATTGTTGTTCAAGAACAAGAGGCTCCAGAAGGGCGAGGCCTCGATCAGCACCGTGCGGTGGTCCACCTCTTCGGCCGCCTGGTGCTCCAAGAAGGAGCGCACCAGCGAAATTGAAACCCCAGGATAGACCATGAACAAGAGGTAGTGCCACCAAGGGATCTGGCAGACGCCCAGCACCCAGACCAGCACCAAGGTCACGGCCAGCGCATGGAAGCCCCAAGCGCGCCAGTGGTGCGCCGAGCCGCGTGCCAAAGACTGCAGCTCGCAGCGATAGAAGACATAGCAAATCAGCGCTGGCCCCAGAATGAGGCGCCCCAGCAGTGTGTTGTTGGCCGTCAAAAGCCAGCGGTTCACCAAGGGCTTGCCGCGCCAATGCGCTTCGTCCAAATAGTAGGACTCAGGATCGTCCAGCGGATCGGTCAGATGCTCGTCCTGGTGATGGCGCAGGTGGGTTTCGCGATAGCGATGGAAGGGGATGATCAGCCAAAAATTGGCCAGCATGAGCCCCTGGTTCAACCAAGCCCAAGGCGTGGGGTGACCGTGACTGACCTCGTGTTGGATCGAGGCTTGCAGCGCGATCAGGTAAACCAGCAGCGGGATCGTTATCCAAGACGGCAGGGTGCTGTAATACCAGGTCAGCAGTCCAAAACCGCTGTAACACACCAAGATTAGGCCCAGGGTGGGCCATTCAACCGACTTGGGTCGCTGCATAAGGCCTCTCGATTTCGTGAAGACGCGCTAGGATAGCGTCAAACGAGGCCGGTGCGAAACGAAAAATCTTCCCGCGTAATAGTGCGGAGGCGAAAACTGTGCGGCCTGTTGGAAGCTTTACCAACACGCCGCCCGCTTGAGCGGTTGTCGCGCTCGGCTTAGATCGACTTGCGGAAGATCAACTGAGTTGGATAGGGGATGGTGATGTCGTTCTCGTCGAACGCCTGCTTGATCTGTTGCAGCATATCGCACTTGAAGGCGAAGTAGTCACTGGAGGCACACCAAGCACGCAGCGTCAGATCGACCGAGGAATCGCCCAAGTTGGTCACGCCAACAAAGACATCCTTGGAGGTCAAAACCCGCTCGTCGGCCTCGACCACCTCGCGCACGATGGCCATGGCTTTGTTAATGTCGTCCTCATAGGAGATCGAGAAGACCTGGCTCAAGCGGCGCTCTTTGAGCGTCGAATAGTTGACGATCACCGAGTTCCAGACCTGCGCATTGGGCACGATGGTCAGAAGATTATCCAGCGTTGTCAGCTCGGTGGTGAACAGCTTCACGTCGCTGACCGTACCGCCGACGCCTGCGGCCTCGACATAATCGCCCAGCTTGAAAGGGCGAAAGATCATCAGCATGATGCCAGCGGCAATATTGGACAGCGTGCCTTGCAGCGCCAGGCCAATCGCCAAACCCGCCGCACCGATGATGGCGACAAGGCTGGTGGTCTGGATGCCAAAGCGGTTGAGCACGAAAATCGCGCCCAGGGCCAGAATCGCATAGCGCGCCAGCGATGATAGGAAGTTGAACAGGGTATCGTCCAGCGCCTCATAGCGCAGCCCTGCGGCCTGGATTTGGTGCCGCGCCACGCCCGACAGCCACCAAGCGCCAATGAGAATCAGTATTGCAAAGACGACATTCCAGAAGGTCGCCATTGAAAAGAAGACAAAATCCATACCATCCCTCAGGGTTGATGGGGGGTTGCAGACAG
>CAZHYF010000300.1:0-3100 GCA_964536635.1 uncultured Rhodospirillaceae bacterium | reverse complement strand
ATTTGCTTGCCGTACTTGCGGGTATTGCGTGCCAGCAGTTTAGGCAGGCTCACCAAGTCACCGAAATCGGTGACGGCCTTTACAGGTGACGTCGCGGTCACACATCCTCCCTGGAGCTATGTTTGGAGCTATGCTTTTTGCTTCCTTAGGTTGACGCTAGCCGATAAATTTTGCAGAAGTATTTCCTAATTGTTGCAAATTGTTACAACCTTAGGATTTGATCGCCATGCAGCCCAAAGTCACCACTTCGGAAAGCGACTTCCTCCAGGCTGGTTTGAACCTCATTGACCAGGCGATCTCGATCTTTGACGGTGACCTCAAGCTGGCGGCCTGGAACACGCGCTTCAAGACCATGTTCAACCTGCCTCAAGCGCTGGTTGCGCGGGGGCAGAGTTTCGAGGCCATCATCCGCTATTTGATCGAAGCGGGGGAATACGGCCAGATCGACGACGTGGACCTTTATGTGGCCGAGCGACTGGAGCAAGCGCGGGCCTTTGAACCCCACTATTTCGAGCGTCAGCGCGACAACGGCGCGATTATTTCGGTTGAAGGCCACCCCTTGGCCAAGGGCGGTTGGGTCGCGGTTTACACCGATATCAGCCAGACACGGGCCAAAGAACGCCTGCTGGAAGCGCGGACCCAAGACCTGCACGGCAAAGTGTCGATTTACGCCTCGGACCTCTCCTCGACCAACCGCGAACTCAAGGCCTCGATTGCCGCGCTGGAGGAGACCAAACGCCAGCTCATGGCCTCTGAAGAACGCATGCGCATGGCCTTTGACTACGCGCCGGCGCACATCGCACAAATTAGCCCAGCGCGGCGTTATGTTTATTCGAACGGCGGATTGTCGCGCCTGCTGCCCGACATGCCGAGCAACATCATCGGGCGCTCGGTCGCCGAAGTTTTGGGTCAGGCGACCTTCGATCGCGTTTCTCCGGCCATCGAGCGCGCCTTCCAGGGCCAGACCCAAGTCGTCGAATTTACCCACGAGGCCGACGGCAAGCGCTTGCGGGTTGCCTTTACGCCGGTGCAAGAGGCTGGACGCGTGGCGGCGGTCAACGCGCTGACCTTGGACATCACCGAGGAGACTATCTCGCGCGCCATGATCGCCCAGGCCAACCGGCGCGCCACGGCGGCCATGATGGTCTCAGGGCTGGCCCATGACTTTTCCAACCTACTGTTGATCATCCAGGCGGCACAAAATGAGCTGCGCCAGGGCCACGACCCCGAGGCCGTCGAGGTCACTTTGCGCGCCGCCGAGCGCGGGCGAGAGCTGATCGCGCGCATCTCCAAGATGACCGCCGGTGGCTCGGGCAAACCAGAGCGCACCGACCTGGTGGCGGTGCTCAAGGAGTTGGATTATCTAGTGCGCCCGCTGCTCAGCGCCGGTTTGCGGTTGGTGATCCAGACCCAAGAAGAGGCCATCTACGTGCTGCTGGATCGGGGCTATCTGGTGGACTGCCTCATCAATCTGGTGATCAATGCTCAGCACGCCATCGAAGGGGGCGGGCGGGTCGCCGGGCAGGAGCGGGCGACCGGCGAGATTAGCTTTGACCTCAAGATGGAGGGTCAACGCGCGCACTTGCGGGTGCGCGATACCGGCGAGGGCTTCAGCCCAGAGGCCTTGGCGCACGGCTTCGAGCCCTTCTTTACCACCCGCAGCGAGACGGGGTCTGGCCTCGGCCTGTCCTCGGTGTTTGATCTCAGCCATCAAGCGGGCGGTACCGCGCGCCTGTCGAACCAAGCCAGCGGCGGCGCGCAAGTGGACATCTTCTTGCCCGCTGAACGCGGGGCTGGCGGCGCGGCGCATGACGGGCGGGTGTTGCTGGTGGAGAACGATTCCCTGTTGCGCGCCGACGAGCGCCAGGTGATCCGCCAGCTCGGCTATCAAGTGTTGGAGGCCAGCAATGGAAGCGAGGCGCTGGCCCTCCTAGAGAGCCAACGTTTTGCCTTTATGGTCAGTGACTTGGACCTGGGCGAAGGGCCCGACGGGCTGGCTCTGGCCGAGGTTGCGGCCAGCCAGCGATTGCCCGCCATCATCATCTCGGCGCTTCCTGCCAGCAACCCCCGGCGCCAGGCCGCCGAGGCGCGCTTTGCCTTCATCTCCAAGCCTTTGAACGCGGCTGCGCTGGCGGCTACGGTTGGAGCCCTGACCGGCGAATCTCTGCCGCAGGAGCCTAAGCCATGAGCGGCGAACTGATCGCCATTTTGGACGATGAAGTCATGATCCGCGCTGCGCTGGGTAACGCGCTGGAGGACGCGGGCTTTCGCAGCGTCTCCTTTTCCAGCGCTACCGAATTTGAGACCAACGTTGCCCGCCTGCGGCCCCAGCTCTGCGTCATCGACCTGGGCCTGCCCGACCGCAACGGCTTGGCGTTGCTCAGCACGGTGGCGCACCAGCTTGGCATTCCGGTGATCATCATCTCAGGGCGCGCCTCGACCCGCGACAAGATCAACGGCTTGGAGCTGGGCGCCGACGACTACCTGGTCAAGCCCTTCGACTTCGACGAGCTGGTGGCGCGGATCAAAGCCGTTCTGCGGCGCGCGCGTCAGGCCCCCTCGGCGCAGTTTCGCAGCGCGCGCATCAACGGTTGGCAGATCGACTTTGACAGCCTGACCATTCAGCGCGACGGCGAAACCCGCAGCCTCTCCTTGTCCGAGGTCGAGATTTTGCAGGTCTTCTTGCGGGCGCCCGGCCGCTTGCTGTCGCGCGAGCAGATCCTCTCCAGCTTGGGCCAGCATGAGGCCGAGGCCTATGACCGCGCGATCGACGTGCGCATCTCGCGCTTGAGGGCCAAATTCGAGAGCGACCGCGCGCGACCGATCATCAAGACCGTCTACGGTGGTGGCTATATTTTTGTCGGACAAGACCTGGCTGAAGGCGGCAGCGCTGGCAGCCTGCGCGCGGGCCCCTAGACAAGCGTGCGTGGCTCGCTTATAGCAAATCCCAGATATTCACGCGCGAATTGTTGCGTATATTGGCTTGAAATTCAATGTCTTACATTGATTTCAGCGAATCTCGCGCTGCGCGATCCGCTTTCGAGTCGGGCGCTTGACCTGGCCAAAACTATGAGGCTCTCCCATGACTGACGTTGTAATT
>CAZHYF010000299.1:0-3111 GCA_964536635.1 uncultured Rhodospirillaceae bacterium | reverse complement strand
CACGAAGACATAAGCCCCGAGGTGTTCAAACGCGCCCCGATCTTTACCACCGCCAACTGTGCGGCCTGCCACAAGGATGCTGAGACGGGCCTCTTCAGCCCCCTTGCCATCTCCCTACCAAAGGAAAAAACGCCATGAAACGCCTTGCTCTTTGCGCTCTGATCCTGGCCGCAACGCCGATCCTTGCACCCGCTTTTGCCCAAGACACCAGCGCCCAAGCCCTGATCGAGGGCTTTAGCGCGGAAGCCGGACGCCCCGCAGATCCTGAGGCTGGCAAAACCTTGTTCCTGGGCACCCACACGGGCGGCAAGCCGGATACGCCGTCTTGCACCACCTGCCATACCATGGATCCGAAAAAAACGGGCGCAACGCGGGTGGGCAAGCCCATCGAGCCCATGGCCTCAAGCGTCAACCCCAGCCGCTTCACGGACCTGGCCAAATTTGAAAAATGGATCCGCCGCAACTGCAACTCGGTCCTAGGCCGCGAGTGCACCGCTGGCGAAAAAGCCGACGTCCTGTCTTGGCTCTCGTCGATCTAGTCGCAAGCGCAAGCCCCAATCCAAGAAGGAGACCATCCCATGTTTCGCGCCCTTTTCGCCCTGGCCCTGGTGGCCAGCCCCGTCCTGGCTTGGGGGCAAAGCGCCCCAGCGAGCCCCGAAAGCCAGTTCAAGGAAGAATGCTCGGCCTGCCACCTGGCTTTCCCCGCCAACTTCCTGCCCATGGAAGGCTGGGAAGTCATCATGAACAACCTGTCCGACCACTTCGGCGAGGATGCGAGCCTGTCCTCCGACGCAGTGACCGCAATCGAAGGCTATCTGATCAAGCATGCTGCCCGCTCAAAGAGCCGCGCATTCCGCGGCTTTGACCTGGCCACCGCGCCGCCGCTGCGCATCACCGAGCTACGCTGGTTCAAGCACGAGCACGATCACGAGGTCTCAAGCAAGGCCAAGAAGCGGGCTGGCTCCATGTCCAACTGTCAAGCCTGCCACAAAGCGGCGGATCGCGGCTATTTCGACGACGATTGATAGCCGTGTCGGCGTAGGGGTGGCTCCGTCTGGCTGCCCCTGCGCCCGAACGGAGGTGCGGCTCTCCTGACGCCCGCTAGAGCTATGTCGCCTGCTGAGCACTCGGGTGCCGCTGGGCCGGACGCCGAGGCCGACAGCGGTTGACGTTCTGGGTACCAACCCGAGCCTATCAAAAGAGCATGGACGGCGCACCTGCTGGCGGGCTAGCCTGAGGCCCCGTGTTTTCCCGCATTGTGGTGCCCCATGCCTGCTTCGTCCTCTGCGCCTGACCTGGCGTTCGACCCGCTTTCGGCCGACTTTGCCGCCGATCCCTATCGCGTCTACACCGCGATGCGCGCGAGCGGCCAGCCCTACTACTACGCGCCCGAAGACACCTGGATGCTGACCCGCTATGACCAGGTGCGTGCCTTGACCCTGGACCCAAGCATGCTGCGCAGCGTCGAAGGCCTGTTCAGCGCCGTCGAGTTGCGCGCCATGCAGGTCAAGGGCGGCATGCACGATATGCCCTTCCACGAGCGCTATGTGCAGCACAACATGCTGGATCTGGAGGGCCCCCAGCATGATCGCCAACGCAAGCTGGTGTTTCGCGACTTCACCCCGGCCTTGGTGGAACGGCAACGCCCCTACATCCAGGCTTTGATCGACCGGATGCTGGCCCCCTTGTTTGAACAAGAGACCTTCGACTTCGTTGGCGATTTTGCGGTCCACCTGCCCGGCCACGTTATCGGCCATATTCTGGGCGTGCCCGAAACCGACTCTGCCCTGCTGCGCGCCTGGTCTGAGGCGGTCGTGAGCTATTACAATGTCGGCCGGACCTTGGAGCAAAAACGGCGCGCAGAACAAGCAGCCAAGGACTTCTGCGCCTACTTGCAAGACATGATCGCCGAGCGCCAAAAGCAGCCGCGCGACGACCTGATGAGCCGCCTGGTCGAGCACGAAAAGGCCGGTCGCACCGACAGCGAGGAGACCATTTCGCTCGCCATGCTGATCTTGATGGCCGGGCACGGCTCGACCATCGACGTGCTGGGCTCGGGCCTGCATGCCCTGCTGCGCTTCGCCGACCAGGACCAGCGCTTGCGGCACGACCCAGGCCTGATGCGCAGCGCCGTCCACGAGATGTTCCGGTTTGAATCGCCCCTGCCCTATTTCCATCGCTTCGCGACGCAGGACTGCCATGTCGCCGGGCGCGACTTCCCGCGCGGCACCCGCTTCGGCCTGCTCTATGGCGCGGCCAACCGTGACCCACAGCAATTCGACCAAGCCGACACTTTCGATGTCGGACGTCAGCCCGTGCGCCACATCGCCTTTGGCGGCGGCGCGCATTTTTGCTTGGGCAACCACCTGGCCTGCCTCGATATGGAGCTGGTTTTCACCGCTTTGCATCAGCACTTTGCTTCGCTTGAGCTGGTCGAAGAGCCGACCTACAAACGGGGCTTGTCAGTGCGCGGCCCCACGCAGCTTCGGATCGCAGGGCGCCTCGCCTAGAGCAAGGACTTGCGTTAAAAATCAGTCAGCTAGAGCGGAGGGCTGTTGCAAGACCAACGCCCGACGCTCTAGAGCCAGGCCCCAGCACCGGAACTCAATCGCGAAGGGAGCGTCAGTTGCTTGGGCTTTGCGCTAGAAAATGCCCGCCTCCAGGCCATAGGCCATGGCTTGTCCCAGCTCCTCCAGCGCGTGCGGCCAGGCCTCTTGCCAAGCGCCACGCAGAACCTGCGGCTCTTGCACCGCGCGCCAGCGCAGGCCCGTGGTGATGCTTTCAATGGCGCGGCGGGTGCCGGTGCCGTCATGGCCCGCGCGGATGTAGACCGCCATGGGCAGCCCCTGCTTGTGCTCGATGACAGCGTAATAGCAGCGGTCGAACATGTCCTTGGTGGCGCCCGCCATGTAGCCCAGATTTTCCGTCGTCCCCAGGATGAGCCCATCGGCCTCTAGGATGTCGCGCGGCTGGGTCTCAAAGGGGGACAGCAAGCGCGTGGTCACCGCCTCGACGCTGGTTGCGCCGGCAAATACGGCCTCGGCCAGGGCCCTGGTGTTGGCAGATGGAGCGTGGGCGATGATCAAAAGCTGGGGCATGTGGTAAGGCTAA
>CAZHYF010000298.1:0-3112 GCA_964536635.1 uncultured Rhodospirillaceae bacterium | reverse complement strand
CAGAGCCTCCAAACGAAAAACCGCTCACATGTCCCAAATTATCTGACGACGCACAGCTCGGGGCTAGCCAAGCTGCAAGCCAGATAGGCGACCCAATTCTGTGATCAGCTCATCAAGGCCGTCACCGGTTTTCATGTCGGTAAAAATGGTCTTGCGCCCTCCACGTTGAGCGGCAGCGTCGCGCGCCATGGCCTCAAGATCAACGCCAACATAAGGCGCCAAGTCGGTCTTATTGATTACCAAGATCTCTGAGCTGGTAATACCTCGCCCGCCCTTGCGCGGGATGTCACCGCCCATAGCAGTTGAGATCACATAGATCGTCATGTCCGCCAGCTCGGGGCTAAAGGTGGCGGCCAGATTGTCCCCGCCCGACTCAATCAGCACCAGCTCCAGGTCCGGAAAGGCTGCGGACAAATCGTCGATGGCAGCCAAGTTGATCGAAGCGTCCTCGCGAATGGCGGTATGCGGGCAGCCGCCGGTCTCAACACCGCGAATGCGCGCCAGCGGCAGGGCTTGGACCCGCATAAGGTACTCGGCGTCTTCAGCCGTGTAGATGTCGTTCGTCACCACCGCCATGGAGATGGCGGGCGACAGGCGGCGACACAGAGCCTCGGTCAGCGAGGTTTTGCCTGCCCCCACGGGCCCGCCGATGCCTAAACGCAAAGCTCCGCTCATGTTCGAAAGATCCTTGTTTGCATGGTTTCGTGCTGCATGGCCGCTATATCCGAACGCCACGCTGCGCCTCCAAGCGCGGCCAGGCCTGCTTCAGCAGCCCGCTCGGCCACGTTGTCAAAGACAGGAAATAGGTCTTGTAGGGCCCTTTGGCCGTCGCTTTGCCCCAGGGGCACCAATCGCACCGCAGCTGATATGAGATTGGCTGCTTGCGCATGAAGATAGAGCGGCAAGGCCTCCTGGAGCCCTATACCGGCCTCTGCACAGGCCAACCCCAGCGCCACCGGCAAAGCTACCGGCGGAACAGGACGACCAAGAAGCGGCGAGACAGAGCGCGCGAAGGCGGCGCCTTGAGCCATGGTTTCCAGGTGACGTTCGCGTGAGCCGGCAAGTGCTTCGGCAAGTTCTGCCACCGCTTCTGCTCGCTCTGGGTGACCAAGCGCCTCGGCAAACAACAAGGCGTCATTCCAAAAGCTGCCGCGCTCAAACAGAGTTTGCAGCCAGGCGCAAAGGCTCGCTCTGTCCCGAACTTGCCCCGCCGCTATGGCCTGCTCCAGGCCGTGGCTAAAGGCAAAGGCTCCGGTGGGAAAGCTGGGCGACAGCCAGGCCATAAGGCGGTGGGCATTAGTGCTCATGGCTGTGTGTGCGCCCGCGTCCATAGGCCCCGCCTTCGGGCTGGAAAGCGGCGCGCACCTCCTCGACGTGGCCGCCCAGACCGCGCACCATGTCAGCGATGACGTGATCCTGACGGATCAGCACCTGGTCGGCGGTCAAAGCGCAGGGCAAGTGCCGATTGCCGATATGCCAAACGATGCGCATGAGATGTAGGCTGTCATCAGCCGTGATGCGCAACAGTGGCTCGGCCGCCGCTTTGACGCGGACATGTCGCCCATCGTCTAACAGCAGGTCGTCGCCCTCTTGCAAGTCGGTAACCGTTTCCAAGTCCAGCAGGAAGGCCAAGCCCTGGTCGCTGGTCATAGCAATCCGTCGCTTATAACGAGCCTCATAGTCGAGCGTCAGCGTATCGGCTGGCTTGCTGTTACGGCGCCCCACTTGCCTTGCGCGCAACATAGTTGTCTCCCCCCTAGAACAGGAAATAGCGCTGCGCCAAGGGCAGCTGGCTTGCAGGCTCGCAGGTCAGCAACTCACCGTCGGCCCGCACCTCATAGGTCTCTGGATTGACTTCGATGTCGGGCATGGCGCTGTTGAGCACCATGTCGCGCTTACCAATGCAGCGGGTGTTTGCGACCGGCAAAACTTGCTTGGTCAGACCCAACTTGGCGCCAATATTTTCCGACGCTGCCGCTGCTGAAACAAAGCTGACCGCGCCATGTCCCAGGGCTCGTCCAAAGGCACCGAACATGGGTCGCGTGTAGACCGGCTGTGGGGTGGGAATGGAGGCATTGGGGTCGCCCATTTGCGCCACGGCTATGGTGCCGCCCAGCAAGACCATTTCAGGTTTAACGCCAAAGAAAGCCGGATCCCACAGCGCCAGGTCGGCGCGTTTGCCCACTTCCAGACTGCCGATATGCGCGGATATGCCATGGGCAATCGCCGGGTTCAGCGTGTACTTGGCAATATAGCGCTTAACGCGATAGTTATCGTTATCGCCGCTCTCTTCAGCCAGGCGACCGCGCTGCTGTTTCATTTTGTGCGCGGTCTGCCAAGTGCGGATGATCACCTCACCCACACGTCCCATGGCCTGACTGTCGGAGGCGATGATGGAAAAGGCGCCCATGTCGTGCAAGATGTCCTCGGCAGCAATGGTCTCCTTACGGATGCGGCTTTCCGCAAAGGCCACATCCTCGGGAATGGCCTTGTCCAAGTGGTGGCAGACCATCAACATGTCCAAGTGCTCTTCCAGCGTGTTGACGGTATAGGGCCGGGTCGGGTTGGTCGACGAGGGCAGCACATGCTCGAGGCCGCAAACCTTGATGATGTCGGGCGCGTGGCCGCCGCCCGCACCTTCGGTATGAAAGGCATGGATCGTCCGGTCTTTGAAGGCTCGGACCGTATTTTCCACGAAGCCGCTTTCGTTGAGCGTGTCCGTATGGATCATGACCTGCACGTCCATCTCCTCGGCCACCGATAGGCAGCAATCAATCGCGGCGGGTGTCGTGCCCCAATCTTCGTGCAGTTTAAGCGCCGCAGCGCCAGCTTGCACCTGCTCGACCAAAGCGCCCGGCAAAGAGGCATTGCCCTTGCCCGAGAGCGCAATATTCATGGGCAAACCGTCCAGGGCCTGCAACATCCGCGATAGATGCCAAGCGCCCGGCGTGCAGGTGGTGGCGAGCGTACCGTGCGCAGGGCCCGTACCGCCGCCTAACATGGTGGTGAGGCCCGAGTGCAGCGCATCGTCAACCTGTTGAGGGCAAATCCAGTGAATGTGGCTGTCAAAGCCGCCGGTCGTCAGGATCTTGCCCTCGCCAGCAATGGCCTC
>CAZHYF010000297.1:0-3112 GCA_964536635.1 uncultured Rhodospirillaceae bacterium | reverse complement strand
TTCTGACTGGACATAAGCGCCTCGCAATTGACTTTCACCGACCATAGGTCCGCGCTCCGATTTTCACAATTTTTTTAAAAAGTTTTTCATTTTTGGAATTATGCTGATTTACTGCTGCATTATCAATTCACTAGAGTTTTTCAACTGGCGAAGGTGTTTTTTGCATGCTATGGCAAGTTGACGCCCTATCGGGAGGCAGTGACCATGAGCGACAACCACAAGCGGGTGCGCGGACGACCGCGCGCCTTCGATGACAAGAACGAGCAGAACACCATCAAGGCCCTTGATCGCGCGCTCGCGATCTTGGGCGAACTCTCGCAGGCCGACAGCTTGTCCTTGTCAGAGCTCGCCGACCGCAGCGACCAAGCGCCCGCAACAGTCTACCGGGTTTTGGCCACCTTCGAGAGCCACGAGATGGTGCGCCTGGACCCGCGTAGCCAGTTGTGGCGCATCGGGCCCGGCGCGTTTCGCATCGGCAGCCGCTTCTTGCGCCAAAACAATCTGTTGGAATACAGCCAGCCCATTATGCGCCGCCTCATGCAGGCGACCAACGAGACCGCCAATCTTGGGATAGAAAATCGCGATCAGGTGCTGTTCGTCTCCCAGGTCGAGACCCACCAGACCATTCGAGCCTTCTTCCCGCCCGGCACGCTCAGCGCCATGCACGCTTCGGGTATCGGGAAAGCCCTGTTGGCCGAATATCGACCCGATCAAGCTGCTGGGATTCTTGAACGGCGCGGCCTGGAGCGATTTACCGATCAGACCATCACCGACCCAGAGGCCATGGCAGACGAGTTGGCGCGCACCCGGAAGCGCGGCTATTCCTTCGATGATGAAGAGCGCACCACTGGCATGCGCTGCATCGCTGCTGCGGTGTTTGACCCGTTCGGCTCGCCGATCGCCGGGCTGTCGGTGTCGGGGCCCAGTTTTCGCCTGCCGATCAACGCCACGCAAGAACTGGGCGCCCTGGTCAAGCAAGCCGCAGCCGAATTGAGCGCCGCCATTGGCGGCCGTGCTCCCGGTGCCAGCCCCACGCCTGCGGCTTAGAGCAAGACCCAAGCTCTTGGAACCAAGGGCGCAGGTTATAAAGCTGTAGATGCGCTAACCTTGCGCCTGCTGGGTGAGCAGGCCCCTGGCACGCTGCGCCCTTGCCTGCGTTGACGGCCTTGGCCTCTCCTGGCCGACAGCGCTCCCAGGAGCCTCAGACCAGGTGACCCGTTAGGCCGCAGTGATATAAGAGCGAATGTCCTCGGCCTCGCGCTCGATCTCGGCGATGCGGTGCTTGACGATATCGCCAATGGACACCACGCCGACCAACTTGCCGTCGCGTTCTACAGGAAGGTGGCGAAACCGCCCCTCGGTCATCAGCGTCATCACTTCGGGCACGGTCGCGTCTTCGCTACAGGTGCGTACCTTGGCGGTCATCATCTCGCTCACTGGTTTGCCGAGCGCGTCTTGACCACGCTGCGCCAACACGCGAACCACGTCGCGCTCAGAGACGATGCCCTTGATCACCTTGTCCGCCGTGGCCACGATCAACGCACCAACATTGTTACGGGCCAAGGCGTCGACAGCATCTAGCCCGCTCGCCTCTGGAGACAGGGTAAAGACGTCCGAGCCCTTGTCTGCAAGTATCTGCTTGACCATCACCATAGCGAACAATCCTCCATTTTTAGCTGAAGGAAAAGCCTACGCTGAAGGATTTGGATTTGCAAGAAACCCCGCCGCCAGGGCACCGCTCGGTTGGCGCAAAGCCCGAACAATTGATACTAAGAGTTAAGGTATATTTGCTGATGTTTCAATATGTTAAGCAGTAATTTCTAAATACTGATCGGCGCAACTTGCTCCAGCAAAGCGCGTCCAGGGCACCCAGCACCGGGCGCAAGCCAGATGACCAAACCGGGTTTCGCTCGGGTGAAATGGTCTGGTACTCTGCCGCACAAGCCAGTCGCTGGCAACGCCCCCCCCCACTACTTCGGCAGGGCCAGAGCCCGGTTCAGCGCGCGACTGGTGTTGACGCGGCCGAAGGTCGATCCGCGTACCCCAGCGGGACTTGGGCAACCTCAATCAGCACGGGGTATCCCCGTTCGAAGGGGTGGCGAAAAACGCCGACAGGCGGTTGCAGGCAGGGGAAGGCGTTCCCCTAGTCACTCACAGGTCTGCAGTTGAAAATGTCAGGCAAACTTTTGTATAAGCTGACAATGTCAGAACTAAACTCTACCTTCGTATCGACAGGAGGTAGCTATGACCGATGGACCGTTCAAAAACCTGAAGCTTGGGAAAGGCTGGAATCGGTTTGTTGAAGCCGTCCTGAACGACGCTGTGGACCAGAGCGAGTGTACCGATCTGGCCAACGACAGTCTTGTCCGGGGCCTCCTCACTTCTGCCAACAGCGCCATCTTGGAAAACCTTTATGCCTATGCAGGTCAGGATCAGATGGTCTTTGATCAAGTCTCGGATGTTGAAGATATTTTTGACCGGCACGACAAAACCCCTTTCAGCGATCAACTCCAGAAGCAGCTCATCTACCTATTGACTGGTGGCGTTCAAATGGCTTCAGCTTTGGCGGAAGCCATTGAGGCATCGGTTGAAAGCCACATCGCTGCGACCGAAAACAGGTTGCAGGAGGAGTTTATCAGCCTGCGTGAGTCAAGAGCGCTGAGTGAAGAAAAATACGAGAGCGGCATCGCGAAGGTCTACACCACCTTCAAAGCGGTCGATATATCAGAGATTTGTAATGCGCTTCGCGGGGGCAACAAAAATGCCTTCAAAGCCGCAACCAGCAAAAAAGAAGGTCTAGATGAGGGGCCTAGACTGTGAATAACAAAAGGACGCCCCATCAGCCAGATGCGCTGAACCTATGCATTCTTGAACCCGGCAGGAAGGCAAAGCAGGCCTGCCCCAAGGGCGCGGTCGTGGCCGAAATCGGCAACCACATCAAATTCAAGCTCGATGTGCTGGACACCTAGGACTACGACGGCTGGAAACCCATTCATTACGATCTGCTTGTCCTGAGCGCAGCGATAGAATTTGCAGATCGCCGTCGCGCGCGGGGTATAAAGCGCGCGGGCAAGCCCCCAAATTCAGCGCGGAACAGGGCCGCCAATTCACC
>CAZHYF010000296.1:0-3117 GCA_964536635.1 uncultured Rhodospirillaceae bacterium | reverse complement strand
CCGCGCAATGCCCGCGCAATTTTGGCATTTATCGAAACTTGTTCTAAGGTTTCAAGCCAGCTCTGGTGCGCGCCGCTCTAGCGGCCCAACCACAACCAACAAAAAATAGTCGAACGAGACGCAGGAGAGGCAACATGAGCGAGACCGCTAAAGCTTTGGTGGACAATCCCGAAGACCTGATCGCCGAAGCCGATACCGGTGCCAGAGCCCCAACCGGCGCCTTGCCGATCGCGGTGCTGTGGGTCGTGCCCTTGGTCTGGTCGCTTTTCCAGCTTTGGATCGCCTCGCCCCTGCCCTTTGAGCTGGGCATCGCGGTGTGGAACGACACCCAAACCAGAGCCATCCACCTGGCCTTCGCGGTCTTCTTGGCCTTTACCGCTTATCCGACGCTGAAATCCAGCCCGCGCGACTACATCCCGCTGCAAGACTGGGCCATGGCGCTGATCGGCGCGGGCGCTGCGGCCTACATTTGGCTGGCCTACGCGGGCGTTGCTGCGCGCTCGGGCGCACCCAATACGGTCGATGTCACCGTGGCAGCGATTGGCATCGTGCTGTTGCTTGAGGCAGCGCGCCGCTCCTTGGGCTTCCCGCTGATGGCGGTTGCACTGGTCTTCTTGGCCTACGTCTTTTTCGGTGCTTGGGCGGGGCTGCCGGACATGATCCGCTGGAAGGGCGCCTCGCTGGAAAAGGCCATGAGCCACATGTGGCTGACCACCGAGGGCGTCTTCGGCGTAGCGCTGGGGGTCTCCTCGGGCTTTGTCTTCTTGTTCGTGCTGTTCGGCGCGCTGCTCAATCAGGCGGGCGCGGGCAACTATTTCGTGCAAATCGCCTTCTCGCTGTTGGGCCACATGCGCGGCGGCCCGGCCAAGGCTGCGGTGGTCTCCTCGGCCATGACCGGCCTGATTTCCGGCTCTTCGATTGCCAACGTGGTCACCACTGGCACCTTTACCATCCCCCTGATGAAACGGGTGGGCTTTTCGCCCGAAAAAGCGGGCGCGGTCGAGGTCTCCTCTTCGGTCAACGGCGTCTTAACGCCCCCGGTCATGGGGGCGGTGGCCTTCTTGATGACCGAATATGTCGGCATCTCCTACGTCGAGGTGGTGAAAACCGCCATCATCCCGGCGCTGATCTCCTATATTGCCCTGGTCTACATCGTCCACCTGGAGGCGCTGAAGCACGATATGCGCGGCCTGGATCGCCCCGAGCCCATGGGCCCGGCCAAAGCGCGCCTCATCCGCAGCGGCATCACCATTTCTTCGCTGATCATCCTGTCCTACGGCGTCTATTGGCTGATCCAGGGCTTCAAGGTCTGGTTTGGGGACGCCTCGGGGATGCCAATTCTGGCCTTCTTGTTTGGCAGCTATGTCTTCCTGGTCTTCCTGTCGGCGCGCAAGCCTGACCTGGAGATGGACGATCCCAACCAACCAGTGCTCAAGCTGCCGCGCTTTAGCGATGTAGCAGGGACGGGCCTGCACTATGTCGTGCCAATCATCGTGCTGATCTGGTTCCTGATCGTCGAGTGGAAGTCCCCCGCCTTCTCGGCCTTCTGGGCGACCTGCTTCTTGATCGTGGTGCTGGTCACCCAAAAGCCGTTGAAAGCGCTGTTCCGCGGCCAAGCGGTCGGCTTCGTCAAGGCGATCGGCGAGGGCATCAAAGATCTGGCCGACGGCCTGATCATCGGCGCGCGCAACATGATCGGCTTGGCCGCCGCCATGGGCGTTGCGGGCATCATCGTGGGTGCGGTGACCCTGACCGGCATCGGCCAGGTCATGGCCGAATTCGTCGAGTTCCTGTCCGGCGGCAACCTTTTGGCCATGCTGTTCTTCGTGGCCGTGATCTCGATCATCTTGGGCATGGGCTTGCCGACCACCGCCAACTACATCGTGGTCTCCTCGCTGATGGCAGGCGTGGTGGTCGAGCTGGGCGCGCAGTCCGGCTTGATCGTGCCGCTGGTGGCCGTCCACATGTTCGTCTTCTACTACGGCATCATGGCCGACGTGACGCCGCCGGTGGGGCTGGCCTCCTTTGCCGCCGCCGCTATATCGGGCGCCGATCCGCTCAAGACGGGCTTCACCGCCTTCTTCTATTCGCTGCGCACGGCCTTGCTGCCCTTCTTGTTCATCTTCAACACCGACCTCCTGCTGATCGACGTAGGCCCGGTGAAGGCCATCATGGTCTTCTTCGTGGCGCTGGCCGCTATGCTGGTCTTCGCGGCGGGCACCATGGGCTATTTCTTTACCCGCAACCGCTTGTGGGAGAGCGCCGCGCTGGTGCTGGTGGCCATGCTCTTGTTCCGCCCGGGCCTGGTGTTGGACTATGTGCAACCGCCCTTCGTTATCGCCGAGCCCGCAAAGGTCTTTGATATTGCCAAGTCGGCGCCGAACGGCGATTCGATCCGGCTGAAGCTGGAGGGCGAAAACCTGGACGGCGACTTCATCTCCTCGACCTTTGTGCTGCCGCTGGGCGACAAAGGTGCCGAGGGTTTTGATCGCCTGGCCAGCGCCGCAGGCCTGGAGTTGGTGGAGAGCGACGGCAAGATCATCGTTGATTCGCTGGGCTTTGGCGGTCCCGCCGAGCAGGCCGGCGTTGATTTCGATTGGCAGCTGGTCGCGATCGAAAAGCCCGCCGACCGCATGCCCAAGGAGTTGGTCTATATCCCGGCCCTGGCGCTGTTGGCGCTGATCATCTTTTTGCAACGGCGGCGCATGCCTCGTGAGGCAGGCCGCCCCAATCGACAGGAGGCCGCCGCATGAGCCAGCCCGTTCTTGTAGCTATCGATCTGGCCCACCCCGAGCACAGCAAGCCCCTCTTGAGCCGCGCGGCGCAGCTCGCGACCCTGGATGAGGCGCCTCTGGCGGTCATGTCCGTGGTGCCCGACTTTGGCATGAGCATCGTTGGCAGCTACTTCAAAGATGGCTCGCAGGCCGAGGCCTTGGAGCAGGCCCGCGCGGCCCTGCACAGCCTGGTCGAAGAGGCCTTGGGCGCCGCCGCCGGCATCCAGCACATCATCGCCCAAGGCAGCGCCTATGAGCAGATCTTGACCACCGCCGACCAGCTGAACGCCCGCTTGATCGTCATGGGCGCTCACAAGCCCGAGTTTCAAGATTTCCTTTTGGG
>CAZHYF010000295.1:0-3127 GCA_964536635.1 uncultured Rhodospirillaceae bacterium | reverse complement strand
AAGGCCTTTGGCGACGAGCTGTTGATCGAAGATCTGAGCTTCAAGATCCCGGCAGGTGCCATCGTCGGTATCGTCGGCCCCAACGGTGCCGGTAAGACCACTCTGTTCAAGATGCTGACCGGTCAGGAGAGCCCCGATAGCGGCAGCATCAAGGTCGGCGACACCGTGCAGATGGGCTACATCGACCAGGTGCGCGACGGCCTGATCGACAAGAACACCGTTTGGCAGGAGATTTCCGACGGCCTGGACATGGTGGACTTGGGCGGCAAGCAAATGGCT
Organism: uncultured Rhodospirillaceae bacterium; assembly: GCA_964536635.1. Taxonomy (GTDB): domain Bacteria; phylum Pseudomonadota; class Alphaproteobacteria; order UBA7985; family JAUIBT01; genus JAUIBT01. Next base: position 2,848 of record CAZHYF010000295.1, on the reverse strand, counting down.
TCGCGCGCCTACGTTGGCGCTTTCAACTTCAAGTCCGGCGATCAGCAGAAGGCCGTGGGCGATCTGTCCGGCGGTGAGCGCAACCGCGTCCACTTGGCGAAAATGCTGAAGGCGGGCAACAACGTGCTGCTGCTCGACGAACCGACCAACGATCTGGACGTTGAGGTGCTGCGCAACCTGGAAGAGGCGCTGTTGCGCTTCATCGGCTGCGTGCTGGTCATCTCGCACGACCGCTTCTTTTTGGACCGTATTGCGACCCACATCATCGCCTATGAGGGCAACTCAGAGGTGGTGTTCTTCCAGGGCAACTACAGCGACTATGCCGAGGATCTGCGCCGCCGGAAGGGCGATGATGCCGACCAGCCGACGCGCATCAAGTACAAGCCCATCTCGCGCTAGACGGTTCGGCAACGCACGACGGAGGGCTGGGCGGCGCTATGGTCTCGCTGAAATCCCTGTTTACGGTCGGTGGTTTCACCTTCCTGTCACGCATCCTGGGGCTGCTGCGCGATCAGTTGATTGCAGCAGTCGTAGGGGCGGGGGCGGTGACCGACGCCTTTGTGCTGGCCTTCCGCCTGCCCAACATGTTCCGGCGCATCTTCGCCGAGGGCGCGTTTTCGACCGCGTTTGTGCCGGTCTATAACCGCGTCCGCCAAGGCTCTGGCGACCAAGCCGCGCAAAACTTTGCCCGCCAGGCGCTGGGCGGATTGCTGGTGGTGATGCTGCCGCTTTGCGCGCTGATTATTTGGGGCATGCCCCTGGTGATCGCGCTGATGGCGCCCGGCTTTGCCGACGATCCGGCCAAGGTGGCGCTGGCGGTCGATTTTGGCCGCATCATGTTTGGCTACCTGGTGGCCATGGCGGTGCTGGCCCTCTTCTCTGGAGTGCTGCAGTCGCACGGCCGCTTTTCGGCCGCCGCCGCTGCGCCCACCATGCTCAATGTGGTAATTATCGCGGCGCTGGTCGGCTTGCTGCCCTTCACCGGTATGCCGGGCTATCTTCTGTCTTGGTCGGTGGCGCTGGCGGGTATCTTGCAGGTCGCGGTGGTGGTCTGGGGCTTGCGGCGCCAAGGCTTGGAGGTGCTGACTCCGCGCTTTGGCTGGAGCCGTGATCTGGCCAAGCTGGCCGTGCTGATGGGCCCCGGCATCATCTCAGCGGGGGTGTGGCAGATCAACACTCTGGCGCAGTCGGTGATCGCTTCGGCCCAGGATGGGGCTTTGTCTTATCTCTACTACGCCGACCGCCTCTATCAATTGCCTTTGGGGCTGATTGGGGTCGCCTTTGGCGTGGTGCTGCTGCCCAGCCTGTCGCGCGCGCTGCGCGAGGGCCGCGAGCAAGAGGCCATGGTCTCGCTGAACCGGGGCATCGAATTTGCCTTGCTGTTGACCCTGCCAGCCGCGCTGGCACTGGTGGCCATCCCGCAAGCGCTCTGCGTTGGGCTGTTCGAGTGGGGCGCCTTTTCGCGCGCGGACTCGCAGGCGACGGCTTGGGCTCTGTTTATGCTGGGTTTGGGCGTGCCGCCCTCGGTCATGACCAAGGTCTTCATGCCCTGCTTTTTTGCCCGCGAGGACACCCAGACCCCGATGAAGCACGCCATCGTGGCGGTGGTGATCAGTGTCGGGCTGGGCTTGGCTCTGTTCCAGTTTATGGCCTACATCGGCCTGGCGCTGGCCATTTCCTTGTCCATGTGGGCCATGGTGGCCCTGCAAGGCGCGACCGTTCTGCGCTGGGGCTATTGGCAGCCGGATGTGCGGCTGTGGAGCCGCGTTCTGCGCAGCACTTTGGCGGCGCTGGGCATGGCGCTGGCATTGCTGTGCATGCAGGCGGTCTTGGCGAATTGGTTGTTCGAGGGCGGGCGACTCCAATCCTTGGCGGGGTTGGGGCTGTTGGTCCTGGGCGGCGTGGCGAGCTACGCGATTTTGGCGCTTGTCTTGCGCGCCACCAGTCTTTCAGAGCTAAAAGCCGCATTTCGGCGATAAAGCTGCCCCTTGGTGGGCCAGAGCCAGGGCTAGCCTTGGCGCTAATTTGATTGGGCCTTGCCTCCTGCCTTGCACCCACCTGCCAGTCGGACTAAGCACAGTCGGACCAAGCAAGGCGGGGCCGACGGGCCCGGCGCGCCGCACTATTTCGACCACAGACCGCTGATTATGCCCCAAACAAACACCACCGCCTCCGCCAATACCGAGTTTCCCAACCGCGTCTTTTCTGGCGTGCAGCCGTCCGGCGCCATGACCTTGGGCAATTACTTGGGTGCAATCCGCAACTTCGTGCGCCTGCAAGACGAGATGGATTGCATCTATTGCGTGGTGGATCTGCACGCCGTGACCGTTTGGCAGGATCCGGCCGAGCTGGCCAACCAGACCCGCGAAATCACAGCGGCCTATCTGGCGTCGGGCATCGATCCCAAGCGCTCGATCATCTTTAACCAGTCGATGGTCAGCGCCCATGCCGAGCTGGGCTGGCTCTTCTCTTGCGTCGCGCGCATGGGTTGGATGAACCGCATGACCCAGTTCAAGGACAAGGCAGGCAAGAACCGCGAGCAGGTCTCTTTGGGGCTGTTTGCCTATCCGGCGCTGATGGCAGCCGACATTCTGGCCTACCAAGCCACCCACGTTCCGGTGGGCGATGATCAAAAGCAACACCTGGAGCTGACCCGCGATATCGCAGCCAAGTTCAACTATGACTTCTGCGGCGAGGACCAGCCAGGCTATTTTCCCATCACAGAGCCGATTATTCAAGGCGCGGCGACCCGGGTCATGAGCCTGCGCGATGGAACGAAGAAAATGTCCAAGTCGGATGCCTCCGACATGAGCCGCATCAACTTGACCGATGACGCCGACGCCATTGC
>CAZHYF010000294.1:0-3133 GCA_964536635.1 uncultured Rhodospirillaceae bacterium | reverse complement strand
GGCCGCAGCCACGTGTCAAATTTGCGAGCGTGGCCCAACTCAGTTGCTCACTTTGAGGACATAAGTATGCGTACCCTAGACCTGTCACCCCTGTTCCGTTCGTCTGTCGGATTTGACCGCATCAACCAAATGTTCGAGTCCGCCTTGCGGATCGACGAGGCGGCCCCTTCTTATCCGCCCTATAACATCGAGCGTCGCGGCGAGAATCAGTACCGCATCACCATGGCCGTCGCCGGGTTTGAAGAACAAGATCTGTCGGTCAGCACCCAGGACAATATCCTGGTGATTCGCGGCTCAGGCCGAAAAGTCGAAGAAAGTGAGACGCCGGTCATGCTGCATCGTGGCATTGCCAAGCGCTCCTTCGACCGCCGTTTCCAGTTGGCAGACCATATCCGCGTTGCGGCAGCGCATCTGGAGCACGGCTTGCTGCACGTCGATCTGCTGCGCGAGGTGCCCGAGGCCCTGAAACCGCGCGAGATCAAGATCAACGCCCTGCAAGGCCAGAGCCAGCCAGCCATCGAGCAGAAGCTCGACGACTAGGCAGAGCCAGCCAAACGGCGCTTGTCAACGAACGGCAATCGATCGTGATAAACGCCGGGCATTTTCGGCGGCATGCCGAGTTAAAACATAACGAAAAATCAAGGCACTATGCGAAAACTGCATGGTGCCTTTTTTGATTCTGCCCGCCTCGCTGCGCCGTCTACCTCGGCCTTGATTTGCCCCGAAGACCCCTTATGAGGCGGCAGCCTGGTAACCTGGGTTCAAAATGAACGCAAACCCTTCTAGGTGTTGCCACAATGCATTTCTAAACCTGAGGTTGTAATACTTAATGCTATTGGTTTCCCATGCTTCAGTCGCCTCATTTTTGGACTGTCCGAAGGCTCGTTCTGGCCGTGTCCGCCGTGTTGCTCGCCTTGTTTGCCTTGCCTCCGACCGCAGCGCGCTCGGCGGCCCCTTATCCTGGCTTGGGGGAACAACGGGTCATTGACGACGCTGGTTTGGTCTCAGGCCAGCTCGCTCGGCAGATTGAGATCACCTTCGATCAGGTCCGCCAGGTTCATAAGCTGGACCTCTATTTGGTGACGCTGCGTGACACCGGTCTGATGGATCCGCAGACCTACTTGCAAGGGCTGGTGCGCAATTGGCGTCTGCTGGGGCGTTCGCAGGCCAAGGACTACCTGGTGTTCTTGTTGGTGCGCGGTGAGCAGCGGTGGTTCGTCGAAGGACGTGGTAAGCAGGCACAAGCGGTGCTGCCCGCAGCGCGTCAGGAGATATGGGATCAGGTCGTGTCTGCGCGCGTCAAGGCCGGTCAAATGGACGAGGGCCTTCGCCTGGGTCTGAATGCCGTGCTGCGCGAAGTCAACAGCCTCGACTGGAGTGCCAACAAGCCCCAAGGCGCGGTTGCCTGGGCTGAGAATCCGGACCTACTGGTGGCGGCCGTTCAGGGCGGTCTGAAGCAATCGGCGCTGCTGTTGTTTGCTCTGGGGCTCTGGGGTTATTGGGTCGGCGGGTCTTGGCAGGCCATGAGCCGGGCTATCGGAGCGACCTTGCGCTCTGGGCTGCGCGGGGCGTGGCGCAAGTCGGGCGCTATCCGCCTGCAGCGCGCTTGGCTGCAATGGCCGTTGGCCACCAGCAAGCGTCGGGGCTACCTGGCCTACTTGCAGGCGCTGTGGCAGGAGCTGGGCTGCAAAGACGGTCGCTACGAGGCCAAGCTCTATACCGATGGGCAGGGCGCGTTGCGCTTCTTGTATCGCCCATTGACGCTCAGCGCTTTGGTGGCCTTGCCTGCGGACTTTTTGGTTCTGCTTGCGGTTGGCTTTGGCTTGCTGCAGTCTTGGGGCCTTGTCACAGCTTTGCCGCTCTATTTTGGATTGCCGCTGGTTGGACTGGGCGTCAGCTTTGCCTTGGGGCTGGGTCGCTTGCTGGCGTGCTTGGCGCTGCCCTTTGCCCCGCTGGTGTTGGTTGAGGCTCTGATGCGCTTGCAGGCCTATTTGCAGAGCCAGCTTCTGAGCGGGCGTCAGCAAGAGCGTGCCGCTGCCCAAACCTGGGCCAACGCGACCTTGGTGCCAGCCCTGGGGCTTGGCAGTTTGGTGCTGATCCCCGATGCCAAGACCGGCGCCAAGCCGGGCATCATGGAGGCCCTGGCCAAGACCTATAGCCAAGACTTGGCCGAGCAGGGCCTGGCCACAAGGCTGCGTGCCTTGATCTATGGCCTTGAAAAGCACATGTCCTGGAGCCGACTGCGCCGCGGAGAACTCTGGGATGCTCTAGACCCTCAGCCAGCTCTACCGTCGGGCAAGCTGGCCTCGGCCTCTTAGGCGCACGATACCCCCACGTGGCAAAGAGCGCAAAGGTGCGACGGCAAGTCTTGAATCCATCGCAAATTTTGCGTATATACCAAACCAAGAGCCGCCCCAGTGGGGCGGCATTTTTTATGCGTATGTCGCAATGCAGCTTTTGGCACAGGTTCACTCGGCTCTAGAGACCCGGCGTGACCAGGCTTTGGCCAGAATTGCGCAACAAGAATTTGAGGTTCCGCCATGTCAACGCCCTTGATGCCCAAGGCGACAGCCGTCTGGCTGGTCGAAAATACCGCGCTTGGCTTTGATCAGATCGCTGAGTTTTGCTCGCTGCACCCGTTGGAAGTCAAAGGCATCGCAGATGGTGATGTGGCGACCGGTATTCGCGGGGAAGATCCGACCAAGAATGGCCAGTTGACCCAAGCCGAGATCGACCGCTGCCAAGCCAATCCCGATGCGCGTTTGCGCCTGGCGAAGGACGCGGTTCTGCGCGTCTCCAAGCAAAAAGGTCCGCGGTATACGCCGGTCGCCAAGCGACAGGACAAGCCGGACGCCATCGCTTGGTTGGTGCGCAACTTCCCAACCATCAAGGATGCGGCCATCATCAAGCTGATCGGCACCACCAAGAACACCATTGCAGCGGTGCGCAATCGCACCCACTGGAACTCTGCCAACCTCAACCCGCGCGATCCAGTGCTGTTGGGGCTCTGCTCGCAGATCGAGCTGAACGCTGCAATTGAGAAGGTCAATGCCGAGCGCCCGCACACGCCCGAGGCCGCGGCTTTGCAGGGCTTCGAGTCTGCCATGATCGACAGCAGCGATGACCAGCCCGC
>CAZHYF010000293.1:0-3156 GCA_964536635.1 uncultured Rhodospirillaceae bacterium | reverse complement strand
TCTCACCCACAGAGAAGGGCGGGAAGTTGTAGTGCAGCAAGAAGTGCTGCTTGAACTCGCCGTCCAGGCTGTCGATGATCTGCTCGTCCTGAGCCGTGCCCAAGGTGGCGGTGACAAAGGCCTGGGTCTCACCACGGGTGAACAGCGCCGAGCCGTGCGTGCGGGGCAGCACAGACACCTGGCCCAGAATGTTGCGGATATCGGTGGTCGAGCGGCCGTCGATGCGCGGCTTGCCAGCGATGATCGCGCCGCGCACCACGTCGGCGGACAGGCCCTTGATCATCTTATCGACGGTCAGGGTCTGGTCGTCTTCGAACTGGGCCAGCACCTCTTCACGGATCGCCGCCAGGGCCTGAGAGCGCGCCTGCTTGTCGGTCAGGGTATAGGCCTGCTCGATGCGGGCCTGCGCCAGCTCTTTGACCTTCGCCAAAGTGGCGTCGTAGTCGGCCGCTTTGGTGGGCATGTCCCAAGGCTCTTTGGCGCAATCTTCAGCCATAGAAATGATCAGGTCGATCACCGGCTGGAAGGCCTTGTGGCCGAATTCAACAGCGCCCAGCATGACGTCTTCAGACAGCTCTGAGGCTTCTGATTCGACCATCAGCACGCCTTCTTGGGTACCGGCAACCACCAGGTCCAGCTTGCTGTCGGCTTCTTTGCAGTCGGTCGAGCTGGGGTTCAGAACGTATTGGCCGTTCTTGTAGCCAACGCGCGCCGCGCCAACCGGGCCCATGAAGGGCAAGCCAGAGATGGTCAAAGCCGCAGAGGCCGCGATCAGCGCCACAACATCGGGGTTGTTTTCCATGTCGTAAGACATGACGGTGGTGATGACCTGCACCTCGTTAAAGAAGCCTTCAGCAAACAGCGGACGGATCGGGCGGTCGATCAGGCGGCAAGTCAGGGTCTCGTTTTCAGACGGGCGGCCTTCGCGCTTGAAGAAGCCACCGGGAATGCGGCCAACCGCAAAGGACTTTTCTTGGTAATTGACGGTCAGGGGGAAGAAGTCTTGACCCGGCTTGACCGACTTGGCGCCAACAACGGTCGCCAACACAACGGTCTCGCCGTATTGAGCCAGCACCGCGCCGTCAGCTTGACGGGCCACACGGCCTGATTCCAGGGTCAGCGTCCGGCCGCCCCATTCCATAGATTTTTTTGTAATCTCAAACATACATCTTCTTTCGTAGTTCCGGTCCATGCGCTGCTGGATTGCGGCGCTGGCCTTAGCAGCCAGACCGACGGGTCAAAGATCTTGCCGCCGCCAGGAGCGATAAAATCTCTGACCCGCAGGTCCGAACTGTCATGATTTTTCTGGTTAGAGGTTGGTGAGTGGCCCACAGCCGGTCGATACCCGCTCTGGCCAAGGGGTGGTAATCAAACGCAAAAACGGCCTGAGCGCAAACTCAAACCGTTTTCTGTTTTGCCAAGTCGGGGTGTCTGAAGGCCAGCATTGCCGACCAGATTCGCGATAGATGCTTCTGCAAGCGCCACATGCTTGCCGGTGTCCGACGCCAGGTCGAAGCTCAACAAATGCGCTGTTGGTTTGAGCCGCAGGAAGGTCAAAGGTCTATCAGGTTCCCGTAAATTGACGATGAGGCGCTCTGGTAGGCGCTGCGATCTGGGCCGCGCGGGGCGGCCCCTCCGCCGGTTGCAGCTTAGCGACGCAGGCCCAAGCGCTGAATCAACGACTGGTAGCGCGCATGGTCTTTGCCGCGCACATAGTCCAGCAAGCGACGACGCTGGCCAACCATGACCAACAAGCCACGGCGCGAGTGGAAGTCGTGCTTGTGCTCTTTCATGTGCTCGGTCAGGTTGACGATCCGCTCGGTCAGGATCGCGACCTGTACTTCAGGAGAACCAGTGTCACCCTCTGCCAGGCCATATTCTTTAATCAGTTCGGCTTTACGCTCTGCCGTAATCGACATCGTTTTCGTCCTTTCTAATGGTCATTTCATCCGTGGTTGAAAACCCGAACCGGTTTCACCGTGCCTGCTTCGAAGACTGCCAAAGCCACCGCTTGCCCCGCAAGGCGGAGCCAAAGGCGATTGTCGCCATCCTCGTAGGCTTCCCAGAAGGCTGCCGGTAGACGATGCTGATCAGATCGCTTGAGAAGTGGAAGACTTTGACCGTTGCGAACAGTTTGTGCTTCGCCGGGGGTCACGTCCAGCGCCGGGATGTCGTCCAGCGCAGACTCGAGCGACAACAGCCGCTCAAACCGCTGCTCCCTATGCTCCAAATCGTCCAGGCTGTCCAGACAAATTGCGTCGGCCTCACGAAATGGCCCCACTTGGCAGCGGCGCAGCGCAACGATGTGCCCGCAAGTGCCCAAAGACTCGGCCAAATCGCGCGCCAGCGAGCGGACATAGGTGCCTTTTCCGCAGTCTACGCGGAAATCTGCCTCGCCCGCGCGCGCCTCGATCAGAGCAATGGAGTCGATCCAGACCTGGCGTTCGGCCAGCGTGACCTCTTCGCCCGCGCGCGCCAAATCGTAGGCGCGTTGGCCGTCGACTTTGATGGCGCTGTAGGCGGGCGGACGCTGCCAGATCTCGCCCTCAAAGGCGGGCAGAGCGGCTTCGATTTCGGCTTGGCTCGGGCGCGCCTCGCTGGTGGCGATGACCTGGCCTTCAGAATCGTCTGAGTCGGTCGCTTCGCCCCAGCGGACCGTGAAGGTGTAGGTCTTCATGCCCTCCATGACGAAATTGACCGTCTTGGTGGCCTCACCCAAAGCGATCGGCAGCAGGCCGCTGGCCAAGGGGTCCAGCGTGCCGCCGTGCCCGGCCTTTTGCGCATTGAAGGCGCGCCGCACCTTGCCCACCACCGGGGTGGAGTTCATGCCGATGGGCTTATCAATAATGATCCAGCCGTGGACTGGATCGCCTTTTTTACGTCGTGCCAAGGATCTGTCGTGCTTTGCTGAAGGTCGGTGCAGGGGCCTCGTCCAGGGCCGACCGCTCGGCGGCCAGGCGGGCTCCCGCAAAGGAGCGCTGTTATACGCTCACCGGGTCAAAAGTCCAGCGCGCCAGGCGTCGCGCGCGGCTTAGGCAGTCTGCGCGCGATTGCTGGGCCACCACTGGCCACCACTGGCCGCTCCCTGGCCGCTCACTGGGCCATCACTGGGCTTGCCCCGCCGCCGCTTTTGCGCCAAGCCTTGGGGCCCGCTCC
>CAZHYF010000292.1:0-3161 GCA_964536635.1 uncultured Rhodospirillaceae bacterium | reverse complement strand
CTCAAGTGCTCTGACGGGATTTGCGGGGTCTGCAAATGCGGGCTGATCTCAGGCGAGGTCGAGCACCGCGACTTCGTGCTGTCCAAGGCTCAGCGCGCGGGCAGCATCATCTTGTGCCAGTCGCGCGCCGCCGCCGAAGACGGCTTGATCGAACTGGATCTTTAGGCCGAAGGTGCCAACACCAAAGCCTGGGCCACGATCACCTGCTCGCCTTTGGTGGTCAGGGCTGGAGCGCCATGCAAAACGTAGCCTTCGGCCAACGCCTGAGAAACGCGCTCGCAGAAGCTGCGGTCATCGGGACCGGTCAACACGCGGTAGGCCAGCTTTGCCGGTTCAGCGGCGGCCGCGTCGCTGCCGACCTGCTTTTCTTCGATACGAAAGCGGGCGTTGGCATCATCAACGGTCTCCCAAGCCAAGCGCTGCCATTCTTTCTTGGCCTCCTCATAGGTGGCAAAGGGGCCATACTTGCCTTCGTTGTTCGCCTTGTCGAAATCGGTCGAGTTATAGACGCCGCCAACGACCCAAAACTCGGGCTCGTCGGGCTGTTCCACACCTTGGATGGTGAAATAGGACTGGCAGTCGTCCACGGTCTGCCAAGCCAAGCCTTGCCAGACCTTCTGAGCGGCCTCGTAGCTGTCGAAGGGACCGAAGCGCTGCTCCTTTTCGCCAGGTGCCAGGGTGGAAAAGCTGGTGTCGGTGTAGTTGCCGCCGGTAACCCAATAGCGTTTCATGATCGCGTGTCTCCAGGCTTGAGGCCGCCATGCGGCCTGCATGATCGAGTGTCGGGCAGTGCTGGCCTTGCAGCCACTCAGCGCGGCAAAATGAGCTCAGCGCGCAAACCACCCATGGGGGAATGGCCGAGTTCTAGCCTGCCGCCGTGGGCAAGAGCAATGTCTAAAGTGATCGACAAGCCCAGCCCCACGCCGCCCGTGGCCTCGTTGCGGCTCTCTTCCAGGCGATAGAAAGGCTGCAACACCTCCTCGCGCTTATCGGCGGGGATGCCGGGCCCGTCATCATCAACGCGGATGGTGAAAGCCTGGCGGTCGGTGATGAGCGTAATGCGGATGCGCCCGGCAAACCGCTGGGCGTTAGAGACCAAATTGTCCACCGCCCGGCGCACCGCGCGCGGCATAATCAGCGCCTCATAGGGACCCATGGGCTCGTCGTCCAGGTCCAGGTCGCCAGACAGCTCCAGGCCACCACTGCGGGGCAAGGCGTTGCGCTTGACCGGCTGAATGACCAGTTGCAGTTCGCCGGGGCCCGGGCTGGCCTCGACGATCCGGCGCAGCATATCGGCCAAATCGCGCCGCTCCAGCGCCTCGACCCCTTCGCCGCGGGCAAAGGACAAATAGCCTTCAATCATGGCCTCCATGTCCTTGATGTCTTCTTCCATGGCCTCGCGGGTCTCAGCGTCGCTGCTCATGGCCAGAACCAGCCGCATGCGGGTCAAGGGCGTGCGCAGGTCGTGGCTGACCCCAGCCAGCATGCGCGTGCGTTGGGTCACCTGGCGGCGTAGCCGGTCGCGCATGCCGATAAAGGCGCTGGCTGCCTGGCGCACTTCACTGGCGCCTTCGGCCTTGAAGCGCTCGACATCGCGCCCCTTGCCAAACTCCTCGGCGGCCAGAGCCAGGCGGTGGATCGGTCGCACCTGGTTACGCCAAAACAGTCCCGCAACGCCGAACAGCAAAAAACCTGCGCCCAAGAACCAGAACAAGAAGATATAGATCGTCGTCGAGAACAAGCGCTTGCGGCTGACCCAGAAAGTCAAATAGCTGGGCTTTTCCCAGCGCAGAGCGACGTGGACCAACACTTCGCCCTCATGGTTCACTTCGTCGATCGAGAAGGGGCGCCCAATCTTGTGCAGGCCCTGGGACAAGCGCTCGCGCAGCGCAGTGGGCGCCAGCCAGGTCAGAGGCGCAGCCTCCGCCGACGGCAGCGGGCCCTCGTGCAGGCTGACCTTAAAGCTCATGGTATGGGCGGCCAGACTGAAGATTTCGCTTTGCTCAGACGGGGCATGGCGGTCTTCGACCAACAGCACCACCGCATGGATTTCCGACGACAGAGCACCAGCCAGCCGTTTGGTCACCACCTGCCAGTGGCGATCATAAAACACCCAAGAAGCGATGATCTGCATCAACAACAAGGGCGTCATGATGATCAGCACCGAACGCCACCACAAGGAGCGCGGCATGATGCCCTTAAAGATCGAGAAGGGCCGCCCTGCCAGGCGCAGATAGCTACGCGTTAGTCGCTGAGCAACACGTAACCAACGCCGCGGATAGTCTGTAGGTAGCGTGGAAATCGCGGATTTTCCTCGATTTTTCGCCGCAAGCGGGCGATTTGAACGTCAATAGATCGGGTGGCGACATCGGCGCTGCCGTCGCCCAGATCCTCGCGCGGCACGGCCTCGCCCGAGGCGCGGGCGAGCTGTTGCAACAACTGGGCCTCGCCGGGGGCCAAGCGCACCAAGGCCTCGCCCTCGTGCAGCTCTTGGCGGTCCATGTCGAAGCGGAAGCGGCCAAAGGTGATGGTATTGGCGGGCGCCACCTCGGTCACCTGCGCTGGTGCTGTCTGACGGCGCAGAATGCTACGCAGACGCGCCACCAGCTCACGCGGATCAAAGGGTTTGGACAGGTAGTCGTCCGCGCCCAGTTCGAGCCCGCCAATGCGATCGTCCGCCTCGCCCTTAGCGGAAATCAATAGGACCGGCATGTGCGAGGACTTGCGCAGGCTCTCGATAAAGCTGAGCCCGGTCTCGCCTGGCATCATAATATCCAGCACCATAGCGTCAAAGGCGATGGACTGCATGAGCTGGCGCGCGGCCTGCGCCGAGGCGGCCACCGACACCACGAAGCCATTGTCGCGCAAAAAACGCTGCAACAAAGCGCGCAGGCGGTCGTCGTCGTCAACAACAAGGATGTGGTCTAGGCTGTCCATAGCGCGAGACTAAGCACTTTAGCGGCGTCGGTCTAGAGGCTGTATCGTTGCGCTTGCACTGCTTGATCGAGGAGAGCGCAGGCGGCCTGGCTGGGGCGCTTGAGCCGCAAAGCGCGCGCGATCCACCGGATCTTGGATCAGCCCCAGCATGACCTTGCGAAAACCATCGACCGAGCTGGCTTCGGCCTGCTCATAGGCGCTCAAGATCAGGTCTTGCTGGGCCT
>CAZHYF010000291.1:0-3184 GCA_964536635.1 uncultured Rhodospirillaceae bacterium | reverse complement strand
CATAGACAGAGCTGTAAAGCTGAGCGACTGGCCGCTGACGGTTACTTGCGGCTCACTGGTCACGCCGCCGACCATCATTCGGGCGCTGCCATCGACGTAGCTGAGGCCTGGCGGCAGGGTGTCCAGCAGTCTGGCGTTGCTGATTTGCGCATTGGTCAGGTTGTTGGCATGCAGGCGCCAGCCCAGAATATCGCCGGCTTGGATGTCCTGCTCATCGGCGGACTTGACCAGGTTGACGACCGAGCCATCGACCGGGTCGAGCGGCAGGTGGTTGCCGGTCACGCGCCGGCGGCTGCTGCCAATGTCAAAGGCCAAATAGTAGGCTGGAATGGCGGCGCCTTGTTGGGCAAAGGCGGCGGGGGTCTGGTTGCTGACTAGGACTTCACCTTCACCGGCCGGCAAGCTGAGAGCGCCGGGTAGGGCGGGGCGTAGGCTTGAGGGCGCGAGGTAGCCCGAAGGCGGGGTGATCGACAGGTAATAAATTCCGTCGGCCGGTGCCAAGGGCGAGTCCACATTGATGTCAAAGTAGTAGGCACCATTGGCGGCGGTCGTCTGACCTTGCTGACCGGAATAGAAGACGCTGCCATCGATCGGACTGCCGCTGCTGTTCAGCATGCGCAAGCTTGCTCCAGCCAGAGGCGCGCCGCTTCGGGCGTCGTAGACCGTGCCATAGGGGGCGAAATAGATGCGCGTGACATTGTTGGCATTGCTGCCAGATTGTGCTTGGGCAGGCCTTGCGCCGAGCCAGGACAAAAAAGCCAAGCGCAGGCGCGCACTTTCGATGGAGATGGGCTCTTGGTTGGCGGGATCAGAGGACAGATCGCTCACGCTTTGGCCCGCGCCGTCCGCGCTGACCTCGGCAATATTGTCGAGATAGGTCGCGCCGAGCTTGCGGGTGACCAGAACATCAAACTCCACTTGCAAAGTCTCTTCCGGCGCCAGATTTCCTGGCGTGGCGATCAGCTCGCTGCTGGTGCCCTTCAGGCCGGTGGCACCATCGAAATCGGGATTAAGGCTGCCCGTGAACCCGGCCGGCGGCGCGATCAAACGCGGCTCTCCAACGAAGGTGACGCCGGCGGTTTGGCTCAAGAGATCGGTCAGATCGTCGGTCAAGGAGGTCAGGCTCAGCTGGGCGCTGCCGGAATTGACCACCTCCAAGCGATAGGTCAGGGCATAGCTGTCGTTTCCGACATAGTTGGGCCCGCTGGTTGCTTGCTTGAACAGACGGACGTCCGGCGCCGCGCTGCGATAGCGCAGCAGACAGTCGCCCTGCTCGCCCGGCGCGATCGCCAAGCCCAAGACGTCACCATCCAGAACGCCATTGCCGTCGCTGTCTTGCGGCAGCGATAGTTTGGCGGGATCCAAGCCGCTGCACTTGCTGCTGATCAGCTCAAAGCCCTGCTTTTGCAGGGTTTCGATCTGGAAATCGCCCGACCAGAGCGGTTCAAGCAGCGCTTCGCCCAGCCCGCCCGTGGGGCTGATTTCAACGGGGTTGGGCAGTTGCGTCGGACTCTCGAGCGTATGGGGATAGCTGAAGACGCCCGCGCCTTGATCCAGCTCAAGACGGAGCCTGAGTTGGGCGTAGGCATGATTTTCGAATTGGCAGGCCACGTCTTCGCCCTCAGCGATGACCAGGGTGGCGCTGAAGCCCGTGTCGCGACTACCGCTGACCTGGGTGTCGCCGTCTTGGTCACTACAGCTTAGGCTGACCAGTCCGAATGTGGCCTGTTCTGCTTCGGTCAAATTATAGGTGCCAGCCGCAACAACCTGGTAGCCACTGCTGGCTTGACCATCGACGGTTGTGAGCTGTTGGCTGCTGGTCTGGGCACCCGACAGGCTAAAGTCGAATTGACCATCCCCGCCTTGGCTGAGCTTCTCGATCAGCAAGCGCGCAGCGCGCGAAAGGAAGGCGCTGTCGGTATTGTTGTTGATATCGGGGTCAATGACGCCAGAGGGCACGGTGACCTGGGCGATATTGACGATCGTCTCGGGGCTGCTGGTGCTAGGAGTTTGGGGACCAGAAGATTGTGCACCAACAAGGCTGGGGCAAACCACGACCAGCCAGGTCAGAACAAGCGCCAACCAGACCGAAGGTGCAGCAATAATGGTCGATTGCCCTGAGCGCAAAATCGCAGTTCCTAGAGTGTGCTTGAAAAGACAAGCGCGCCGGCTGAGCGATCGCAAGGGCAATCAACCAACCAGCGCAACTTGCAAACAGGCCAGGGCTTTGGCGCTCGATGTTCGATCAAGCGCCAAGCCATGCGCCTTGGCTAGGCCCTAATTAAAGGAAGCCTGATTCGGTCGCTGCGAAGACAACCGGGATGGTGATGGTCACAGTACCACCATCGACCACGTCGACAGTCGCTGTAACCGTTGCATCGCCAGCAGTGCCGCCCGATGCTGCGCCACACGCAGAGCCCAAGGCGTCCGCGCTACAGCTCCAAGCGCCGCTCAAGGTCACGCCGGTAGGCAGAATATCCGAAACGGTTACGCCAGTGACATCAGACGGACCTGCGTTGGTCACGGTCAGAGTATAGGTGTCGGTGCCGCCCGGGGTATAGGTGGTGCCGGTCGCCGCCTTGGTGACGCCGACGTCAGCCTGAACCAGACGCGTATCGGTATCGGAGGCGGTGGTGCTGGACGTTGAGGTGTTGTCGACAACAGAAACCCTGTTGGTGATGCTTCCAGCGCTCATGTCTGAGGCGAAGTTCACACCAAGCGTGATGGTCACGCTGCCGGTCAGGGCTGGCAGCACTGCACCATTGTAGCTGAAGGAGCTGTCGCCCGCTGCGCCGGTCAGCGTACCACAGCTTGCAGTCAGCAGCGGTGAACAAGAGATTGAGGCGATGGTTGCGCCGGTGGGCAGGCTGTCGGTGATATCGACATCTTCGGCCTGCGTGACGCCGGTGTTGAGGATAACCATTGTATAAGTGGCGGTTGATCCGGGTGTGTAGGTCAAAGAGGCGTCATCTTTGGTTGCGACCAGAATGACGTTCAGGGCCGCGGTCAAAGTGGCCGCACTGGTGTTGTTGGTTGCATCTGGGTCGATATCGCCGACCTGCAAGGTCACGGTCGCCGTGTTGGTCACCGAGGTGAAGGCGTAGGCTGTTTGTGCGCTCAGCAGGCTGCCAGCCAGCAAGAGCGCAGCGCTGAGGCGCGCGAAGGTCTTATTCGACATGGGTCG
>CAZHYF010000290.1:0-3298 GCA_964536635.1 uncultured Rhodospirillaceae bacterium | reverse complement strand
AGTTACGGCAGGCGCTGCGGGCTCGGCTGGAGCTTCAGCAACCGCAGGCTCTTCAGTTACGGCAGGCGCTGCGGGCTCGGCTGGAGCTTCAGCAACCGCAGGCTCTTCAACCGGCGCTGCGGGCTCGACAGGAGCTTCAGCAATCGCAGGCTCATCGGGGGCAGCAGGAGTTTCAGGTTCGGGCTGGGTCAGGGCCGCAGGCTGGGTGGGCTCTGGGTTCTGGGTCACCAGCCACCAGGTGCCACCGCCGGCTGCCACCAACAAAAACAAGATCAAGACTGCAATTTTTGCCGGCATCGTTGCTTTCCAACCCGCATTTTGTAAGCTGCGGCGGGCGCCGAGGGGCTTGGGCGTCTCAAGACTGCCCTTTAGGGCCCTTGCGCGAGCCATCGACCGTCTTTCTTGGCCGTTGGGCGCGCCGCACCGCTTCTCAAAGTTCCACGTCGTGTGAGACCGGCGGCTCGGCCTAAACCGAGTCGAGGGAATCGCACCTACCTAAGAGTAACGACACAAGATGTCAAAACAATCACTGGGGGATGGCCTGGGAAAATCGGTCGCTGCCAAGCGCAGGGGGCCGCTGTCGGGCTACACAATTTGCGTCTACGGCGGGGCATCGCAGCGCGGGCCTGGCGCGCATCGCGACCTGGCCGCTGCGGTGGGGCAAGGCCTGGGGCAGGCCGGAGCGGACTTCGTCTTCGGCGGCGGCAAGGTGGGTCTGATGGGGGCCTCCAGCCTGGCCGCGCAGCGCGAAGGCTCTGCGGTTACGGGCGTTATCACCCGTTTTCTGCTTGAGATGGAGGCCGCCAACCGCGACCTGGCCGAGCTGATCGTGGTCGAGACCATGCACCAGCGCAAAAACATCATGATGCAGCGCGCCGATGCCTTTGTCATTCTGCCGGGCGGCTTTGGCACCCTGGAGGAAGTGATGGAAGTGGTGACGCTGAAGCAATTGGGCCAGCTCGACAAACCGATCATTTTTGCCGACTTTGGCGGCTTCTGGCAGCCGCTGGTGGCGCTGTTCGACCACTTCGAGTCTCAAGACTATTTGCACAACCGTTTTGAGGATCTTTACAGCCTGGCCGACAGCCCTGAGCAGATTATCTCTGCGCTGGTTCAGGCCCTGGCCGGTCGCCAGCCGGTCACCAAGGGCTAGCAGAAGCCAAAGCGCAAGTCGCCTCTGGGCGGGCGAATTCGGCCGTTTGACCCTTTTACAATCGCCTTTTACATGGGGCGACATGTCATAGAGCCCAGGCGTTTGCGGCACTTGCGCCCAGGGGCCGCTAAGCCTAATGTCGCGCCACCCAACCCGACCGCGCCCAACCCGGTTGCAGGCGTAAGAATGCGGCTTCGCGCGAGCGATCCGATCCGCTGCACCCCCACGAGGGGTTTGGCTGAGCGCTCGGGGGCTGCGCAACCCAAGAAAGAGACACTGCCCATGGCCAAAATCAAGGTGCTTAACCCGGTCGTCGAGCTCGACGGCGATGAAATGACCCGCATCATCTGGGACTTCATCAAGCAACGCCTGATCCTGCCCTACCTGGACATCGACCTGAAGTACTACGATCTGTCGGTCGAAAAGCGCGACGAGACCGATGATCAGATCACCATCGATGCCGCCAATGCGATCAAGCAGTACCGCGTCGGCGTCAAGTGCGCCACCATCACCCCCGACGAAGCCCGCGTCGAAGAGTTCGGCTTGAAGCAGATGTGGAAGTCGCCCAACGGCACCATCCGCAACATTCTGGGCGGCACCGTGTTCCGCCAGCCGATCATCATGAACAACGTGCCGCGCTTGGTGCCGGGCTGGACCAAGCCCATCGTCATCGGTCGTCACGCCTTTGGTGACCAGTACCGCGCCACCGACTTCAAGGTGCCCGGCCCTGGCAAGCTGACCCTGAAGTGGGTGGCCGAGGACGGCTCTGAGACCATCGAACGCGAGGTGTTCGACTTTCCCGAGAGCGGCGTTGCCATGTCCATGTATAACCTGGACGAATCGATCCGCGGCTTTGCACGCGCCTCGCTGAACTATGGCTTGAACCTGGGCTGGCCGGTCTACCTGTCCACCAAGAACACCATCATCAAGGCCTATGACGGCCGTTTCAAAGACATCTTCCAAGAAGTCTACGAAACAGAATTCAAAGAACAGTTCGCTGCCAAGGGCATCACCTATGAGCACCGTCTGATCGACGACATGGTGGCTGCAGCCCTGAAGTGGTCTGGCGGCTTTGTCTGGGCTTGTAAGAACTACGACGGCGACGTGCAGTCTGATACCGTTGCGCAGGGCTTTGGCTCGCTGGGTCTGATGACCTCGGTTCTGATGACCCCCGACGGGCAGACCATCGAGGCGGAAGCTGCCCACGGCACCGTGACCCGTCACTACCGCCTGCACCAGCAGGGCAAAGAGACCTCGACCAACCCCATCGCCTCGATCTTCGCTTGGACCCGAGGCCTGGATTATCGCGGCCAGTTCGACGGCACGCCCGAGGTGTCTCGCTTCGCCAAGACGCTGGAGAAGGTCTGCATCCAGACCGTTGAGAGCGGCTTCATGACCAAAGACCTGGCGCTGCTGGTCTCGCCCGAGCAAGGCTGGATGACCACCCGTCAGTTCTTGGACAAGATCGACGAGAACCTGCAAGCGGCGATGGCGGGCTAAGCGCCAAGCCAGCGAGCGATCAAGAAGGGCCTTGCCGCGCGGTGAGGCCCTTTTTTTGTGCCGCCGCTGTGTTCCATCTTGAGGGAAACCGGGGCAGGCGCTGGCCAAGGCTGGCAGGGGCGGCCATATAGGAGACCTGATCCCCACCTGTCCGCTAAGGAGCCCGCCATGACTGCCTCTTTGAACCCCGCCAGCTTCACCGTCTATCTGTCCGGCGAGATCCACACCGACTGGCGTCAGGCCATCGCAGCGGGGGTGGCCGAGGCGGGCTTGGCCGTGCGGTTGACGGCTCCTGTGACCGATCACGAGGCCTCGGATGATTGCGGCGTGGTCATCACTGGCGCCGAGCCCGACAAGTTCTGGCACGACCGTAAGGGTGCCGCGCTGAACGCCATCCGCACCCGTCGCTTGATCGAGGGCGCCGACCTGGTGGTGGTGCGCTTTGGCGACAAGTACAAACAGTGGAATGCTGCCTTTGATGCGGGCTATGCGGCCGCGCTGGGCAAGCCGTTGATCGTCATGCACCAAGCCGAGCACGCCCACGCCCTGAAAGAGGTGGACGCGGCGGCCAATGCGGTCTGCCAAACGCCCGAGCAGGTGGTGGCCATGCTGCGCTATGTCATGCTGGGGGAGCTGGGCTGAGGG
>CAZHYF010000289.1:0-3319 GCA_964536635.1 uncultured Rhodospirillaceae bacterium | reverse complement strand
GCCGCGCTGGCAGCCAACAGGGGCTCCAGGCCTTGGGCAAGCAGCCCCGTGATCATGCCTGCCAAGACATCGCCGCTGCCCGCCGTCGCCAAATGGGGGCTGTCGTGCTGGTTGATGACCAAGCGCCCGTCGGGCCCGGCAATGATGGTCTGCGCACCTTTCAGCACAACATGAGCCCCGATTTGACGCGCTGCCGCCAGAGCGCGCGTGGGCCGCGGTCCGCTCAGTGCTGGAAATGCGCGGGCAAACTCGCCTTCATGCGGGGTCAGAACGTAGCTGGCCGACAAGCGCGGGAGCAAACCCACCAGCGCGTCAGCGTCCAACACGGTTGCTACCGAGCTGGCAAAGTCTACCGGGGTCGCCATTCCGCCGGGACCATAGAGCCGCGCACTGGTCTTGGCGTGCTGCCAGGCCAGCTGCGGGCGCACCATCAGATGCGGCGGCAAGCTCGCTTGCAAGATTGGCGCGACGTCAGGTTGAGCCAAGACCGTTACTAGCCCCGCGCCAACGCGCGCGCAGGCCTCAGCCGCCAGGCGCGTTGCCCCGGTCAGGAGCGGCGCTGCGTAGATCAGCACCTGCCCATAGTCGTATTTGTGGCCCGCTCCCTGCTTGAGCATCAAAGCCTGGCGCCAGAGCGCGGGATGGTTGACCTGCATGCATGCCTCCTGTTGAACCGGACGTCGCCAGTTTAGCTCCGCGTTGCGGCGGGCCAAGCCCCGGAGACTACGCTGGTCTGACACCCGCCCGCGCGCTTGCAGGCCCATGCCTGGGCACAAGGTCGCGGCTGCAAAAAGCGCATGCCAGAGCTGCGAGCCTGTCGCTTGTCTTGGGCCTCGTTTGGTCCCACCTAAGTCCTGCGGTCAGGGTTGATCGCTCCCGTAACGGCGGGGCTGTATCGCCGTTGTTTCCAGCTTTTCGAGGCACCTACTATGTTCAAGTCTCTTTCTCGCTACGTCGAAAAAACCAACAAGCGCAACACCTTGTATCGCGAGTTGACCTCTCTGAGCGACCGTGATCTGGCCGACATCGGCATTGTTCGCGCAGACATCGCCGACATTTTCCGCAACGCGCGCTAAGCGGCTCAAGCAGGCGCTCTGGCTCTCTACGGGCCGCCTTACTGGGCAGTATGCACGTGCGAATTGGGGGGGCTGGTGCGGCCGAACGGCCAGTAGTCTCCCCCGCTTTTGGCCGTGCCCTGGGCCTTTTGGCCGTGCTCTGGGGTTTTTGGCCCAAGGGGTCAGATCAACAACAAGCCGCAGACGACCCGAGCGGCTGCCCTTGCTGTGCAGCTCTGGGCTTTGCGTTAGAGCAAGCCGCGAATGAGTGGCAACACGAGAGAGCATGGACTTGCGTTAGAAATCAGTCAGCTAGAGCGAAAGGGCTGTTGCAAGACCAACGCCCGACGCTCTAGAGCCGCAAAATCGCATCCGCAGCGCGTCTGCCCGACATGAGGGCACCATGGGTCGTGCCGAGATGTTCAAAGACGGTGTGCTCGCCGGCAAAGAACACCCGCTTGCGAAGCGGCTCCGATAGATCGTCAAATTGCGCAAGCGTTCCTCCGGCCTGCGGGTAGGAATAGGTCCCAAGGAAATGCGGGTCCTGCGACCAACGCGTGGTCACCACTCCCAGCGGTTTGCCGACCGCTCCCGGCCAAACGCCGCGCAAAACATCTAAGGCATCTTCCGTCATCTGCGCCTGGCTCATACGGTCGGCGGTTCGTGCGTAGGCACCGAACGAAAGCCCCAGCAGAATATTTTCATTGCTGAACTTGCGGTAGTTCATCCAGTAATTCCAACGCCCATCGGGGGCGCTCAGAATGCCGAAATACTGCGTGTCCATGTCCCAAAAGGGCTGGGCAAACTTCAGCGCAATCTTGGTGACAGCCCCGAAACCCACCTCTGCTATGGCGCGGCTCTTGCGAGCGGGCAGCGGCGGATCAAAGCCAATCCGCCCCGATTTCAGAACGCCGAGCGGCACTGTGCATATGGCATAGTCGGCCGCGATACCATCGACGCGAACCTGTTGCGCGTCGTACCGAATTTGGGCTACCGGCTGGTTCAGGCGGATATCCAGCCCTTCCGCCAGCGGCGCAATGATGGTGTCATAGCCTTGGGTGATGATGACATCTTCACCCGCAAACCCATCGATTAGCGCAACATTCTTTGCCGAGATGTCGGCGATCTCTGCACCAATATCGAATTCGAAATAGGCCGAGATCATCCAACGCGCCAGCGGATCGCGCAACAGTGAGGCATCAGCGCGAGCCAGCAAATCGCGCACGCTGAGTTGCCCTCGGCGAACCGGACCATAGACCTGATGCTCAAGCGCCTCGAACAGCGCTTCAAAACGCTGCCATTCGGCCTGGGTCAGGCTCCTTCCGTCGGCAGTATAGAGGTCAAAGCTCTCATCATCCGTCACAAATGTCTTGGCGCCCACCTGGTCGGCCAGGCGCTTGGTCGGGTTTCGTCGGCTCGGTCCGTGAATCCAGCCTGCTCCGAATTCGACCGGGGCACCAAGCGAGCGATCGGTGCGCACGCGGCCTCCGACGTAGTCGCCGGCCTCCAACACTAGGACGTCCGCGCCCTGGCTCTTCAGCCGTTGAGCCGCTGCTAGGCCGGCCAGGCCCGCGCCGATCACGATCACCGTCTTGCCGGCCATGCTCTTTGCGCGCGACGTGCTGGCGAGGCTGGCGAGCAGGGCCGATAGGCTGAGCCCCAAGGCGCTGCGTCGATTGATTGTCATAGCTGGCCCCGCTGCGGCGCGCTTGCAGGGCCGCGCGACCGTGATGCTGTCCGAGATAGAGGCGTTTTCGCGCTACGCGTTCGAGCATGCCGCCACCCTGCTGCCAAAATGCTAAGCGAGTTGTTGGCGCAGGCCAAGGCCAAACCGCCCACCCCATCGGATAATCGTAGCAGCGAGGCTCGGGTCAGGCCGGTCCTGGACGGCCGGTTGCGGATGGTTGCGGATGGTGATGTCACCCAGGCCCAGGGTGGCGTAGGTCAGCCCCAGCTTGCTGCGGTAGGACCCGCAAAACCCGAGCAACCGTCAGGCTGCGACGGTGGCTTTGCGGCAAACAAGTGCCTGCCGGTGCCGTCCCAGGAGCCCGGATTGATGCCCTTGGGGTCCAGACCGATGTTGACATTGACCCCGACGCTGCCGCTGACGTCCTTGTCGGTATAGTTGTCGAAGATGAAGTTGGCTGTATCCAGCTTCAGCTTGTTCGAGCGCGAGGCCAGCACTGCGCCCAGCAGGTAGGTGGTGCGCCCCACGGTGACGGACACATCCTCGTCGGCCAGCAGGCTGGTGGGCGTGTCGGTAT
>CAZHYF010000288.1:0-3319 GCA_964536635.1 uncultured Rhodospirillaceae bacterium | reverse complement strand
TTGAGCCCCATATTCGAGGTCACATCGGGATTGTTGGTGCCAAGACCGCACTCAAAGACGCGGCGCACCGCTTTGCGCTTGAGCTGAAACAAAAGCTCATAGAAGTCTGCGTAGGTGTGGCTCGGCCACGGATAGGGATGGCCCTGTGAGGTCAGCTCGCCCTTGTCACTGCCATAGACATCGCAAAGCCCGTTCAGCAGGCTGGTCGGCGACTTTTGATAGCGCAGGTCGGCGCGTTGATCCAAATGCGGTTTGACCGCAGCCGTCGCCAGGCCGTAGGTGAGTTTGGCCTTGAGCTTTTTCATAAAGGGCATTGCTGGTCCATGGCTTGGTGTTGCTTTCTGGGCTTTGCAGTGCGCCATCGCCCACATGCCGCCCGATCGCAATCAACGGAGGTCATAGCGACCTAATCCCAAGACCTAGGCCATCGTTGTTAGGCCATGGTTGTACCACTAGAAAGTCAAGACCGCCAACACCACCAGCACCAGCCCAGCAAGACCGCCGACCCCCAGGCCCAACAGCCAGGGCGACCAGGGCAACCAGGCGCTGCGCCGGGTCTGATGCTCGGCTTGGCGGCGTTCAAGATCGGCCTCCAGCTTGTCCGCCAGATCGGGCAGGCGGCGCAGGCTCTCCAGGCCGCGCTTCAGCTCTTCCTTCAGGCGCGCGCGTGGCCCGCGGTTTTCCAGCATCCAAGCCTCGATCAAGGGCTGAGCCAAGGTCCAGATGTTGACCCCCGGCGCAACGCGCCGCGCGATGCCCTCGGCCATGATCATATTCTTTTGCAAGATGAACAATTCGGGCTGGACGACGAAGTTGAAGGCGCGTCCCATGCCCAGAAGCTGGCCCACCAGGCGCCCAAACGAGACCTTCTCCAACGGTTGGCCGATGATGGGCTCGCAGACGGCGCGCAGCGACAGAGCAAAGAAGTCCAGATCGTCCGCCTTGCGCAGATAGCCTTCGTCCAAGAAGCGCTTGGCAATGGCCTGATAGTCGCGCTGCAACAGCGCCATCAGCACGTCGGCCAAGAAGATGCGCAGCGGCCAGGCCACCGCGCCCATGATGCCATAGTCCACCAGCGCCACCCGCCCGTCTGTGGTGATCGACAGGTTGCCGCCGTGCTGGTCGCCGTGGAAATAGCCGTCGCGGAAGATTGACAGGAATAAGAGCTCGGCGGCCTGGCCAAAGACATGCTCCAGGTCGTGGCCGGCGGCGATCAGGCCCGCGCGATCGTTCATCGACACACCTTCGACCCGGCTCATGGTCAGAACGGTCCTTGCGGTCAGATCCCAGTGGGCGCGCGGAATGAGGATGCGCGGTTCCTCTGCGTTGTAGGCAAAGAAGGTCTCCATGGCGGCGGCCTCCAGCCTGAGGTCGGTCTCGGTGGCCAATTGGCGTTCGTAGACCGCCAGCAGCCCCGGTGCGTTCAAAGAGCGGGTGCCGGGCAGCCAAGTGGTGAGCTGGGCCAGCCAGCGGAACAGCTTGAGATCGCGGGCAAAGGCGCGACGAATGCCCGGACGCAGCACTTTGACTGCCACCGGCGCGCCCTCGGCTGTGACGGCAAAGTGGACCTGCGCCACCGAGGCCGCCGACAGGGGCTCTTCATCAAAGGAGGCGAACAGACTTTCCAGCGGGGCTTCGAACTGGCGTTCAATCTCTTGGCGCGCGATGGCGAAGTCGAAGCCCGGCAGCCGGTCCTGAAGCGCTGTCAGGTCCATAACGCCCTGCTCGCCGATCAGATCGACGCGGGTCGCCAGCAGTTGGCCCGCCTTGATATATGAGGGGCCCAGCTCAACCAGAGCCGCCGCCAGGCGCTGGCCTGGTCGCAGACCCGCCTCAGCCTTGCGGGCACGCCCCCGCAGCAGGCCAAAGGCCAGCGCGCCCAAGCCCGCCTCGGGCGCCAGCGGAGCAAAGATCTCCAGCGCATCGTGGCGGCGCAAGACCCGCAGCAAGCGCCAAAGCTGCGCAACAGGGGGCAAGATCGACATGGGGGCCTAGAGACGCCAGCCGGTGTGAATGGCCGCAATCCCGCCTGACAGGTTGGTGTGCGAGACGCGCTCGAAACCCGCCTGGCGCATCATGTCCTCCAGCGCGCTTTGCTTGGCGAATTTGCGGATGGACTCGACCAGGTACTGGTAGGACTCGCGATCGCCCGCCACCATCTGGCCCATGCGCGGAATGACATTGAAAGAATAGGCGTCATAGAGCTTATCAAAACCAGGCAGCACGACTTGCGAGAACTCCAGACAAAAGAAGCGCCCACCCGGCTTCAGCACCCGATAGGCCTCGTTCAGCGCCTTTTGCGGCTCATCGACATTCCGCAGCCCGAAGGAAATGGTGTAGCAGTCGTACTGGCGGTCCGGCAGCGCCAGCCCCGTCGCGGTGCCACACAGCCAGGTGTAGCGGGTCTGGTACTGCGGGTAGGGGTTGGAGAGCCGCTGTGCACGGGCCTGCCCCTCGACCAGCATAGATTCGGTCAGATCGCAAATGGTGACATCGGCGCGGGTGTCGATGGGCAAGCGGCGACGGCGCGCCTCTTGTTCAGCAGCCCGGCCAATGGCAAAGGCGATGTCGCCCGTGCCGCCTGCCACGTCCAAGAAACGCTCGCCCGCGCGCGGACGGATGCAGTTGATCAGATGCGCCTTCCACAGCCGGTGGACACCAAAGGACATGACATCGTTCATGCGGTCATAGGAGCTAGCGACCGACGTGAAAACGCCGTGAACCATGCCCGCCTTGTCTTCCAGCGGTACATCCTTGAAACCAAAGTGGGTGGTCTGGCTTTGATCGCTTGAGGCGGCGGCGCGGGGATCGGACATGAGACTGTGGCCCTTGTAACTGGCTCAATGACGGCGGTGGCTTCGCTTGCGCTGGCTATTCTGCTTGCGCGCTGTGCCACCCTAGTGCCAATGCTGTGACTTGCCCAAGGCCATTTTGTCCTAGCCAGCCGAGACCACCATGCCCGAACTGCCCGAAGTCGAAACCACCCTGCGCGGCCTGGAGCCCTACATCCGCGGCCAGCGGCTCGCCCTGGTGCGCGCCTTTCGGCCCAACCTGCGCTTCGACATCCCGGCCGAGCTGCAACAGGCCATGCAAGGCCAGGTGGTCGAGCGGCTGGAACGGCGGGCCAAATACATGCTGTGGCACTTGTCCAATGGAGGCATCATGCTGATGCATCTGGGCATGTCGGGGCGCCTGCGCATCAACCCGCAAGACCCCATCGCCAAGCACGACCACATCCAATGGCAGACCGAAGGCGGAGCCGATATCCGCTTTTATGACCCGCGCCGCTTTGGCTTTGTCGATCTGCTGGACGCCGAGA
>CAZHYF010000287.1:0-3321 GCA_964536635.1 uncultured Rhodospirillaceae bacterium | reverse complement strand
CTAGACTGAGGGGGCTCGATTGGCTGGGTGCAAATCGCAGATTGGGGCTTGCCAGGCCCCGCGCCTTGGCCCTAGTGTTGGCCGCGACAAAAGAATCATCTCAAAACAACAGAGAGGCAAAGATGAATACTTTTAAGATGGCCCTGATGGGAGCAGCCCTGACCAGCTTGACCGCTGGCGCGGCTCTGGCTGATTGCAGCACTGTCACCTTCTCGGATGTGGGCTGGACCGACATTACAGCGACCACGGCCGCGACCAACACCGTGCTGAGCGCGCTGGGCTATAAGGTGGACGTGAAGGTGCTGTCCGTGCCGGTGACCTATGCTTCTATGGCGGGCGGCGACATTGACGTGTTCCTGGGCAACTGGATGCCCACCATGGAGGGCGACATCGCCAAGTATCGCGACGAGGGCAGCGTTGATACCGTGCGCGAAAACCTGGAAGGCGCCAAGTACACCCTGGCGGTCAACAAGGCTGCCGCCGACATGGGCATCAAGGATTTCGGCGACATCGCTGCGCACAAGGACGCGCTGGACGGCAAGATCTATGGCATCGAGCCCGGCAACGACGGCAACCGCTTGATCATGGATATGATCGACCAGAACGCTTTCGGACTGACCGGCTTCGAGGTGGTTGAGTCCTCTGAGCAAGGCATGCTGGCTCAGGTGGCGCGCGCCGACAAGCGCGGCAATCCCGTGGTCTTCCTGGGCTGGGAGCCCCACCCCATGAACGCCAACTTCGACATGTCCTACCTGACCGGTGGTGACGACTGGTTCGGCCCGGACCTGGGCGGTGCTACGGTCTACACCAACGTGCGCGCAGGCTACGTTGACGAGTGCGCCAACGTGGGCGCACTGCTGAAGAACCTGAAGTTCAGCCTGGCCATGGAAAACGAGATCATGGGCGCAATCTTGAACGACGGCGAAGATCCCAACAAGGCGGCCGCTGCTTGGTTGAAGGCACACCCTGAGACCTTGGATGCTTGGTTGGCGGGCGTGACCACTATGGACGGTGGTGACGGCATGGCAGCAGTCAAAGGCGCACTGGGCCTCTAAGCCCAAGCCCCTGGCATGACGGGAGCCTTGAGCCTTGGCTTTACACCTCGGCTTGAGGCTCCTTTTTTGCAATCTCAACCTACCCGGCGCCCGAACCCAGGTAAGCCAAAGGGCTCGCCTTGTGACTGCCGCCAGGAACAAAGCCGCGGAGCGCAGCATGGAATGGCTCACTGAAACCAAGATCCCGATCGGCAAGACCGCCAAAGGGGTGTTCGACTGGCTACAAGACAACGCCGACTGGTTCTTTGAAGGTTTGTCGATTGGCCTGGAGTGGCTGATCGATTCGATCCTCTGGCTGCTGCAAACCCCGCACCCGCTGATCATTATCGCCCTGTTCATCGGCTTGACCTGGATCATTCAGCGCTCTTGGAAGACCTGCCTGTTGGTGCTGGCCGGCTTCCTACTGATATTGAACCAAGGCTATTGGGAAGAAACCACCGAGAGCCTGACGCTGGTGCTGTCGTCCTGTGTGGTCTGTATGGCGGTGGGCGTGCCCATCGGCATTGCTGTCGCGCACCGTCCGCGGCTCTATGCTTGGATGCGGCCCATCTTGGACTTGATGCAGACCCTGCCGACCTTCGTCTACCTTATTCCAGCGATCGTCTTCTTTGGCATCGGCCTGGTGCCGGGCTTGATGGCAACGGTTATCTTCGTTCTGCCCGCCCCGATCCGTCTGACCCATTTGGGCGTCTCTTCGACCCCGACCGCGCTGCTGGAGGCCGCCGACGCCTTTGGCGCCACCCCCAGCCAAAAGCTGTGGAAGGTCGAGCTTCCCTATGCCCTGCCCCAGATCATGGCGGGCCTGAACCAAACCATCATGCTGTCGCTGTCGATGGTGGTGATCGCCGCCCTGGTGGGCGCCGATGGCCTGGGTGTGCCGGTGGTGCGCGCGCTGAACCAGGTAAACACCGCGCTTGGATTTGAGAGCGGCTTTATCATCGTGGTGGTGGCCATCATGCTCGACCGCATGCTGCGTTTGAAGGGAGAGTCCTCATGACCAAGGCCGTTGAGTTTGATGCTGTCAACATCGTCTTTGGCGATGCCCCAGAGCGCGCCCTACCGCTCATGGATCAGGGCCTCAGCCGCTCGGAGATCCAGAGCCAAACCGAACAAGTGCTGGGCGTTCACAACTGCTCCTTGAGCGTTGCTGAAGGCGAGATCTTGGTGCTCATGGGCCTGTCGGGCTCGGGCAAATCCACCCTGTTGCGCGCGGTCAACGGCCTGAACCCGGTGGTGCGCGGCGCGGTGCGCGTGCAGCATGACGGACAGATGGTCGATGTCAGCCACGCCGCCCCCGGCTTGCTGCGCGATCTGCGGCGCAAGCGCATCTCGATGGTCTTCCAGCAATTCGGCTTGCTGCCTTGGCGCAGCGTGCGCGACAACGTCGGTCTGGGCCTGGAGCTGGCGGGTCAAAGCGCCTCTGAGCGCCGCAAATTGGTTGACAAACAGCTCAGCCTAGTCGGGCTGTCGGATTGGGCAGACCGCAAGGTCGGTGAGCTGTCGGGTGGCATGCAGCAGCGCGTCGGCCTTGCGCGCGCCTTTGCCACCGATGCTCCGATTTTGCTGATGGATGAGCCCTTCTCGGCGCTCGATCCCCTGATCCGCACCCGCTTGCAAGACGAGCTGCTGATGCTGCAAAGCCAGCTCAAGCGCACCATCATTTTCGTCAGCCACGATCTGGACGAGGCCTTCAAGCTGGGCGATCGTATCGCCATTATGGAAGGCGGGCGCATCGTTCAGTGCGGCACGCCGCGCGATATTTTCGCCAACCCGGCCAACGAATACGTGGCGGATTTCGTCGCGCACATGAACCCGCTGGGCGTTCTGTGTGCCCGCGATGTCATGACCGACGAGGGCCTGGCAGACAGCAACGGCGCGCCCGCCGTGGATGCCGAGGCCAAAGTGCAAGACGCCATGCGTTTGCTACAGGATGGGGCCACGAGCGTGCTGGTGACCGAAGAAGGCGCTTTGCTGGGGCACATCACGGTCGCAAGCTTGCTGGAGCGCCTGCTGCCCGAGGCACGGCCCGAGAGCGGCGCAGCCCTCTAGGCAGGATCGGCGTTCATCGCATCCACCGCATAGCAGCAGCGCGCTTCAGGAGCCCCTGGACCTGTTCGGCCCTTCGGTCGAAGCGGGTTGCAGGGGGTGCCGCTTCGCCACTCATGTCGGCGATCTGCGCCGGCAAAGCGTTGGAATCATGGACTTTATCTGCCAGAGCCCGACAAGCTGAATAACCGCCACGCAAGGCCTGCGCCATGGGCGCATG
>CAZHYF010000286.1:0-3334 GCA_964536635.1 uncultured Rhodospirillaceae bacterium | reverse complement strand
CTAAGCGACATGGTTTGAGGTCGCGCCCAAATAGGCAACCAAGCTGCTTTCAAGCGCCGTCAGGTTATAGCCCCCCTCTTGGCAGGACAGCAGGCCAGGCGTCCCCAGCTCGCGCGCCAAATCGCTGATGGCTTGCCCGCACCAAGCAAAGTCGTCCTCGACCAACATGAGCCCCGCCAAAGGATCGTCCCGGTGAGCATCAAAGCCCGCCGACACCACGATAAAATCGGGCGCAAAGGCGCGCAGACGCTCAAAGCCGCGCTCCCAGGCGCTGCGGAAGCTGGCGCTGCGGCAGCCTTCTTCCAGTGGCAGATTGACGATCTGATCGTGGGCTCCGCCCTCGTCCGCGCCGCCCGTGCCGGGATAGAGCGGCATTTGGTGGCTCGACACCAGCATGAGGTCTGGCTGGTCCCAAAAACAGGCCTGGGTGCCGTTGCCGTGGTGGACGTCGAAATCCAGCACCGCAACCCGCTTGAAGCCGTGGCGCTGCTGGGCGTAGTGCGCCGCCAGTGCTGCGGTCGAGAACAAGCAAAAGCCCATAGCGCGATGCGGCTCGGCGTGGTGACCGGGCGGACGGGCTGCCAAATAGGCGTGCTGTGTGTCGCCCTGCACCAGCGCGTCCACCGCCTGCTGAGCGCCCGCAACCGCGCACAGAGCGGCGGCCAAGCTGGCCTCTACGATGTGGGTGTCAGCGTCCAGCGACAGGCGCTTGCCGGGCTGGCCCACGACCTTTTGGTGAGCGGCTCTCAAGCTGTCCAAATAGTCCGGCGTGTGCAGGCCCGCGATAGCCTGCCACAAGGCAACCTCCTCATAGTCCTCTATCACCCGCTCGACGCATCCAGGCACCTGCTGCCAGGCACGGCGCATGGCTTCGACGCGCGCAGACTGCTCGGGGTGGCCCGGTCCGGGGTCGTGCAGGGCAAAGCTGGGGTGGCTAAAGACCAGGGTCATGCGCGTTTCTCGATTAGGAATTCAAAGGGTGTTTGACTGATTTGCATCGCCAGCATGGCATGGCCACTGGTGTCGCAAAAAGCCTGCATATCCTGCGGCGACTTGGGATCGTTGGCCAAGACGCGCAAGACCTGGCCCGGCTCCAGCGCCTTGAGCGCCTTGCGCGCTTTGAGAACCGGCAAGGGGCACTTGAGATCCAGGGCGTCTAGCTCGGCGTGCGGCTGCATAGGAAGGTCTCCAGTGGGCGCGCGCCAATCCCCAAATGGGGCAAGCGTGATCGCGGCCATTGTCAGGTCGTGGGTCTTGGCTCATATATGGGACAAAGCCCGGGCGAGGTCAAAGGCAGAGACGCAGCGCAACCTCGCTTCGCTCGCCCGCGCCTCTCCTTGAGCGCCAAACGATGAGTGCCGCCCTATGAATGGTTGTCCGTTTCACAGCGAAACCCCTGATGCCTTGACCGAGACCAGCTCAGACTTCGGTTCGCGCCAGCCGGTGACCCAAGCCAAGGCCCCACCAGCGGCGAGCCAAGAACCTTCAGGCTTGGCCTGCCCGGTTTCGCACCGCGGCCGCAGCGACGAAGCGCAGCGTCCCATCGCTGTCGTGACGGGCGCCAGCCAAGGCATCGGCCACGCTATCGTGCGCAAATTCTATGATCACGGCTGGAAGGTCTACACGCTGGCGCGCACGCCCTTCACCAACAAATGCCCCTGGGCCGAGGGCATGACCCAGCACATTTCGGTCGATCTGTCCGACGAAGCCTCGGTGCGCATCGCGGTGGATGTTTTGAAGGAACAGTTGGCCGGCCGGCCCTTGAACGCCTTGGTTAACAACGCCGGCATCTCGCCAAAGAACGAGCAGGGCCTGCGCTTGGATGCCACCCAGACCGACCTTGCGACCTACGAAAAGGTGATGATGGTCAACGTCTTTGCACCGCTGCTTTTGACCCGTGGCCTGCTGGAGCCTCTGCAACAGGGCAAGGGCGCTGTGGTCAACGTCTCCTCTATCGCGGGTTCGCGCATTCATCCCTTTGCGGGTGCGGCCTATGCCATGTCCAAGTCCGCGCTGTCGGCCATGACCCGCGAGCTGGCCTTTGAGCTGGGCCGCCAAGGTGTGCGGGTCAATTCGGTTGCTCCGGGAGAAATCGAGACCGCGATCCTGTCGGCTGGTACCGACAAGATCGTGCAGACCCAAGTGCCCATGAACCGCATAGGCAACCCCAAAGAGGTGGCCGACGTGGTGATGTTCTTGTGTTCTGAGGCCGCCTCCTACGTCAATGGCTCCGAGATCCAGATCGACGGGGGCCAGCACATCGGCTCCTGAGGTCAGCGCCGCCTTGCGCCCCATTCGGGGCTGACAAAGCGCTGCGCGAGCGCTACAAAGCCGTGCCCAACCCGAGCGCCCCCCTACGCGCCCCCGAGCGCGCCCTCTGCGCCCGCCCCGCCTTTCGCCCAGGAGCCGTCATGAACGCCAGCCCAGCCAAAAGCCTTGATCCCCTGGAGTTGGCCAAGACCTCGATCGACACCCAGCTTCGCGGCATCAATGCGCTGCGCGACAGCCTGGGCGCTGAGTTTGAAGCCGCTGTCGCCATGCTGATGGCGGTCAAAGGTCGCGTCGTCGTCACCGGCATGGGCAAGTCGGGCCACATCGGCCGCAAGATCGCGGCGACCATGGCCTCGGTTGGAACGCCCGCTTTCTTCGTTCACCCCGGCGAGGCCAGCCACGGCGACCTGGGCATGATCTCGCGCGACGACGTGGTGATCGCCATCTCCAACTCCGGCGAAACCCGCGAGCTGACCGACACGCTGCGCTATTGCGCGCGCTTCTCCATCCCCTTGATCGGCATCACCTCGAAGGCCGACTCCAGCCTGGCCGAGCACGCCCAGGTTTGCTTGCTGCTGCCCGCAGCCGAAGAGGCTTGCCCGCTGGCCAAAGCGCCCACCACCTCGACCAGCATGACGTTGGTGCTGGGCGATGCGCTGGCGCTGGTGCTGTTGCAGCTCAAGGGCTTTACGCCCGAGGACTTCGGCAACTTCCACCCCGGCGGCAAGCTGGGCGCGCAGTTGCTGCGTGTGCAGCAAATCATCGACAAGACCGTGGGCCCGCTGCCCTTGGCGGTCGAAACCACCCGCCTGCACGACCTCATGCTGACCATGACCAGCGGGCGCAAAGGCTGCGTCGGCATCCTGGACCAGCAAGGCCATCTGACCGGCATCGTCACCGACGGCGACCTGCGTCGCGCCTTCCAACAGAGCCCCGATCTGGAGCGCACCGCATCGGCCCTGATGAGCCAATCGCCCAAGACCATTGGGGCCCAAGATCTGGCGGCTGACGCGCTGGCCGAGATGCAGCGCAACAAGATTTCGGTGCTGTTTGTAGTGGATGA
>CAZHYF010000285.1:0-3355 GCA_964536635.1 uncultured Rhodospirillaceae bacterium | reverse complement strand
GATCATGCGCTGGGTGATCCACAAGACCATCCCGTGGCGCGGCAAGGGCTAAGCCGCTTGCATTGACGGGCGCCTTGCGCGGGGCGAGCAAGCGGTTCGGAGCCAGCGGCCTGAAGCCTGCGGTTCGGAGCCCGCGCAGGCGCCCTGCCAGCTAGCCTAAAACCGCAGCCAAGTCCGCCGGCGCGTGTCGGTCATACAACAGACGCTGTAGGGCAAAGTCGCTAAGACGCAGGCAGTAACTTCAAGCACAAGGGCAAGCTGGCTCCTTTCCAGTTGCCCAAGACCGGAGGCAGACATGGACTCACACTCTGATAATTTTCACCGCGATGTGGTCGAGGCCGACCGCGCCCGCGTATGGCATCACCTGACCCAGCACAAAAAGTTCGAAACGGTTGATCCCATGGTCATCGTCAAGGGCGAAGGCATGCACGTTTGGAACGCTGCGGGCCGCAAGCACTTGGACGCCACGTCCGGCGGAGTTTGGACCGTCAACGTCGGCTATGGCCGTCAGGAAATCGCCGATGCTGTGCGCGATCAGCTGGTCGAGTTGCCCTATTTTGCAGGCTCTGCGGGCAGCATTCCGGGCGCCAAGTTCGCTGAAAAACTGATCAGCAAAATGCCGGGTATGAGCCGCGTCTACTACTCCAACTCAGGCTCTGAAGCCAACGAGAAGACCTACAAGATCGTCCGCCAGATCTCGCACAATAAGTACGGCGGCAAGAAGAACAAGATCCTCTACCGCGAGCGTGACTACCACGGCACCACCATTACCGCCCTGTCGTCTGGCGGCCAGAACGAGCGCAAGGACCAGTACGGCCCCTTCACGCCGGGCTTCGTTGAGGTTCCGCACTGCTTGGAATACCGCAACCAGTTCGGCAACGAGCAGGACTATGGCGTCGCTGCTGCCAACGCCATTGAAGATGTTATTCTGCGCGAAGGTGCTGACACCGTTGGCGCTCTGATCCTGGAGCCGGTCACCGCTGGTGGCGGCGTGATCGTTCCGCCGCGTGGCTATTGGGAGCGCGTTCAAGAGATCTGCAAGAAGTACCAGATCTTGTTGATCATCGACGAAGTGGTTTGCGGCGTTGGCCGGACCGGCAAGTGGTTCGGTTACCAGCAGTTCGGCATTCAGCCCGACATGGTGACCATGGCCAAGGGCGTGGCCTCGGGCTATGCGGCGATCTCCTGCACCGTCACCACCGAGGAGGTCTTCAACCTCTTCAAGGACGATGCTGAAGATCCCATGTCCTACTTCCGCGATATCTCGACCTTTGGCGGCTGTACGGCTGGTCCGGCTGCTGCGCTGAAGACCATGGAGATCATCGAGCGCGAAGACCTGCTGGGCAACGTCACCTCCATGGGTGAATATTTCCTGGAAGGCCTTGGCCGCCTGGCTGGCAAGCACAGCATCATCGGGGATGTGCGCGGCAAAGGCCTGTTCTGCGGCGCCGAGCTGGTCGCAGACCGTGACAGCAAGCAGCCCTTGGACGAGAAGCTGGTGCAGGCCGTTGTGGCGGACTGCGTTCAGAACTCTGCGGTTCTGATTGGCGCCACCAACCGTTCGCTGAGCGGTTTCAACAATACGCTCTGCTTCAGCCCGGCCTTTATCGCTGGCACCAGCGAGCTGGACGAGATCTTGACCGCTGTCGATGGCGCCCTGACCCGTCTGACGGCCTAACATCACTGCTCTTTGGCAGCGCCAGATGGCGCGGCCAAAGACCGACCCACACCGAGCGGCTCAGCAATCCCAAGCTGGGCCGTTCCCGCGTTACGAAGGAAACCCCCATGAAGATGACCACCGAAGAGGCCTTTGTTAAGGTCTTGCAAATGCACGGCATTCGCCACGCTTTTGGGATCATCGGCTCTGCCATGATGCCCATTTCTGACCTGTTCCCAAAGGCGGGCATCACCTTTTGGGACTGCGCCCACGAGTGTAACGGCGGCATGATGGCCGACGGCTACAGCCGGGCGACTGGCAAGATGTCGATGGCCATTGCTCAGAACGGCCCCGGCATCACCAACTTCGTGACCCCGATCAAGACCGCCTATTGGAACCACACCCCTTTGCTGTTGGTCACGCCCCAAGCAGCCAACAAGACCATCGGCCAGGGCGGCTTTCAAGAAATCGAGCAAATGGCTCTGTTCAAGGACATGGTCTGCTATCAAGAAGAAGTCCGCGATCCTTCGCGCGTCGGCGAGGTCTTGAACCGCGTGATCGAAAAGGCTTGGCGTGGCTGCGCTCCGGCTCAAATCAACATTCCTCGCGATATGTGGACCCAGGTGATCGACGTGGACCTGCCCCAGATCGTGCGCCTGGAGCGCCCTTCAGGCGGCAAGCGCGCCATCGCTGAGGCCGCCAAGCTGCTGTCAGACGCCAAGTTCCCGGTGATTTTGAACGGCGCTGGCGTGGTGATCGGCGGCGCGATCGACGCCTCGCGCCAGTTGGCCGAGCGCCTGTCGGCTCCGGTCTGCTCGGGCTATCAGCACAACGACGCCTTCCCTGGCTCGCACCCCTTGGGCATGGGCCCCTTGGGCTACAACGGCAGCCGCGCGGCCATGGAGATGATCTCTAAGGCAGACGTGGTGCTGGCTTTGGGCACGCGCCTCAACCCCTTCTCGACCCTGCCCGGCTACGGCATCGACTATTGGCCGAAAGACGCCAAGATCATCCAGGTTGATATCAACTCGGACCGTATTGGCCTGACCAAGAAGGTCAGCGTCGGCATCCAGGGCGACGCCAAGCAGGTCGCCGAGCAAATCTTGGCGCAGCTCAGCGCGACCGCCGGCGATGCTGGCCGCAAAGAGCGCGAAGCGGCGGTGGCTCAGGCCAAATCAGCCTGGCTGCAAGCCCTGTCGTCTATGGACCATGAAGACGACGATCCCGGTACCAACTGGAACGAGCGCGCCCGCGCCGACAAGCCCAAGCACATGTCACCGCGCATGGCTTGGCGCGCGATCCAAGCAGCCCTGCCCAAGGAAGCCATCATCTCCTCGGACATCGGCAACAACTGCGCGATCGGCAACGCCTATCCCAGCTTTGAAGAGGGCCGCAAATACCTGGCGCCCGGCCTGTTCGGTCCCTGTGGCTATGGACTGCCCGCGATCATCGGCGCCAAGATCGGCCGCCCCGACGTACCGGTGGTCGGCTTTGCAGGCGACGGCGCCTTCGGCATCTCGATGAACGAGATGACCGCCATTGGCCGCGACGAGTGGCCCGCCATCACCCAGGTGATCTTCCGCAACTACCAGTGGGGCGCCGAAAAGCGCAACTCGACGCTGTGGTTCGACGATAACTTTGTTGGCACCGAGCTGGATCAGAACGTCTCCTACGCCAAGATCGCCGAAGGCTGTGGCG
>CAZHYF010000284.1:0-3357 GCA_964536635.1 uncultured Rhodospirillaceae bacterium | reverse complement strand
CATGTTCGAGCCACAGGAATGCTCCAACTACTTCAAGGCTGCTGGATATGCATCATACTAACAATGAAACGCTTTAGCGCAGCCCGCAACCGGGTGGGCTCAATTGCCCAGCGCTTGATATGGCCCGTTGCCCCCCGGACTTCGCCCGACCAAGCCCCAGATAGACCCCACGAAAAAGCCCTGTCGGACGAACCGACAGGGCCATTTTTTTGCAGTCGTTAGCAGAAACGGGTCCGCTCGCTGTGTCCGTTTGCCGGCCCAAACCTACGGGCCTTTAAACCTACAGGCCAGCAGCAGCCTTCACCTCAGCAGCGAAGTCGCTCTCTTCTTTCTCGATGCCTTCGCCCAGCGCCAAGCGCTTGAAGCCGGTCATCTTGATGGCCGCGCCCAGCTCTTTGCCCTGCGCTTCCAAGAACTTGCCAACTTGGTAGTCGGTGTTGATGACGAAGGTTTGCTCCAGCAGTACAACTTCTTCGTAGTACTTGCGCATGCGGCCTTCGACCATCTTTTCAGCGATTTCTTTCGGCTTGCCAGAGGCAACCGCCTGATCGATCAACACGTTGCGCTCACGCTCAACGATCGCCGGGTCCAACTCATCAACGGACAAAGAGGCGGGGTTGGTGGCTGCGATGTGCATGGCGACCTGCTTGGCGATGCCTTCCAGCGCGCCTGCGTCTGCAGCCGACTCCAAAGCAACCAGAACACCAATCTTGCCCATGCCAGCGGTGACTGCACCGTGGACATAAGAGGCAACAACGCCATGCTCAACCGACAGGTAGTCCGCGCGACGCAGGCCCATGTTCTCGCCGATGGTGGCGATCATGTGGGTGATCTCGTCAGCGAAGTTGCGCGAAGAGCCCGGGACATCAGCGGTCTTAACGACCTCCAGATCGCCCTTGGCAGCAACAGCGGCGTCAGCCACCTTGCCTACGTAGGTCTGGAAAATCTCGTTGCGCGCAACAAAATCAGTCTCGGCGTTCACTTCGACAACCGCACCGGCTGTGCCCGAGGTTGCAACCGCAACCAGGCCTTCAGCGGCCACACGGCCCGACTTCTTCGCAGCCTTTGACAGGCCTTTCTTGCGCAGCCAATCCACCGCCTCTTCAACGTTGCCGTCGGTTTCAACCAGTGCTTTTTTGGCGTCCATCATGCCTGCGCCGGTCATGTCGCGCAGTTCTTTGACCAGTGCTGCTGTAATCGCTGCCATGGTAACCTCATCAATTTCGAATTTTGGGGGAAGGTCTTATGATTTGCCCGCTTCCTTACCAGATTTGGTCCGGGCTTACCAGGCCAGCGCAGAGCTGCCGATCGCAAGCCCTGCATTGGTCTGGGTCAGGCTCATTTACTGAGCCGCAGCTTCGCCGTCTTCAGCAGCGCCAGCATCGGCGTCTACGCCATTCGCAAGAGCGATTTCTTCGGGAACCTCAATGGCTTCGCCCAAATCAACGCCCGAGCGGGTCAGCTCGGCCTGGATGCCCTGAACGATAGACTCGCTGAACAGGTCGCAATACAGATTGATGGCGCGCAGGGCGTCATCGTTGCCGGGAACGGGGAAGTCGATGCCCTCGGGGCTGGCGTTGGAGTCCAGAATGCCGATAACCGGAATACCCAGGTTGTTGGCTTCTTTGATCGCCAGGTGCTCTTTCACCACGTCGATTACGACCATGACATCGGGCAAGCCGTTCATGTCGCGAATACCGCCCAGAGCGCGATCCAGCTTTTCCTTGTCGCGGGTCATCAGCAGCGCTTCTTTTTTGGTCAGCACGGCAGCTTCTTCGGTCAAGCGGCGCTCCAGCTCTTGCAGGCGCTTGATTGACTGAGAGATGGTCTTCCAGTTGGTCATCATGCCGCCCAACCAGCGGTGATTGACGTAGTACTGGCCGCAAGCCGTCGCGGTCTCAGCGATCTTTTCTTGCGCCTGGCGCTTGGTGCCGACAAACAGCACGCGGCCATTGTTGGCAGCAACGGATTGCAACTTTTCCAATGCCTTGTACAGCAGGGGAACGGTCTGCTCCAGGTTGATGATGTGAATGCCGTTGCGCGCACCAAACAGGTAGGGCGCCATTTTCGGGTTCCAACGGCGGGTGTTGTGTCCAAAGTGAACACCAGCTTCCATGAGCTGACGCAGAGTAAAGGTCGGCGTATCCATAACCAAATTTTCCTTTTCCGGTTAAACCTCCGCGAGGAAAGGCTAAAAGCCACCGGAGCGATGCATAGCTTTCGCCGCTCACCGACACCCTCGCGTGTGAAGTCCGCGTTCTTTAGCGGGCGACGTGGCGTCTGACAAGGGTTTTCCAACGCCTTTGCGCAGCTTTTTCCACCAAGTTTGCCCTCTGTTTCCTTCGCCTGGTTTTGGCCCAAGACTTTTGGCAGCCTGCCCGCTTCTCTCACCCGAGCAAGAGACCGACAAGGAGGCTCCATGCGCGCGATCACTATCACCGAAGCCGGGGGCCCTGATGTCCTGAAACTCAGCACGCAACCTGCGCCAGAGCTGGGCCATAACGACGTCCTGATCCGTGTCGCTTACGCCGGGGTCAACCGGCCCGATTTGCTGCAACGCCAGGGCTCCTACGCACCGCCACCGGGCGCCAGCCCCCTGCCCGGCCTAGA
Source organism: uncultured Rhodospirillaceae bacterium (assembly GCA_964536635.1). Lineage (GTDB taxonomy): Bacteria > Pseudomonadota > Alphaproteobacteria > UBA7985 > JAUIBT01 > JAUIBT01. The sequence goes on along the minus strand of CAZHYF010000284.1, from coordinate 747 downwards.
AGTCTCCGGCATCATCGAAGCCCTGGGCGCAGGCGTGCGTCAATGGCAAGTGGGTCAGATGGTCTGCGCCCTAGCCAACGGCGGCGGCTATGCCGAGCTGGTGGCGGTGCCCCAGGGCCAAATTTTGCCCCTGCCCGACGGCTTTCCGCTGGACCAGGCAGCCGCCCTGCCCGAAACTCTATTTACCGTCTGGTCCAACCTCTATATGCGAGCGGGCATGCAACCCGGCGAGAGCCTCTTGGTGCATGGCGGCTCCAGCGGCATTGGCTCGATGGCAATCCAGTTGGCGGGCCTCATGGGCCAGACCTGCTATGTCACGGTCAAGAACCAGGACAAGGCCGACTATTGCCTAGCGTTGGGCGCTGAAGCGGCCATCGTCTACCCCCAGCAAGACTTCGTTGCCGAGGTCAAAGCGCTGACCGACAAGCGCGGCGTGGACGTAATTTTGGATATGGTGGCGGGCGACTACATCGCGCGCGATATGCAGTGCTTGGCGCTCGACGGCCGCCTGGTGATCATCGCAACGCAAGGCGGCGTTGAGGCTGGGTTTCATGCGGCCCAACTGATGGTCAAGCGGCAGACCATCACCGGATCGACCCTGCGCCCGCAATCTGAGGCGCAAAAGCAGGCCATCGCTGACGATATCAAGGCGCGTATTTGGCCTGCGATTTTGGAGGGACGCCTGCACCAGCCGATCCAGGCCTGCTTCGACCTGGAGCAAGCCAGCGCGGCCCATCGCCTGCTGGA
>CAZHYF010000283.1:1676-3375 GCA_964536635.1 uncultured Rhodospirillaceae bacterium | reverse complement strand
CGTCGCCACCACCGCAACCCCGCCAATCTGGCGCACCGGGATAGCGGTGATATCGCGCTCCAGCACCACCAAGTCAGCCGCCTTGCCGACCTCAATTGAACCGGTTAGCCCCTCGTGGCGCAGCAGGCGCGCCGGAGCCAGGGTCATCCACTTGATCGCGGTCTCAACATCCGGGGCACCGTTCTTGGGCCGCTGCAACGCGGCTTGGATCTTGACCAGGGGCGACAGCTCATCGGCGTCATAATCGCTGCTCATCACCACCGCAGCCCCCAGTGCCTCCAGCGCACCTGCTGGCATCATGGTATCCACCCGCGCGCCCAACAGAGCGCGCATCTCGGCGCGGTAGGCCGGATCAAGCGAACTGGGGGCAAGCTGGAAGTCGGCCACCGCCCCAAGCTGGGCAAAGCGCGGATAGTCGGCCGGATCGAGCAAGTAGATGTGGGTCAGGCGGTGCGGCCCTGTGCCCGCGCCCACCCGCTCTATGGTGTCGAGCGCCAGCCGCGCACCACGATCCCCCGTAACATGCAAATGCAGTTGAAAGCCCTCTTCCGTCAGGGCCCGCGCATAGGCGTCAAGCAGGTCGGGCGCGAAGTACTCGAAGCCGTGACCCGCGCTCTCGAACAAGGCCGCTCCGGGCGCATAGGGCTCCAACAGCGCGCCGCTGCGCTGCTCCAAGATGCCATCGACGTAGATCTTGGCTTGGTCAAAGCGCAACAAGCCGGTGTCGCGATAGAGGGCCCGCAAACGCGCGATCTGAGCGTCAAAAGGCCGGTCTGGATAGACGTAGAGCGCATTGGAGGCCCGCGCCGTCAAGCGCCCCTCGGCCAAGGCGCGCTGCCAGACCTCAAGGTGGCCCTGGGGCCAATAGCCACCCGCATCGCTGACCGTGGTGATGCCGTTTTCAGCCAGAAGCTCCAAGGTGGCCAACAGACCCTGATAGGCTTGTTCCAACGCTTGCGCATCTGGAGGGGCCGCCAGGTCACGCAGCTTGTGTTGGGCATTTTCCAGCACAAGGCCGTTGGGCTCCCCCGTCGCTGGGTGGCGCAAGATCAAGCCGCCTGGAGGCTGGCTGAGCGGCGTATTGGCCAGCTCCAGATAGCCCGCCGCCGCCAAAGCGGCCGAATTGGCCAGCGCGCCGTGGCCGATGTCGTCCAGGATCAAAACCGGGCGATGGGGTGCCAGCGCATCCAGCAAAGCACGCGGGTTTTGGTCCTGCTGCAAGAGGTGGGGCATGTTGAGACCCGCGGCCTGCAGCCAGCCGTGCGGCTGCTCCTCAAGGCAGTCGGCAATGGCATCCAGGGTATCGTCGAGATCGGCGAAGGGCTCCAGCAAGCAGCGGCTCTGGTTGAGGCCCGCCTCGATCACATGCAGGTGGGCGTCTTGGAAGCCCGGCAGCACCATCATGCCCTCAAGGTCGATGATCTGCGCACCCGCGCCCGCCTCGGCGCGCACCTGGCGTTGGCTGCCCACCGCCGTAATCAGGCCCTGGGCATCAATTGCCAGCGCCTCGGCCCAGGGCGCCTGTGGGTCGAGCGTAAAAATGCGCGCATTGGTCAGGACCAGCGGCTGCGCCTGGCACAGGCTGGCAGTCGTCAGGCCAAGCGCCACGAAGAACAGGTTTTTGATCATAGTACCATCCCGAGAGCAAAGCCCAAGCTCTTGGACTCAAGAGCGCAGGTGACTTTGCGGACAAATCAAA
>CAZHYF010000283.1:0-1576 GCA_964536635.1 uncultured Rhodospirillaceae bacterium | reverse complement strand
CTTGGACGCAAGAGCGCAGGTGACTTTGCGGACAAATCAAAGAGCTAGATTATGTGCAACGCCTGCAATTCCTTGATCCTTACTCTAGCACGCGCACCGCTGCAAAACGCGCAGCAGGTATGCTTGTTGAAAGCGCCCTTCTGGCACGGCGGCAAAGGCTGCTTCAAGCTGGCTGGCGTGGCGTTGAACCCGCGCGGCGCGGTCTTTGGCCAAAGCGCCGTCGACCGCCAGCATCTCCTCAACGAAGGTCGCCAACGCCTGGTAGGGCTCGATCTGCTCATAGCGCCAGCTCAAGACCTGGTGCCAGGGGCCACGATCCACGGCCTGATCCAGCACCGCTTGCGCCTCTGCCCGCACATCGGCTTCGTCGTCGATCCAGCGCTCCAGATTGTACATGCTGCCTTCGGCAATCGGCTCGACGAAGCAGGCCAAACCGCCCGGCCGGAGCACCCGCGCCGCCTCGCTCAGGGCGCGCGCGGGCTGGGGGATGTGGTGCAGCGAAAAGAAAAAGACCAGCGCATCAAAGCTGGCCTCAGCAAAGGCCAGCGCCGCACCGTCACCTGGAGCCAGCCGCGCCGCCCAGCCCTGGCCTGGTGGCAGATCTGGCAAGCGGGGGTCGATGCCAATCGGGTTCAGCGCCCCGATGGCCTCCAGCGCTGCCAGGCTGGCGCCGCTGCCGCAGCCCACATCCAGCAGGCGTCGCCCGCCCAGGCTCAGGCCCACTGACGTCAGCGCTTCAGCCAGGCTCGCCACTTGCGGCAACAGGGCGGGGGCAGAGATCATCACGGCACTCCTTGAAGGCTGAGCCCAAGATCAGCACGCCGCTCGCCTTGGGTCAAGGTGTGTCGAGTTTTTCATACTCAGTGTAAAATATATTTGACATTGAGTAACTCAAAGCATACATGACGTCACACAGACACGACACAAGAGACAAACAAGGAGACCCCTCATGTCCCAATCTGAACTCCGTTCCCTCATCGCTTTGTTGACCTGGCTGCCGCTCTATGCGGGCTTTGCGGTCTACCTCAAGAGCCAGATCGCCTGGGCCGGTCTGGACACCGGCGAGGCCATGCGCAGCTTTGCCCAAGCCGCTCTGGCGGTGGTGGCGATCGCCATCCTGCTCGCCATCGTTTTGGAGATCGGCGGCTCCATCCTCTACGCCATCATCAGCGGCGAGGCGCAACCGACGCTCAGCGACGAGCGCGACCAGCTGATGGAGCTAAAGTCGATGCAGGCGGGCTCCGTCGCCTTTGGTCTGGCATTCCTGGCGGTGCTGGCGGGTCTGGCCTTTGGCTGGCTTCAGCCCCTGGGCGCGATCATGGCGCTGTTCTTCGCTCTGGCCGCCAGCCAGGTCTTTGCGGTGGCCTTCAAGCTGGCGCTCTACCGCCTGGGGGCCTAGTCATGGCCGCGAAAACGCCCATCGCCAACCAGATCCGCCGCCTACGCTTTGAGGCCGACGAGATGTCGCAAAAGGCCCTGGCGGAAGCCGTCGGGGTGACGCGTCAAACCATCGTGGCGATAGAAAACGCCAAGTACGCGCCCTCGCTGGAGCTGGCCTTTCTGATCGCCCGCGTGT
>CAZHYF010000282.1:0-3381 GCA_964536635.1 uncultured Rhodospirillaceae bacterium | reverse complement strand
AGCTCGGATTACAAAGACTTCTCCATGCACCTGCTGCGTGAGCTGGCGCGCTGCCTGGGCCTGACCTACGAGAGTGCCACCGGCGATAGCGTGGGGGCCACCTACAGCTCCTTGCAGGCCGCTACGACAGAGATATTCGCTATCACCAAGGCCCGGCGCCAGGCCATCGTCGCGCCCTTCTGCCAGCCCATCTATGAGGCCTGGCTGGAAGAGGAAATTGCGACCGGCGGCATAGAGTTTCCCGGCGGCCTGAATGGCTTTTTGGCCAACCGCACCGCGGCTTGCCGGGCGGAATGGCGCGGGGATCCGCGCCCGACCGCTGATGATCTCAAAAAGGCCAAGGCCCACGAAATCTGGCGGCGCATGGGCGTCATGTCTGACGCCATGATCTGCAACGATATCGGGGCCGATGTGGATGATGTCTACCAGCAGCTGGCTCAAGAGGCCGCCATGCGGGCCGAATACGGCCTGCCAGAGCCCCAGGTCATGGGGGCTGCTGGCGGTGGCCTAGTTGATGCTGGTGACGGCCTGGACGACGAGGAGAGCAGCCCTGCAATCGAGGAGGCCGTCTAGTGGCTTTGACCATTGATGAAAGCGATCCCTGCGCCGCTGCTACGGCTCTGCGCCAGGTCTACTACGACCTGATTGCGGGCCAAGGGGCCATGATCGTGACCTTCAAGGCCGGGACGTCCGGCGTTGAGCGGTCTGTTACCTACCACAAGGCCCAGCCCGATCGCCTTCTGGCGGTCATTCGGGGCTTTGAAGAAAAGTGCGCCAAGGCGCAGGGCCTACGCCCGCGCCGCCATGCGCTTCGAGCCGGAGGGCGCTTATGAGCCACACCCTAACCCATATCGCAGAGAGGGTCTTAAACCGCCCGCTTTTGCTGCACCCCGATAAGGCCGAGGTCATCTTGCAGGCCCTGCAGGGGCGCATTGGCCTTGGCAGTATCGATCTGAGCGCGCCAGAGGCCAACCGGTTTGTCGGCAGTCCTATCCGTGAGGACGGCAGCCGGGCCAGCATGGCCATGCATGACGGGACGGCCATCATTCCAATCGTGGGCTCCTTGGTCAATCGAGGTGCCTGGATTGGCGCCAGCTCTGGCCTGGTCTCCTACGAGGGCCTGGCCGCCCAGCTGCGCGAGGCAGCGGGCGACCCAAGCGTTTCTGCCATCGTCTTAGATCTCGACAGCGGCGGCGGGGAGGCCACGGGCATGTATGCCCTGGCCAATCTTATCGCCAAGATCGACCAGACCAAGCCGGTCTACGCCTTCGTCAACGATGTGGCGGCTTCTGCTGCTTACGGCATCGCTTCGGCGGCGCGCGAGATCATCGTCTCGCCCTCATCGATTGTGGGCTCGATTGGCGTGGTTTTGCTCCACCTGGACCATTCAGGCGAGCTGGCCGATGCGGGTATCAAGCCGACGCTGATCCACGCCGGGGCCAATAAGGTCGATGGTAACCCCTTTGAGCCGCTGTCTGAGGCGGTTCGCGCCGATCTGCAAGACCAGGTCGGCAAGTTTTATGAGCAGTTCGTTGGCCTGGTGGCCCAAGGGCGGGCAGGGCGCATGAGCGCTGCCCAAATCCGGGCGACCGAGGCGCGCACCTTCATGGGCCAAGAGGCGATCGATATCGGCCTTGCCGACCGCATGGCCAGCCTCGACGAGCTGCTCACTCTTATCTCCCAACCGGCCCCAGGGGCCACAAGCAACAGGAGCGGTTTTGCTATGAGCAAGACAAACCAAGCCGATGCCCCCCAGGCTCAAAATGGTGGGGAAAACCAATCAATGCACCAGGCGGCCCTCGACGCCGCACGCGCAGAAGGCGTGGCGGCCGGTAAGGCCGAGGCCTCTGCGCGCATCAAAGCCATTTTGCAGGCCGAGGAAGCCCAGGGCCGTGAGGCCCAAGCTATGACCATGGCGCTCGATACCGACATGAAGGCTGAAGACGCCATCAAGGTTCTGGCGGTTGCGCCCAAGGCTGACCTGGCCGCTGCCTCCTTTGGACAGCGCGTGAGCGGTGAGGGCGGTTTCGGGGGCGATGATCAGCCTCAGCAGAGCCAGGGCCAGGCGGTCGCCAGCCTTTGGGGCAAGGCGGTCCATCAGGCCAATGCCAACATCGGCGTTCGCACTTAACGCTGCTCGTTAATCAGAAAAATTTGGAGTTTTACCCATGCCAACTCTTACCGAAGGGCGTCACCCCGGTGAGTTCTTGCTCACCGAAGCCACCGGCCAGCGCTCACGCGAAGCCATCACCATTGCCAGCGGCGCTGGCATCATCGCGCCCGGCACCGTGCTGGGCAAAGTAACCGCCAGCGGCAAATACATCGCCTCGGCGGTCGGCGCGGCCGACGGGTCTGAGACTGCGGCAGCCGTCTGTTTGTACGGCTGCGATGCCACGTCGGCCGACGTCGATGTCTCCGCCATCGTGCGCGACGCCGAGCTGAAAGGCGACATCCTGACCTATCACGCAGACCGCGATCTGGACGCTGAAAAGGCGGCCGCCAACGCTGATCTCGCGGCCCTTGGCATCATCGTTCGCTAAGCGGCGCTAACATAAGGACATTCCCCCATGCCTATGAACATCTTTGAGAACGACGCCTTTAGCGTCATGCGCATGACCGAAGCCATGCGCGAGGTGGCCTACGTGCCCTCACGCATTGGCCAGCTTGGTCTCTTCACGTCGTCGAGCGTTGACGTTACCACCATCGCGATCGAGAAGGCCGACAAAGACGGCCTGGTCCTGGTGCCCTCGTCTCCGCGCGGCGCACCGGGCCAGACCCGCGATATGGCAAAGCGTGCCATGCGCATGCTGAGCGTCCCGCACTTCCAGCGTGAAGATGCGGTCTATGCCGACGAGGTACAGGCCGTGCGCGCCTTTGGCTCTGAGACAGCCTTGGAGACCATCATTGGCAAGGTGGCCAGCAAGGCGGCGGTTCACTCGCAGGACTTCGCCTTGACCGAGGAGTACCACCGCCTCAACGTCATCAAGACGGGCAACCTGCTCGATGCCGACGGTACGGTGCTCTACAACTATGCCACCGAGTTCTCCGAGGCCATGCCTGCTGAGATCGACTTCGATCTGGACAATGCGACGCCCGCCGAAGGCGCGCTGCGCAAAGCCTGCGCGGCCGTTGTCCGCTCTATGGGCAACACCCTGGACGGCCTGCCCTTTACGGGCGTTCATGCCTTCTGCGGCGACGCCTTCTTCGACGACCTTCTGGCGCATGTCGAGGTGCGCGAGACCTACAAGAACCACGAGGCAGCGGCCAACCTGCGCTCGGCCTATGTCGGCAATGGTGCTGGCGGGTCTTGGGGCTCGTTCGAGTTCGGCGGCATCACCTGGGAAAACTACCGCGGTGGCGGCTCGATCGGCGTTGATACCA
>CAZHYF010000281.1:0-3417 GCA_964536635.1 uncultured Rhodospirillaceae bacterium | reverse complement strand
TGCCAAATCGCCGTCCCAAATAGCCGCCCCAGGCCGCCGCCCCAAGCCGCTGCCTCCTCGTCTGTGCCTGGTGCCACTGCATCGCCAGGCCCAACATGCCCGCCTGCGCCTGCGCCCTTGCTGGGGCGGGCGCTTTTTTGTGGCCTTACTTAAAGCCCGTACTTGGTGGCGCTCAGCGGGAAGCAGTCTGACAAGGCTGTGTTGAGCATGATGGCATTGTGCGCGACCATGAATGCCGCGCGGTCTTGGTCTGGGATCGTTGGCAGCTTGAGGTCAAGCAGTTCATCAAAGCGGTATTGTGCAATCAGGCCGTGCTCCCGCAATTCTGGATGCATTGAACTGAGATCTTCCGGCAGGTGTTTGCGCAGCTCTGGATTGGCGACCAATAGGTCGTCCAAGTCGTCGTAGGCTTCAAGTGCCATGTAGACCAAAGCAAAGAAGGTCGCTTGCATGTCGGGGTCGTTGCTGCCCTGGTTGCCCCCTTCGGGTTGGAAGTAAGCCTTTGCGGGGGGCGTCTGGGCCCAGGCTTCGATCAGGGCTTGGGCAGCGTTGCGCTCGGCTTGGGTGTCCAAGGTCGCCAGCGCTGCTGCAAAATCAAACTCCTGGCTAGAAATCCCACCAAACCGGAGGTCGGAACTGGCGCCGGTCGGCAGAGCATCAAGCGTATAGTCAAAGGCCTGAATTTTCATCGCGAGTTGCATGCCCACCGCAGCGGCGCTGGCCACCGGCAGGCCTGGGTTGTGCATGAAGTGGGCATGGCGGGCAAAGGGGTGGTCGCTGCTGAAGGCTGCCACGAACAAGCGTATGGTAGCGTCTCTGAACTCTTCCAAGCGGCCGAATTTGGCGAGCTCCTTCATCACCAGGGTCGCGCTATCCTTGTCCAGCCCCTGGTAGTCGTGGGCATGGGCCAGCGCCAGCGCAGCATCCAAGCCTTGCGCGACGATCAAGGTGTCGTAGTCCAGCCAAGACGCTGAAAAAGACGGATCATTACGGGTCAAGGCATCGATGCGATGGCGCGCGGTAATCAGGTTTTCTAGGTCATTGCGCAGGGCGAGGCTGCCTTGCAAGACCTCCCACATACGTTCCTTCTCGCGGTAACCGGTTTCCTGCGTTGCCTGAAATTCGGCAAAGAACCCATCCAGATCACCGCGCATGCCGGACAGGGCGGCAAAGGCGTAGTGGCGATGAACGGGGTCCTGGAGTTGCGCGTAGGCCCGCTCGGCCTGATCAGCCGCGCCGTAAGCAGCGAAATTTAGGAAGATCGATGCAATAATTTCGGGGCCGACACCGCCGAACTTGCTGTCGTTGAGATTGGTCAGCTCATCAACGGACACGGCGAGCGGCACGGCCGCAAGCAAGGCATCCGGTCCCATCTTGTTGACGAGGAGAAATGCGCGGGTGGCAGCAACGCTGCGGCTCAAGTCCTCCTCATCTTGACCAATGGCCCGCAGGGCGCCTTCCAAATCCCCGTCGAGTATCAGAGCGAGGGCTGGCATATCATCTTCCAGCTCTGCGAAGATCGGTGACCTTGCAACGATACGCCAGCCAGCCAAGGGAAAATCTTGGCGGTAGATAAAATCGCGCAAGGCCGACTTGGCCGAATAGGGCAGTTTGTCGAGCTTCTCCGGGGCGAGCGCGTTGGCCTGGCCAATGACGTCGAGCAAACTTTGCTGCGGACCTTTGGGGAACTGATCGCGGCAAGCCTGATACAGCGCTGCAATCTTCGCTTTATTTTCGACCAAGGGGTGCGCGGTCGCAGCTATGGGGGCAAGGACTGCTGCCAGGCCGAGAAGGCACCCGCAGACGCGGCGTAAAAGAAAGGTCATGTCTGAACTACTTTAGTGTGATGGGGTTGATCACACATAGTCACGCTCAGCAATGGTGTAAATAGAAAATTATCGCCGGACCGTCAAAAAGCCTGGCCGGGAAGTTGAGTGTGCGCACCCCAGCCTTTGGCGCGGGCTGGCCACAGACTCTAAAATTTCATCACATTTTTTGGCAATCAGGCCTTGAACTTGCCACGCCCCCTCGTTACATGCTTGGCACTCGCCGCGGCAGAGTGCTAACAGGCGCTCGCGCACCGGGCCCAAGCAGCCCAAGGCGATCATCTTTATAGATTAAACATGTCACTTCAGGAGATCACGACATGAAACTCCGTCCCCTGCACGATCGAGTGCTGATTAAGCGCACCGATTCAGAGGAAAAGACCGCTGGCGGCATCATCATTCCCGATACCGCCAAGGAAAAGCCGATGGAAGGCGAAGTTGTAGCGGTTGGCTCAGGCTCACGCAACGAAGCTGGCCAGTTGGTTCCTCTGGACGTCAAAGTTGGCGACAAGGTTCTGTTCGGTAAGTGGAACGGCACCGAAGTCAAGGTTGGCGGCCAAGAGCTGCTGATGATGAAAGAAAACGAGATCATGGCGGTCATCGAAGGCTAAGCGCCTTTGATCCCTCATCTCTAATCCCCGATATACTAAGGAAGAAGCACAATGGCAGCTAAAGACGTAAAGTTCGGCACCGATGCCCGTTCACGCATGCTGGCCGGCGTTGACACTCTGGCAAACGCCGTCAAGGTAACCCTGGGCCCCAAAGGCCGTAACGTTGTTCTGGACAAGTCGTTCGGCGCTCCGCGCGTCACCAAGGACGGTGTGTCTGTCGCCAAGGAAATCGAGCTGGAAGACAAGTTCGAGAACATGGGCGCTCAGATGGTGAAAGAAGTTGCCTCGAAGACCAACGACGTTGGCGGCGACGGCACCACCACTGCGACCGTTCTGGCTCAAGCCATCGTTAAAGAAGGCGCCAAGTCCGTTGCAGCAGGCATGAACCCCATGGACCTGAAGCGCGGCATCGACATGGCCGTTGAGCAGGTTGTTGCGAAACTGGGCAGCCTGTCCAAAGTCATCAACACCAACGACGAAGTCGCTCAGGTTGGCACTATCTCTGCTAACGGCGAGCTGGAAATCGGCCAAATGATCGCGCAAGCGATGGAAAAAGTTGGCAACAACGGCGTTATCACCGTTGAAGAAGCTAAAGCTTTGGAAACCGAGCTGGAAGTCGTTGAAGGCATGCAGTTCGACCGTGGCTACCTGTCTCCTTACTTCGTGACCAACTCTGAGAAGATGGTTGCTGAGCTGGAAAACCCCTACATCCTGCTGCACGAGAAGAAGCTGTCAAACCTGCAAGCTATGCTGCCGGTTTTGGAAGCGGTTGTTCAGTCTTCTCGCCCGCTGCTGATCATCGCTGAAGACGTTGAGGGCGAAGCCCTGGCGACCCTGGTTGTCAACCGTCTGCGCGCTGGCCTGAAAGTGGCTGCTGTCAAGGCACCTGGCTTCGGCGATCGCCGCAAGGCTATGTTGGAAGACATCGCTATTCTGACCAACGGTCAGGTCATCTCTGAAGACCTGGGCATCAAGTTGGA
>CAZHYF010000280.1:1956-3420 GCA_964536635.1 uncultured Rhodospirillaceae bacterium | reverse complement strand
TGTAGTCCGGCGTGCGGCCAAACATGCCGTTCGACCAGGTGGCCCACTCGTAGTAAGCCCGGCCGCGCTGGGCCACGTCCTCTTTTGACTTGGGCGGCAGGAAAGCGGTCGCGATGCGGTGGCCGTCGCTGTCCTCATAGGTCACGGTGTCTTTGTAGGCGTCGTCGTGCTGAAGATCCAAAAAGGAGGCCATGGTGGCCGCGCAGCGCATCAAGCCGGGCTGAGCCGTCACGTCCTTGACCTGCTGGCCCTCCATCCAGACCTGGCGGTCGTCGCGCAGCCCCGCCAGGTACTGCGCGCCGGTGCGAATGCCGGTGCCTGTATCGCCTGCATGACTGGCAAAAACGCCCTTGTCGGCGTCAAACATGAGCAATGATTGCGGTTTGTACATGGATTTGTGTCCTCGCGTGTGTCTACTTCGTTGTTGCCAGAACCTTGTGGTCTGAGCTTGTGTTTGTGTTTGTGTCGTGCCTGCCCGAGCGTCGCGGGTCCTGAAGTTTGATCAGGATCTGGCTGAGCGCCGCCCATTCCTGAGCGCTAACGCGTTGGCTGATGTCTTGATGGATGGCGGCCACCTGCGGGCGGATTTCCAGCTCCAGCGCCTGGCCTGCTTGGGTGGGGACAACGCAGACCACGCGGCGGTCTTCTGACGAACGCAGGCGCTCTACCAGACCCTTCTTTTCCAGCCGGTCCAGGATGCCAACCAGCGAGGGCGCTGGCAGCAAGGTGCGCTTGGCCAGCTCGGCGGTCGGCAGGCGGTGATCTTCCCACAGCACCCGCAAGATGCGCCACTGCTGCTCGGTGAGCTGGTAGCGCGCGAACAGCTCGCGGTAGGCAGGCATGACCGCGTCCAACGTGGCGTTCAGCATCATAGGCAGCGTTGCTGAAAAGCGGGTCATGTGCGCGGTGTCCTCCGGATGCGATCTTATTACGATCTAATTAATTAATATATTAAGTATATAGATCTACATCACTTGTCAAGCCCGTAGCGGGTCGCCAAAAGCCCCATCAGAAGCCCCCTTAGGCGCTCAAGAGCCGCTCGGCCTCCGCCAAGTCATCGGGGCGATTGATGTTAAAGAAGGGGTCCACTTGCGCGCCACCAGCTCCGGCCTCTGGCGACCAGGGCACCAAGGCTACGCCCTGGGGTTCGGTGAAGGCCTCAACCTTGCGGGTGCCCGAGCGCAGAGCGGCCGACAAGGGTGCCAGCAGCTCTAAGGACCAGAGCGAAAAGACCGGATGGCGACGATCTTTGCTGACGGCCATGGCGATTTTTGCCTCAGGCTGAGCCACCAGCGCGGCCGCCAAGCGCGTAACCAAATCCTGTGGCAAAAAGGGCGCATCACAGGAGGCCAGAGCCAGATAGCGCAAGTCGTGGCCCGCCTGGCTCAGCCCCTGCGCCCAGACCAAACCGGCCTCGACGCCCGCAAGCGGCCCGGCAAAGTCCGCCTCCAGGTCCGCCAGCAG
>CAZHYF010000280.1:0-1856 GCA_964536635.1 uncultured Rhodospirillaceae bacterium | reverse complement strand
TCAGAACAGCAGATCGGGCAGCTTGTCGAGGTCGGACACCTCTACATCGGGCGTCCCAGGCAGCTCATCGAGCTGGCCGGCTTGGCTACGGTTGAGCCAAGCCACCTGGAAGCCAAAGGCCTTGGCCGCCGCGGCATCCCAAGTGTTGGACGAAATGAACAAGACTTCATTCTTTTCAACGCCGAAATTGCTCAAGACCATTTCATAGACCTCGGGCGTCGGCTTGAAGGTCTTCAGCTCATCGACCGACAGCAGCTTGTCGAGTTGGCTGGAAATGCCCGCGCTTTCGACCGCTGCGCGCAGCATGTCCGGGCTGCCGTTGGACAAGATGGCGGTTTTGAAGCCCTGCTCCTTCAGCCAGGTCAAGCAAGACAAGGCATCGTCATAGGGGCTGAGCCGCCAGTAGACGTCCAACAGATGCTGGAACAAGGGGGTGTCGGTTTCCAGGTCGTGCGCCTTGAAGGCGTAGGACAGCGCCATTTCGGTCAACGCCCAAAAGTCACGGTAATCGCCGCGCAGGCCAACGAGCCAGGAATATTCGAGCTGCTTTTGCCGCCACAGGTCCGAGATGGACTGAGCGTCATCGCCCAACAAATCCCGCTGGCTGTTGATGGCCGAATGGACATCCAGCAAGGTTCCATAGGCATCAAAGACCACGACAACGACAGCGTCTTGATCCAAACTCATAGGGCCTCCGTTCGAGCGGTATCCGCGGTGCCGCCCTGATTGCTCGTCGAGCCAATGCCTGCGCCACCCCTGGTTGTTTGCCCATTCATCATCCTAGGATTGGCCTATTGCAAGCGTTTGCTCACCGCATTTTTTGCATGTGATGGGGCCGGCCATGGGCCATAGGGGTGGGCGCTGGGCCGCATTAGGCCGTCGGCTTGGCCTCGCTCACCCGCCGGGCCAAAGCGTTCGAAACCGCACGCTGGACCGCTTCCTGCAAGAAGTCCAGCCGGTCTTGGCCCCAAAACAGCTCCTGTCCCAAGACATAGGTCGGCGCGCCGAACACGCCGCGATCCAAGGCCTCTTGCGTGTTACGGTCCAACAGCTCCGAACCCTCGCCTTTGGCACGCTCGAGCCATTCGCCCGCAGCCAAACCAAATTGAGCCAAAACCTGCGCGACAGCAGCCTCATCGGCGATATTGCCTTCCTGCTGCCAGACCAGAGCATGGAAGGCCTGCGCCACCTCTCCAGCCAATTTGGCATCCTCCAGGCCGAGCAAGCCAACCACGGCATTGGCGACCGCATCGTTGGCCGGAAAGAAGCTGGGGCGAAAGACGATAGGCGTCGCCATGTGCTTGGACCAACGCTCCAGTTCGGACATGCGCCAATCTTGGCGGCTGGGATGACGCTTGGCGGGCGGCAGGCCGCCGGTTTGCTCAAACACCTGCCCCAAGCGCATGGGTTTGTAGTTCAACTTGATGTCAAAAGGTTCCACCAGCGCACGCAAGCGATTGTGCCCCATGAAGCTGAAAGGCGAGATCAATGTGAAATAGTAATCAAGGGTCAGCATGAAGGTCTCCTGGCACGACAAATCGTTGCTTCGGCGCCTGACTTTCGCGTCAGGGCGCAGGGTGATCGCAGACGATGCCAGCAAGGTTTACACGAGCAAATTTCCCGCGTCAGGAAAAAGTTGCCGATGATTTCGCCTGACGGAAATGTGATACAAGTGGGCCTGCCCAGCGGTCCCCAAACCAGCTCTAAAAACTTTCGCTACGGCTCAGAAAAAAGAAGTAGACAGCCGTTGGGCGCTTTTCTATAAGCGGGGCTCACGACGCAACGATGCGCTGCGTCCGCAGGATGCCGGGATAGCTCAGTTGGTAGAGCAACGGATTGAAAATCCGTGTGTCGGC
>CAZHYF010000279.1:0-3484 GCA_964536635.1 uncultured Rhodospirillaceae bacterium | reverse complement strand
GTACAAGGCGCAAAGGATCGCTGAGCGCGCCCAACAGATAAGCCTGAAGCCAAGAGAACCAGTCCGTCATGCGCGCCGCCTTTTATGGTGTGGTGACGCTATTCTCTAACTTGAAATTAGTTTAAACCACAAGCGCTTTTTGCGGCCTGCCACACGTCAGCGGCGATGGCCTCTATGGCGCGATAGCCGCCGCTCTCGGCCATGACCTGCACCTGCGCCCAGGGCCCGCCCAGTCCCAGCGCCATGAGGCGAGCATAGCGCAGGCCGACGGCGGTTTGCAGGTCGCGGTTGGCCTCGAAGGCATCCAGCTCGGCCCGGGCCTCGGCCATGGAGCGTGAGGCTTCGGGCGCAGCGTTTAAAAACACCGCCAGATCCGGGCGCGGCAGCAGCTTGAATTCGAAGTCTAAGACCTGGGCGGCAAAGTCGTCAAAGGCGGCATCGGGCAAAAACGCGCCCTGATAGACCGCGTTCGAGGCCACATAGCGGTCGATCACCACCACCTCGTTCTCAGCCATGGCGCGGGTGAGTTCGGGCAGGGTCTCAAAGCGGTCAGCGGCAAACATCAACATGCGGATCTCGGGCGCCAGCGCGCCGACGCTCCCGAATTCGCCTTTCAGCATGCGGGCGATGATGCCGCCTGCGATGTTGGTCTCATAGCGCGGGAAGGCGATCCGCTCGGCGCGATAGCCCGCGCCTTGCAACCGGTCCACCAGGGCTAGCGATTGGGTCTGTTTGCCCGCGCCGTCGCCACCTTCAATGACGATCAGCTCGGCGGTGTTGCGGCTCCCAGCATCGGGTCTCCTGGACGTAGTCATCACGCGGCTTCCTGAGCTGCTTCTTGGGCGCCCTCATAGACTTCCAGCGCCTCCATCCAGGCCAGTTCAGCGGCCTCCAGGGCCTCGCTCAGCTCGCCGACCTGCTTTTGCAAGGCGATGGCCTTGGACTGGTCGGCCTGTTCGTACAGGGCAGGATCCTGCAACTTGGCCTCCAACTCGCCCCGCTGGGCCGTGAGGCGCTCGACCTTGGCTTCGCAGCGCTCCAAATCTTTCTTCAGGGGCGCTAGAGCCTTGCGCTGGTCGGCGGCAGCGCGGCGCTGGGCCTGGCGGTCGGCGGCGCTCAGGCTCGCCTTGTCGCCGCCTTCATCGTCGTTGGCCTTGCCGGTCCGCGCCGGAGCCTTAGCGCGCTGTTGCTCGCGGCGCTGGGTGACCAGGAACTTGCGGTAGTCTTCCATGTCGCCGTCGAAGGGCTGCGCGCGCCCGCCGTGCACCAGCCACAACCGGTCGGCGGTGGCTTCGATCAGGTGCGGGTCGTGCGAGACCATCACCACCGCGCCGTCATAGGCGTTGATCGCCTGCACCAGCGCTTGGCGGCCGTCGATGTCCAGGTGGTTCGTGGGCTCGTCCAGCAGCAAGATGTGGGGCGCCTCGCGCGAGATAATCGCGAACAACAGCCGCGCCTTCTCGCCGCCCGACAGCTTACCGATCTTGGTCTCGGCGCGCACAGCATCAAAGCCGAAGCCCGCCAGGTGACTGCGCAGCTTTTCTTCCACGTCGCGCGGGCAGAGCCGCTTCATGGTCTCCAAGGCGGTGATGTTCAGGTCCAGCGCGTCGCCTTGGTGCTGGGCGAAGTAGCCCACTTTCAGCTTCTTCGACTTCTGCACCAGGCCGCTCATCGCGCGCAGCTCAGAAGCCAGCAGCTTAATGAGGGTCGATTTGCCGTTCCCGTTGGCGCCCAGCAGGGCAATGCGATCATCGGAATCCAGCCGCAGGTTCAGCTTTTTCAGAACCGGCGTATCGTTGTAGCCAATGCTGACATCATCCATGGTGTAGAGCGGTGAACTGAGGCTGTCGGGCGTCGGAAAGATAAAGGTCGAGCTGCTATCTTGGCTGACTGCCGCGATGGGCTCCATGCGCTCCAGCATCTTGACCCGCGATTGAGCCTGGCGGGCCTTGGAGGCCTTGGCGCGAAACCGGGTGATGAAGGCTTGGATGCGTTCGCGTTCGGCCAACTGGCGATCACGCGCCTTGGCTTGCAGCGCCATGCGCTCGCGGCGCACACGCTCGAAGCGGTCATAGTTGCCGGAATAGGCGTTGAGGCGCAGGTTTTCGACGTGCAGGATCTCGCCCACGGTGCGGTTCAGCAGGCCGCGATCGTGCGAGATCAACAGCACCGTGCCGGGATATTTGCGGATATACTGCTCAAGCCACAGCGCGGCTTCCAGGTCCAGGTGGTTGGTGGGCTCGTCCAGCAGCAGCAGGTCGGGTTGAGTAAACAGCAGCGCCGCCAGGGCAACGCGCATGCGCCAGCCGCCGGAATAATCCGAGCAGGGTCGTTGCTGCGCCTCTTCATCAAAGCCCAAGCCTGCCAAGATTTGCGCCGCGCGCGCAGGCGCCGAGTGGGCGTCAATGTCGGTGAGGCGCGCGTGGATCTCGGCCAGGCGCTCGGGCTGCTGGCAGGCTTCTTCTTCGGCCAACAGGGCGGCGCGCTCGGTGTCGGCAGCCAGCACCACATCGACCAAGCGTTCAGGGCCGCCGGGGGCCTCCTGGCTGGTCATGCCCACACGCCAGCGCGGCGGGACGAAGATCTCACCCCCGTCGAGCAGCTCGGGGTTCAAGATCAGGCGGAAGAGGGTCGATTTGCCAATGCCGTTGCTGCCGACCAGGCCAACCTTATGGCCAGCATTGATCGAGGCCGACGCGTCTTTGAAGATCGGGCGGCCTGAGATGGTGTAGGCAATCGAAGAAATCTGGAGCATCGCCAGGCTTTAGCAGGCCTTGCCGTCCAGCTCAATTCTCTTAGCAGTTTGTTGGGCGGCCTGTTGAGCGGTCTGTTGGGCCGGCTTGTTGAGTGGCCTGTCGCGCGTTGCAGGGCTGGCATGCAGATAAAGGCATTGAACCGCTGCGCGCTTAGTGCTAGCGCTCGCGGCGAGTTACAATTGCGGTGCGCCCTTGGCCCGCCGCCCCAAAATCTGAGGACGAAGACATGGCTATCCAGCGCACTTTTTCTATCATCAAGCCCGACGCAACTGCGCGTAACCTGACCGGCAAAATCAACGCCGTTTTCGAAGATGCCGGCCTGCGCATCGTTGGCCAGCGCCGCATTCGCATGACCGACGAGCAAGCAAAGCGCTTTTACGCTGTGCACGCTGAGCGTCCCTTCTATGGCGAGCTGGTTGAATTCATGACCTCTGGCCCGGTTGTCGTCCAGGTTCTGGAAGGCGAAAACGCGGTTGCCAAGCACCGCGAAGTTATGGGCGCCACCAACCCGGCAGAAGCAGCCGACGGCACCGTTCGTAAGCTTTACGCGCAGTCAATCGGTGAGAACTCTGTCCACGGTTCAGATTCTGAAGAGAACGCCAAGATCGAAATCGCTCAGTTCTTCTCTGAAGCTGACATCGCTGGCTAATCGCTACTGCGATCACCATGCAAAAAGGCTAGGGCGCGCGACGCTCTAGCCTTTTTTTGTTGCCGCCAGTGACAGCTAG
>CAZHYF010000278.1:0-3497 GCA_964536635.1 uncultured Rhodospirillaceae bacterium | reverse complement strand
CTCTAGTTTTGCTGCCAGCGCTGTGCGGCAGCTTCGTCGCTTTCGCGGGCATCGACCCACTGGCCTTGGCCAGCCACCTGCTCCAGCTTCCAGAAGGGGGCCTTGGTCTTGAGCCAATCCATCAAGAACTGGCAGGCTTCGAAAGCGGCCTGGCGGTGCGGTGAGGCACAGGCCACCAGCACGATTTGATCGCCGGGCAGCAAGCGGCCATAGCGGTGGATGATCAAGCTGGCTTGCAGGGGCCAGCGCTTCTGGGCTTCGGCCTCGATCTCGGCCAGCATTTTTTCGGTCATGCCAGGATAATGTTCGAGGGTCATGGACTGATCGCCGGAGCCATGCGGCGCCAATTCGCGCACCAGGCCGACGAAGCTGGCTATGGCGCCGATGTCCTGGCGCCCGGCGCGCAGTGCGGCCAGCTCGGCGCCCAGGTCAAAGTCTTCTGCTTGCACGCGGATCACAGCGCTCTAGCCTCCGGTCATGGGCGGGAAAATCGCGACTTCATCGCCGTCGCGGATGGGACTGTCCAGCTCGACAAAGGTCTGGTTGACCGCAAAGCGCAGCCGCTCGGGCTCGGCCAGCGCCTTGGCGTGCCCTGGCGAGCGTGCGCGCAGCTCCTCCAGCAAGTCGGCGAGCGTGCCAGCCTGAGTGTCCAGCCTCTCCTGGTCCTGGCCAATGTCGCTGCGGACCCAGGCGAAATAGAGCAGGGTAATCATAGCAAGCAGCCTCTAGCGTATGAGGTCAAAGGGGGTGAAGGCGAGGGTATCACCCGGGCGCACCTGGGTGACATCCTCACCCAATATAACCAGGCCATTGGCCCAGGCCAGCCCTGACAGCATGCCCGCGCCCTCCTTGTGGAATTTCTCCACCGGGGGAAGCGCTTGGCCGTCCAGTTGGCAGCGGGCGCGGACAAATTCGCGCCGCCCGGTCTTCTTCTTGTAATCGAAGGTGGCGCGGGCCGCGATGCTGGGCAGCGGCGGCGCTGCGCGGCCCTGCAACAGGTGAAACAGGGGGCGCAGTACCGCCAAATAGCCGACATAGGCCGCAACCGGATTGCCCGGCAAACCCACGACCAAGGACTGGCCGATCCGCCCCAGCGCGACCGGGCGGCCGGGCTTAATTGCGATCCGCCACAGCGCCAGTTCGCCCAGGGCTTCCACGACCGCGCGCATGTGGTCCTCTTCACCGGTGGAAACGCCGCCGCTGGTGACGATGATGCGGTGTTGGCTGGCAGCCGTGCTCAGCGCTTCGCTGAGGGCGGGGCGGTTGTCGGGCAAAATGCCCCCGCAGGTCACCCGCCAGCCCTGGGCTTGTAGGGTGGCGCCCAGCAGGCAGGTATTGGCGTCATAGAGCTGGCCTGGTGCCAACGGCTGGCCCGCTGCGATCACCTCATCACCAGAGGAGAACACCACCGCTGAGGGTTCTGGCGTCAAGTCCAACGCGCGCTCACCCAGGCTGGCGGCAAGCCCCAGGTCGCCAGCGCTCAAGGCCTTGCCCGCGGGCACTACCACGGACCCTTTGGCCAGATCTTCGCCCGCTTGGCGGGTGTTGGCACCGCGCTTGAGCCCCGCGGGTAGGGTCAGCAGGTCGCCCGCGCGCTCAACATCTTCTTGCATGAAGACCGTATCGCAGCCCTGGGGCAGCGGAGCGCCCGTGAAGACCTGCACCGCCTGGCCAGCGCTGCGCGTGCCGACGTAGGGGTGGCCTGCCGCCGCGCGTCCGACAACCTGGGCGCGGCCTGCGCCGCCTGCCAGATCGTCCCAAGCGACGGCATAGCCATCAACGGCGGAGTTCTCGAACGGCGGCACGTTGATCTCGGCGCGCAAGGGGGTGGCCAAACTGCGGCCCAGCCCCTGGTCCAGCGGCAGGCGCTCAGGCGCGCAGGCCTCGAGCAATCCCAGATCCTGGACAAGCTGAGCCAGTTGCCGTTGCGCTTCATCCAGCGGCAACAAGCGGCCCCCAAAAGCAAAGCAATCGTCGCTAAGCTGGACCATGGGTTTCCGCCATTAACTGCATGATAAAGCCCGCTATGTCTGCTGGGTCGTCCAACGCCAGCCAGGGCAGGGGGCAGTCGTCGGGTTTGGGGTCGGGCGAAGCGACGGCGACAAGCGAGGCCGCAAAGCCAGGATCGCGCCACAGGCTGGGGGTGCCCGCCGCTGCGCGCCACACCTCGATCTTGGCGAAAGGTTCGCGCTTGAAGCCTTCGACCAGCACCAGATCTACGGGGTCCAGCTTGGCGAGGAGCGCCGCAAGGTCGGGCTCCGGTTCGCCGCGCAGCGCGCGCATCAAAACCCAGCGTTGGGCCGAGGCGATGAGCACCTGCTCAGCGCCCGCCTGGCGGTGGCGAAAGGAGTCCTTGCCTGGTTGATCGACATCGAAGCTGTGATGGGCATGCTTCAGCGTCGAGACCCGCAGGCCACGCGCCCGCAGCTCTGGCACCAGCTTGGTCACCAGCTCGGTCTTACCCGAGCCGCTGTAGCCAGCAAGGCCCAGAACGGGCGGCAATCCGGGGCTTAACGCTAGGGTCGGGGCGGGCGAAGTGCGATCTGTCATGGCGCCAAGCTGGCAGAAGCCCGGGCTCGGCGCAAGGCTTGGAGCGACACGATTTTGCTTTGTGAAAACTTAGCTATTGACCTAAGTAAAAGCCTGGCTTAAAGTTAGCCGCATGGATAACTATCAAGGGGCGCTGGACCCCGCTTTTCAGGCCTTGGCTGACGCCACCCGCAGAGCCGTTGTGCAGCAACTCGCGGCGGGTGAGGCCAGCATCAGCCAGCTCGCGGCCCCCCACGCCATGGCGCTGCCCAGCTTCATGAAGCACATCGCGGTGCTGGAGGGCGCTGGCTTGGTGGTAACCCGCAAGCAAGGCCGGGTGCGCCATTGCCGCCTCAACGCCGAGCGCTTGGCGGCCTGCGAAGCCTGGTTTGCTGAGCAGCGCCGCGCTTGGCAGAGCCGCTATCAAAACCTCGACTCCCTTCTCACCGAATTGCAAACAGGAGCGCAATCATGACGCTGCAACCCTTCCAATTCCAGGCCGATCCTGAACAGGCCAGCATGACCATCTCGCGCGGCTTTGCTGCGCCCCGCGCTCTGGTGTGGGACTGCTATTCCAAGGCCGAATTGTTGGATCGTTGGTATGCGCCTAGCCCGCTGACGGCGCGGACCAAGACCATGGACTTTCGCCCCGGCGGTCACTGGCACCATGCCATGGTGACCCCCGACGGGCAGGAATATTGGTCGCGTTTGGACTATCTGGCCATATCGCCAATTGATGGCTACACCGGCTTTGACGGCTTCTCAGATCCAGAGGGCGATATGGTCGAGAGCATGCCTATGTCCCGCCAAGACCTGCGCTTTCGCGAGGTGGCGGGTGGAACCATGGTCGTCTGCCAAGTGCAGTACGATAGCGCCGAAGACCTGCAGAAGGTCATCGACATGGGTGTTGAGACCGGTATTGCCTCGACCATGCAGCGCCTGGCCGACTTGCTGGCCGAGCTCTCCTA